>CAXTDZ010000096.1:0-16546 GCA_964243035.1 uncultured Lichenihabitans sp.
GAACCAGCAGCGGCAGCGCCCTGCCCTGCTTCGCGCTCGCCGCGGCGATCGGCCTCGGCCTGCCGGCGCTGACCAGCCTGGACGCCGCGCACGGGGCCCTGGGGCTTCTCCTGGGGACGGCGGGGGCGCTGGGGGTCGTGGGGCTTGCCTCGCGCCACATCGGCGGGCACACGGGCGACGTCGCGGGCGCGTGCCAGCAGGCGGCCGAGATCGGCTTCCTGCTGGGGCTGCTCGCCTTCCCGCCCTGAGGCCCCGTGCCGCCCTCCTCGCCCTGCGTGCGCCTTTGCGTGCTGGACCCCGCCTCGGGCCTGTGCCGCGGCTGCGGGCGCACGGGGGCCGAGATCGCGGCCTGGGCCGCCATGGGCGAGGCCGAGCGGCTGGCGCTGATGGCGGTCCTGCCGGCGCGGCTGTGGCCGGAAGGTGACGGAAGCTTAATGGTCGCGGCCGTCGACGCGCGGGGCGGGGGTTCTTAGCTTACCATCACACCCGGGCGGCCCGATTCGACGCCGGCCCGCGGAGCCGCCCCGTCCCGCCATGAGCGACCTCACCGACGCCGACCTGTTCAGCCTGCTGTTCTACGGCGCGGTCGCGCTGTGGCTGGCGCTGGCCATCCCGCGGCTGTTCCGCGGCCGTGTGCTGGCGGGCTTCCTGGCGCTGGGCTTCTGGGTCGGCGCGTTCTGCGTGGCGGTCACGGGCTACGCCTACCGCTACGAGCTGAACCGCGTGGCCGAGCGCGTGGTCGCGACCCTGGTTCCGGGCACGCCGATCGACACGGGGGCGCGCGAGGTCACGGTGGTGCGCGACGGCAGCGGGCAGTTCACGGTGCGCGGCAGCGTGGGCGCGGCGCGGCTCCAGTTCATCTTCGACACGGGCGCCTCCGCGGTGGTGCTGCGCGCCGAGGACGCGGCGCGGGTCGGCATCCGCACCAGGGCGCTCACCTACGACGTGGACGTGTCGACCGCCAACGGCCACGCGCTCACGGCCGAGACGGCGCTGCCGGTGCTGTCGATCGGGGCCGTCACGGTGCGCGACGTCCCCGTGCTGGTGGCCCGCCCGGGCGCGCTGCGCGAGAACCTGCTCGGCATGAGCTTCCTGAACCAGCTCGCGAGCTTCTCGGTGTCGGACGACCGGCTGGTGCTCAGGGGGCGGTGAGCGCCCCGCCTTGGGACCTCTCTCGGTAGGAGGCGGTTGAGGGCCGGCGAGGATTTTTTCGGGTCGGGCAGGAGGGGTCGCGGGCGCGATGCCGTCGCATCGAGCCAAGACCCCGACGCGCCCGGCACGGAAAAGGACCGCTGGACCGACCCGACCTCCTACCGAGAGAGGTCCTTAAGCCGCCTTCTGGGCGAGGCGGCTCACCTCCATCTGGATCATGGTGCTGTAGGGCCCGTCCTGGGCCATCAGGTCGTCGGGATGGCCGTCCTGCACGAGCTCGCCGCCCTGCAGCACCAGGATGCGGTCGAAGCCGCGCAAGGTCGACAGGCGGTGAGCCACGGTGATCACCGTGCGCTTCTCCATGAGCCGTTCGAGCGCCAGGCGGATCGCCTCCTCGGACTCGCTGTCGAGCGCGCTGGTGGCCTCGTCCAGCAGCAGGATGGGCGCGTTCTTGAGGAAGGCGCGGGCGATCGCGATGCGCTGGCGCTGGCCGCCCGACAGCTTCAGGCCCCGGTTGCCCACCACGGTTTCCAGCCCCTCGGGCAGCGTCTCGATGAAGGGGCGGCAGCGCGCGTTGATGGCCGCCTCCCACACCTCCTCGTCGCTGGCCTCGGGGCGCCCGTAGCGGATGTTCTCGGCGAGCGTGCGGTTGAGCAGCGCCGTGTCCTGCGGCACGATCGCCATCGCGCCCCTGAGGCTGTCCTCCGTGATGCGGGACACGTCCTGCCCGTCGATCAGGATGCGGCCGCCCTGGATGTCGTAGAAGCGCTGCAGCAGCGCGATCAGCGTGGACTTGCCGCCCCCCGAGGGCCCCACGAGCCCCACGCGCTGCCCGGGCTCGATGGTGAGCGACAGGTCGCGGAACACGGTCTTGCCCTGCGGGTAGGCGAAGGTGACGCGGTCGAAGGTCACGCGCGCCCCCGACGGCACCAGCGTCGCGGCCCCGGGGTGTTCCTGCATCTCGTGCGGGGTGAGCAGGGTGGAGAGCGCCTCCGACAGCCGCGCCATGTGCTGCGTCACGTCGACGAGGGCCACCGCGAGGTCGCGGGTGGCGCTCAGCACCGACAGGCCGAGCGTCGTGACCAGCACCACGTCGCCCGCCGACACCTGCCGCGCCTGCCAGAGCCTCAGCGCCCAGTAGAGCAGGCTCATGGTCATCACCACCACGACGGCCGCGTGGAGGAGGCGCAGCTTCTCCAGGTACTGGAGCGACTTGCGGCGCGCCTGCATCTCCCGGTCCACCGTGCGCTCGAAGCGCCGGTGCTCGCGCGCGATGCCCCCGAAGGCCTTCACCAGGGCCATGTTGCCGATCACGTCCACCATCTCGCCGTCAACCGCCGCGGCCTTGGTGGCGAAGTCGTTGTGGAGCGGCTTGCCGGCCGCCGCGATCTTGAACATCACCGCCATCACGACCAGCGCGATCAGCACCAGCGCGCCCGCCATCCTGACGCTGACGGTGGTCAGGTAGGCGATGGCCCCGAAGGTCGCGGCGCAGGGCGGCAGCACGTTCCACACGAACATGTTCTCGATGGTGAACACGGCGTTGGAGGTGGCCGTGATGCGGCTCGACAGCACGCCCGGCAGCCGGTCCGCGAAATAGCCCGGCGCGTGGCCGGTCAGGTGCCGGAACAGGTCCGAGCGCAGGTCGCCCGTGACGCTCACGAAGGCGTAGGAGCCGATCCAGCTCGCGACCCGCCACAGGAAGTTGTCGGCCGCGACGAAGGAGATCAGCACCGTGAAGGCGAGCCAGGGGCCCTGGGGGGCGTCCTGGCCGCGGCCCAGCGTGTCGACCAGGAACTTGATCGCGTACTGCGTGCTGACCGAGAAGCCGACGGCGCCGAGCACCGAGACCAGGATGACGCCGTGCGCCACCCGGCGCTGGAGGATGTAGCGGGCGAAGAACGCGATCGGACGGTGCGCGTATCGTTCCATTCGACTGCGGCGTCCCCAACCCCGTGCCGGCCCGGGCGCGCGGCACGCCGGCGCCCGAAGCCGTCTCATAGCCTTACGGAACTGAAAAGTCGTTACAATCCTTCCCCGTTCCCCACCGGGCGGGGTGCGCGGCGCCCCGCGGCCGGGGGCGGCCCGTCCCGCGCCCCGGGGTCTGAACCCTCGGCCGCGGTCTCGGGCATGAACAGCGCCAGCACCGCGAAGGCCGCCGTCGCGACCAGCGTCATGGCCAGGAAGGCCGCGTAGCTGCCGAACCGGTCGGTGAGCGAGCCCACGGCCGTGGTGCTGATCGCGGCCCCGATGCCGGCCGCGCAGCCCAGCGCCCCCAAGGCCAGGTTGAACGGGCCGCCCCGCCGCGTCAGGTCCGACACGGTGAGCGGCACCAGCACGCCGAGCGCCGCGGCCGACACGCCGTCGAGCGCCTGGACCACCACGAGCAGCCGCGGGTCCACGACGAGGGCGAACAGCAGCCCCCGCAGCGGCAGCGCCGCGAAGCCGGCCATCAGGATGGGGCGCCGGCCCCAGCGCTGCGCGGCCTGCCCCACCAGGGGCGACAAAACGGCGACGATCACCTGCGGCACGACGATGGCGGCCGCCACCATGGCGGTCGCGGCCTCGCGGGAGCGCAGGGTCAGCATGCTGGCGGCGAGCGGCAGCATGGCCGTGTTGGCCAGGTGGAACAGCACGATGCAGGCCACGAAGACGCGCAGGGTCCGGTCCCGGGCGAGGCGCGACACGCCCGCGAGCAGGCCCGCCCCCGGTGCGGACCCGGGAGCGCGGGGCCGCGGGGAGCCTAGGTCGCGCGGCCGGATGCAGAACAGCGCGCCGAGCGCCGGCACGACGAGCGCCGCCGCGATGAAGAACACGGCCCGGTTCGACAGGTAGTAGCCGCAGGCCCCCATGCCGGCCGCGGCCAGCCCGGTGCCGATCGAGGCGAAGGACGCGTTGCGCCCGAGCCTGGTGCCGACCTCGCGGTGGCCCGCGAGGTTGAGGCTCAGCGCCGTGATGGACAGGCCGAGCACGCAGCTCGCCCCCGCGTGGACCAGCCGCGACAGGAGCACGACGGGGAACAGCGGCAGCGCCGCGAGCGCGAAGGCTCCCACCCCGATCAGCACCAGCGCGACCGCGGCCGCGGCCCGGATCGACCTGACGCGGTCGACCAGCGCCCCGGCGGGCATCTGGCCCAGCAGGCTGACCAGCCCCGTCAGCGTGAGCACCAGCCCGACGTCGGTCTGCGTCCACTTCTGGGTGGTGAGGTAGACGGCCAGGAAGGGCCCGAAGCCGGTCTGGACGTCGGCCACGAAGAACACGAAGGCGTCGAGGCCGGCGCGGCTCAGCCGCGAGGCGGCGGGGTGTTCGGACCCGCGGGGAACGGCGGGCGCCGGCGCCCGATCCCAGGCGCGGTCCCGCCCGGGCTCGAACGCGTCGGCCCTCGTCTTGCGGAGGGGCACTCCCACGGGTGGACCTCGACCCCGCTACTTGGCGGCGGGGGCCGGGTCGGGCTTGGCGGCGGCGGGGCGGCCGAGCACCACGACCTGCTCGCCCTCCTTGTAGGTGGGGGCCACCCGCAGCTGGTCGCGGGGGATGTCGATCGTGACGCGGTCGGACTTGCCGTCGCCGGAGAAGTGGAGGACGCTCCAGTCCACCGCGATCTTGCGCGACCCGACGCCCAGGAACCCGCCGAAGTCGATCACCGCGGCCCGCATCGAGCCCGTCTTGTCGATGATGATGTCGGCGATGTGCCCCATGTCCTCACCCTTGGCGCTCTGCACCGGCTTGCCGAGCAGGCTTTCCACCTGCTGCCCGTCGATCACGGTGGCGGGCGTCCCGGCCTGAGTCGGTGCGGCCGGAACGGTGGGGGAGGAAGGTGGCGGAACCGGGGCCGCGGGAGTGCCGGCTTGCGCGGGCTCCTGCGCCTGGGCGAGGTGCAGGCGCGCGAGATGGAGCGGCACGGCGCGCGCGAGGGTCGGCGGGCACAGGGCGAGCAGGGCCGCCGCGGTCGCGACCCGGCGCAGGGCCGCGGTGCTCTGCCTCGACTCGAGCGCCTTCGTCATGGTGCGGCGTTCCAACCCCCGAAACCGTTCGTTCCGGCGCGAAGCCGGACAGGTCGAGGGGTAACGGGCGCTCCCGGGCAAATCAACCCGGGGACGCCCGCGCGGGATCCCGATCGCGGATTAACGCGGCCGGTGCCGTTTCGGTCCTTGGCCCCGCTCGCGGGGAGAAGGGCAGAACCGGATCCCCTTTGCCCGAAGGTGCCCGAACCTCGGCGGGATGGAGCCGGCCCGCCGCCCCCGGCCGCGGGGGCGCCCGTCAGCCCCTGTGCTGCGGGTCGGGTTGTGCCTTCTGCTCGTCGCCGCCCCCCGCCTGACCGCCGGCGCTGCCCTGGCCGCCCTGGGCCTGGGAGCTCTTGCCGTCGTCGGCCTTGGTGGCCTTCACCTTGCCGCCGTCCACGAGGGTGGCGGGCGGGCTGAGCACGATCTGCTCGCCCCCCTTCAGGCCCTCGCCGAGCTCGACCGCCTTGCCGAAGTCGCGCGATACCTTGACCTGATGCATCCGCACCGTGTCGCCCTCGACGGCCGCCACCTGGAGGCCCTTGTCGTTGAAGATCAGCGCCTCGGCCGGCACCACCACGTCGGGATGCGGGCGCGGGATGCTCAGGGTGACGTAGACGTAGAGGCCCGGGCGGAGCCTGCCGTCCGGGTTGGGGATGTCGACCTCGGTGGTGAGCGTCCGGGACGACGAGATCAGCGCCACGGACGAGCGCGTCACCTTGCCCGCGAACTCCACGCCCGGCATCTGCGGCTGGTCGACTTTCGCCTCCAGCCCGTCGCGGACGCCCTCCGACTGGTTCTGCGGCACCTGGACCGTGACCCGGATCACGCTGTCCTGCGCGATGCTGAACATGGGCGCGGCCGAGCCCTGGTCGGCGTTGACCAGGTCGCCCAGGTCGACGTTGCGCGTCGTGACCACGCCGTCGAACGGGGCGAGGACGTCCTCGAAGGAGGTCAACGCCTTGAGGCGGTCGATGTTGGCCTGCTGCGCCTTGGTGTTGGCGGCCGCCACGTCCACGCCCGCCTTGGCGGTGTCGACGGAGGCCTGCTGGCTGAGCTGGTTGGCGGTCTGGTTGTCCTTGTTCTGGACCGTCTCGTAGCCCTGCTGGGTGAGCGAGGCGGTGCGGGCCAGCGTGACCTTGGCGAGGTTCAGGTTGGCCTCGGCCTGGGTGACCTGGGCGCGGGCCTGGGCCTCGGCGGCCTGGACCTGGCCGAGCTGGGCCACCGCCTGCTGGAGCTGCTGGTCGAGGTCGGGCGCCGCGATGTGGACGAGCAGGTCGCCCTTGCTGACCCGCGAGCCGATGTCGACGCGCCGCGAAGAGACGTAGCCCGTGGCGCGCGGGTAGATGCTGGCGCTGTAGAAGGCCTCCGTTTGCCCGGGCAGCGTCAGGGGGACGGGGCCGCCCTCCGTCTTGGCGGCGGCGGTGCGCACGGCGGGCACGGCCGTCTCGGTCTTGGCCTGGGTGTCGGCCGCGTCGCTGTTGCGGCGCAGGTGGGAGAACACGCCCCACGCCACGAGCGCCGCGAGCAGCAGCCCCACGACCACGAACAGCAGCACGGGCGGCGGCGGGGGCGGCGCCTCGTCCGCCTTCTCGCCCGGCCGGTGCGGCCCGGTCTGGTCGCCACCCTCGCGAGCCCGTCCCTCGGCGTCGCGGCGCACGCCGTCCCGGCTTCCGCTCCGGCGGGCCTCGGCGCCCTGCCCCACGGCCGGAGGCTGGTCGGCGGGTCGGGCGTCCTGCGCGGTCGCCGCGGCCTCGGCGTCGGGGCGCAGGGGCGCCTCCACCTGGGCCCCGCAGGTCCAGCCCTTGTCGCCGGGGGCGGCCGCGAACCGGTCGGGTGCCACGATCTTGTTCATCGGTAGTCTCTCACGGTCTCGAACCGCCCGGCCCGGAGCGTCGCGTACAGGAAGGGAACCAGCACCAGCGTCGCGCAGGTCCCGAAGCCGACGCCGCCCAGCACGGCGCGGGCCAGCGCGGCGTTCTGTTCCGACCCCTCGCCGATGCCGATGGCCATGGGGATCAGCCCCACGAACATGGCGCCCGCCGTCATCAGCACCGGCCGCAGCCGCGTCTCGCCCGCCGCCACCGCGGCCTCGGCCGCGCTGCACCCCGTTTCCTCCCGGTGCTCGCGCGCGAAGGTCACGAGCAGGATGGAGTTGGCGGACGCCACCCCCACGCTCATGATAGCGCCGAACAGCGAGGGGATGGACAGGGTGGTGCCCGTCACGAACAGGCTGAGCAGGATGCCGCAGAAGGCGATCGGCAGCGCCAGGATGATCACGAAGGGGTCGCCCCAGCTCTGGAAGTTGACCGCCATCAGCAGGTAGACCGCGACCATCGCGATCGCGAGCCCCAGCGACAGGTTGGCGAAGGCGCCGTCCATGCTCTCGATCTGGCCGCGCACCGTGATGCGGTCGGGCGCGGGCAGCTTCTTCTGCTCCTCGGCGACGATCTTGAGGATGTCGGCCTTGATCGCGCCCAGGTCGCGCTCCTGCGCGCTCGCCAGGATGTCGTAGGTGGGCTGGGTGTTGACGTGGTTGACCACCGTCTGCTCGGGCTGGCGGTGGAAGCTCGCCACGCTGGACAGAAGCGACAGCACGCCGGGCTGCGGGGGCTGGCCGGACGACACCGTCATCACCCCGCCCGAGGCGGTCGCGTCGGAGGAGACGAACAGCGGGGTGTTCTTGATGTCTGTGAGCGTGTCGTTGCGGTACTCGGGCGTCTGCACCCAGAGCTGGTAGGGGATGCCCGTCTTGGGGTCGGCCCAGAAGTTGGGCTGGACCTGGTAGCTGCCCGACAGCGAGATGTTCATGGAATTGGCGATCTGCTGCTCGGTCAGGCCGATCTCGGAGGCGAGCCTCCGGTCGATGTCCACGAAGAACTCGGGCACGTCGGTGATCTGGTGGAGGTGGACGTCGACCGCCCCGCGCACGCCGCGCAGCTTGGCCACGATCTCCTTGGCGACCTGGAGGTCCTTCTCCCCGTTGCGGCCGTTCACCTGGACGTCGATCGGCGTGATGGTGCCGAAGTCGAGGATCTGCGTGATGATGTCCGCGGGCTGGAAGTAGAACACCGTGTCGGGGAACCGCCGGGGCAGCAGGTCGCGCAGGCGCTTCATGTAGTCGGCGGTCGGCGCGTGGCCCTCCTTCAGGTTGATGATCATCTGGCCGTCGTTGTAGGCCACGAAGGAGTTGTCCCCGAAGGCGAAGTTGTAGTTGCTGGCGGGCAGGCCGATGTTGTCGAGGATCAGCCCCAGGTCCTTGGGCGCCACGACCTCCTTGACGGCGTTCTCCACCCCCGCGAAGGTCTGCTCGGCCGTCTCGATCCGCATCCCGGAGCGGGTGCGGACGTGCAGCGTCATGGCGCCGGCGTCGACCTGCGGGAAGTAGTCCTGCCCGACAAACTCGAACAGGACGCCGCCCATCGCGAGCACCAGTCCCGCCACCGCGAGCGTCACGATTGGGCGGCCCAGGCTCGCGTGCAGGAGGCCGATGTAGCCGCGCTGGAACCGCGCGAAGCCGCGCTCGAAGCCGCCGTGGAACCGGCCGAGGTGGTAGGCGATCCATCGTCCCCCGGGCGCGAACAGGCGGCCCAGAAGGACGATCGGTAGCGCCAGGAGGCGCACGACCGCGCGCGCGAGGTGGCGGACGGCGCCCGGCCGCTCGGCGGGGGGGTCCCCACGCCCGGCCGGCTCGTCGCGCTCGTCCCCGTGGCCCGCGTGCTCGCGCGCGTATTCCCGCCTGACCAGCACGTCAATCAGGATCGGCACCAGCGTCCGCGACAGCAGGTAGGAGGCGAGCATCGCGAACACCACCGCGAGCGCCTGCGGGGTGAAGATGTATTTGGGCGCGTCGGTCAGGAACAGCACGGACACGAAGGCCGAGCAGATCGACAGCGTCGAGATGAGCGCCGGCTTGGCGATGCCGGCCGCGCCCTCCACCACCGAGTCGCGGAAGCCCCGGCCTTCCTCCATGAGGCGGTAGGTGTTCTCGATCGCCACCGTGGCGTCGTCCACCAGGATGCCGACCGCCAGCGCGAGGCCGCCCAGCGTCATGATGTTGACCGTCTGCCCGAGCACCGCCAGCACCGCGAGCGAGGTCAGGATGGCGAGCGGGATCGACACCAGCACCACCAGGGTCGAGCGCCACGAGCCCAGGAACAGCAGGATCATGCCGCCCGTGAGCCCCGCCGCGATGAAGGCCTCGCGCACCACGTCCGCGATGGCGCCCGACACGAACACCGACTGGTCGGCGATCGGGGCGATCTCCATGCCCTTGGGCGCCGCGGCCCTGATCTGCGGCAGCATGGCCTTGACGTTGTCCACCACCGACAGCGTGGAGGCCGCGCCGTTCTTGAGCACGGTTTCGAGCACGCCGCGGCGGCCGTCGGCGCGCACGATGTTGAGCTGCGGGGGGGCGCCGTCGCGCACGTAGGCCACGTCGCGCACCAGCACGGGGGAGCTGTTGACCACCTTGACGGGGACCTGGTTCAGGTCGTCCACCACCTGGGGCGAGGCGTTGAGCTTCACGGGGTACTGCTGCTCGCCGATCTTGGCGAGGCCCGAGGGCACGACGATGTTCTGCGAGGTGATCGCGGTGGTGACGTCGGAGGGCGTCAGGCCGTAGGCCTGGAGGGCGTGCAGGTCGAGGTCCACCTGGATCTGGCGCGGCGCCCCGCCGTAGGGCGAGGGCAGCGTCGAGCCCGGCACGGTGGTGAGCGTCTGCCGGATGCGGTACTGGCCGTAGTCGTAGAGCGCGGACTGGCTCAGGCTGTCCGACGACAGCGCGAGCTGGATCACCGGCACCGACGAGGCCGAGAAGCGCATCACCACGGGCGGCTGCACGCCGGGCGGCATCACGGCCCGGATCGAGTTCATGGCGGACACGACCTGGGTGATGGCGAGGTCGATCGACACGCTGCCGTCGAAGTACACGCGCTCGATCGCGGTGCCGGGCAGCGTGGTGCTTTCCATGCGGCGGATGTTGTTGACGTTGTTGGACAGCGAGAACTCGCTGTAGGTGGTGATGCGCTGGGTCATGTCGGTCGCGTCGAGACCGTTGTAGGTCCACACGATCACCACCACGGGGATGTCCACCGTGGGCAGCACGTCCTTGGGCATGACCACGACGGCCCCGACGCCGGCCAGCATGATCAGGATCGACAGCACGTAGAAGGACACGCGGTACTTCAGCGCGTAGAGGACGAGTTCCATGCGACCCACGTCAGAGCTTGGCGAGGGAAAACGCCCCGCCCGGTGCTGCGTTGCAGGACGCGGGGAATTAACTCGTGCGTGCGACGGAATGCGCGGGGGGCGGCTCCGGGGCGGCCGCGCTCCAGTGCGCCGCCATGGCGGTCACGAGGTCGGCCATGGGCAGCAGGTGGCACGCCGCGGAGCCGACCGGGCCCGTGCGGCCGATCCCGCGCTCGGCGAGAACGGCGCCGGCGTGGGCGAGCGGGCCGTCGTCGTAGACGGGCAGCGTGTACGCCACCCAGGCGCGGGCGCCGTCCACCAGCAGCGGCGAGCCGTCCCGGACGCGGGGCCGGTCGGGCCAGGCCCGCCGTTCCGCCAGGTGCAGCGCCGTGCAGCGCTCGAACCCCACGCCGAGCAGCAGCACGCGCGCGCCCAAGGCGCACAGGACGCCCAGGGGCCCGTCCTCGCCGAACGGGTCGTCGAGCCGCTGGTGCGCCGTGACCGCGGCGGCGCGGGGGCCCACCGCCGCGAAGGACAGGGCCGGGTGCGCGCTGCGCCGCGCGCGGGGGTCGGTCCTGAAAGCCTCCGCCACGGCGCCCATGCCGCGGGTGGGCGTGGTTGCCGGGTCGTAGGCGGGCATGGTGGCGCGGACGGTGCCGTGCCAGCCTTCGGGGATGGCGGGGTCGCGCCAGCGGGCGGGATCGGTCAGTTGCGTCGACTGGGCGGGCATGACCAGCGTCCCGCCTTCGCCGACCACGTCCCGCAGGGCCCCAATCACCGCCGCGGCCCCGCCCGACACCCAGCCGACCGCGCGCAGGGAGCAGTGAACCAGCGCGGTGTCGCGATCCGCGAGGCCGAGCCGCCGCAGGTCGGCCGCGAGGCTGTCCCGCGTCCGCGGGAAGGGCGTCGAGGCCACCAGGTCGCGCTCGGTCATGACGGATCTCCGCGGATCGGCCCTGGGGCGGATCGCACGGGACGCGCCGAGGCGCAATTTGTCCAGGGCGCGGCGTCGCGGGGTAGCGATTTCCGCGTTGCCCGCGTTGTCGGGTGGCGCGGTTCGGGGTCGAGGCGGGGTTCGCTTCGCCCGCGCGGGACGGCGTCGAGAACGGGTGGGCGCGATGGTGCGTTGGGCTGTCATCGTGGCGGTCGCGGGCGCGATCTCGGTTTCGGCGGCCCCGCCGCCCGCCTGCGCGCAGGCGGGCCCGCCGGTGGACGTCCTCCTGGTGCTCGCGGCCGACGTGTCGCGCTCCATCGACGAGGCGAAGTTCAACCTCCAGCGCAGGGGCTACGCGGCGGCGCTCGCCGACCCGCGGGTGCTGGAGGCCATCGCGTCCAACCCCGAGAAGCGCATCGCGGTGGCCTTCGTGGAATGGGCGGGCTCGGCCTCGCAGAAGCTCGTGGTGGACTGGACGCCCGTCGCCACCCAGGCCGACGCCAAGGCCTTCGCGGCCAAGGTCCTGGCCGCGCCGCGGTCTTTCTACGACCGCACCGCGATCGGCTCGGCGCTCGACTTCGCGACCGCGCAGTTCGGCCGGGCGCCGTTCACGGCCGCGCGGCGCATCGTCGACGTTTCGGGCGACGGGGCCAGCAACGCCGGCGACGACATCAAGGCCGCCCGCGACGCCGCGCTCCGGCACGGCGTCACCACCATCAACGGGCTGGTGATCCTGAGCGCCGACGACGGCCCGCGCTACCTCGTCGAGCACACGCATCCGCCGGGGGGCCTGGCGAACTACTACCGGCAGAACGTGATCGGCGGCGCGGCGGCCTTCGTGTCCACCGCGCAAGGGTTCGAAAGCTTCGACCGCTCGCTGATCGCCAAGATCGTGCAGGAACTCTCGTGACGGACCCGGCCAAGCCCGCCATCCGCATCACCTACTGCACGCAGTGCCAGTGGCTCCTGCGCGCGGCCTGGATGGCGCAGGAGCTGCTCTCGACCTTCGGCACGGCGCTGGGCGAGGTGGCGCTGGTGCCCGGCACCGGCGGGACCTTCGCGATCACCTGCGGGGACGCGGTGCTGTGGGAGCGCAAGCGCGACGGCGGCTTCCCGGACGCCAAGCTGCTGAAGCAGCGCGTGCGCGACCACGTCGACCCCGGCCGCGACCTGGGCCACGCCGACCGCGGCTGACCCCTCAGCCTTCGCCTTCGGCCGCCATGGCGCGCCGGACGGCGGGGCGCGCCCGCACGCGGTCGAAGTGCGCCTGGACCGCGGGCGGCAGCGGGATGGCCACCTGCGGGGCCCAGCGCTCGCAGTAGAACAGGGCCGCGTCCGCGATGCCGAACGCGTCGCCGCCCGCGTAGGGACGCGCGGCCAGGGCAGCGTCGAGGATGTCGAAGCCTTCCCGGACCATCGCCTCGCCCTGCTTCTTCACGGCGCCGCTGCCCAGGCCGAGCGTGCCGTGGAGCGCGTCGGGCGGCTCGAACTTGGCGGGCTTGAAGATGCGCGCGAAGCCCTGCATGTGCAGGGTCGCGACCGCGTAGTCCATGAGCTCGATGGCGCGGACCTCCGCCTCGGCGTCCTCGGGCAGCAGGTGGGCCTCGGGGTTGGCGCGCGCGAGCCAGGTCGCGATGGCGCCGAACTCGGTCAGCACGGAGCCGTCGTCACGCGCGAGGACCGGCACCTTGGCCTTGGAGTTGACCCGGCGGAAGTCCGGCCCAGCGGGGTCGACCTTCTCGGCCGCGTAGGGCCTGCCCACCTCCTCCAGCAGGACGTGGATGCCGAGCGCGCAGGTGTGCGGAGCCCAGTAAAGCTTCATCGCGAGCCTCCCCGCGACACCCCTGGACGGGGTGCGCGGAAGAGGGAACGCTCCGGTGCGGCCGCGGTTGCGGTCAGTCCCGGCCGTAGCGGACCGCGTGGCCGATCTCGGCGCGCGACACGCCGATGTCGTGCAGCGCGCGGTCGTCCATCATGCGCAGGCTGCGGGCGGCCGCATAGCTGCGCCACTCGGTCAGGGCCGCGGCGGCGAGCCGGGTGAGCACGGACCGGTGCGGGGCGTCGGGGTGCGCGTGGGATCGTAGGGTGAAGGCAGACATGGGACCCTCCTCTCGGGGCCCCCTCCATGTATGCTCAAGCTTGCCAAAAGGAAAACGGATAAAAGTGATCCCAGCCATCAGCGTCGCTGATGGCGGCACGGGCTTGGCCTTTCCCGCTTGAAGCGCCGTGCGAGATGACCGATGAAGCGGGCCATGACCGAAGCCCCCCGCCTCGCGGCAGCACGGAGCCGAGCCCCATGAGCCAGGCCCCCGTCCCCGGGCACGCCGCCGTGGTCGAGACCTCGCTGCAGGGCTACGACCTGATCAACCGGCCGCTCCTCAACAAAGGCACCGCCTTCACGGACGAGGAGCGCACGACGTTCAACCTGCACGGCATCCTGCCCCCGCACGTCACCACCATCGAGGCGCAGGTGGCGCGGCGGCTCAAGGTGCTGCGGTCCTTCGCGGCCGACTTCGAGCGGTACGCGTTCCTGCGCGACCTGCTCGACACCAACGAAACGCTGTTCTACCGGCTGCTCGCCGACAACACGGCCGAGCTGCTGCCGATCGTCTACACGCCCACGGTGGGGGAAGGCTGCGAGCGCTTCTCGGAGATCTGGCACAAGCCGCGCGGGCTGTTCCTGAGCTACGCCAACCGCCACCGCCTGCGCGACATCCTCGCCAACCCCGCCTTCGACGCCGTGCGCGTGATCGTGGTCTCCGACGGCGAGCGCATCCTGGGCCTGGGCGACCAGGGCGCGGGCGGCATGGGCATCCCGATCGGCAAGCTGTCGCTCTACACGGGCTGCGCGGGCATCCACCCGGGCGAAACCCTGCCCGTCCTGCTCGACCTCGGCACCGACAACCCCGAGCGGCTGGCCGACCCGAGCTACGTGGGCTGGCGGCACGGCCGCGTGCGCGGGGAGGACTACGACGGCTTCGTGGAGGAGTTCGTGACCGCCGTGCAGGCGCGCTGGCCTCGCGCGCTGCTTCAATGGGAGGATTTCGCCGGAACCAACGCCGGCCGGCTGCTCGACCGCTACCGCGACCGGCTCTGCACCTTCAACGACGACATCCAGGGCACGGCCGCGGTGGCCGCGGCCACGCTGCTGTCCGCCGTGCGCGTGACGGGCGTGCCGCTGACCGAGCAGCGGGTCGCGCTGCTCGGCGCGGGCTCGGCGGGCTGCGGCATCGCGGGCCTGCTGCTCGACGCCATGGTGGCCGCGGGGCTGGACGAGCGCGAGGCGCGGGGGCGGTTCTACGCGGTGGACGTGAACGGGCTCCTGGTGGAGGGCGGCAACGACCTGCGCCCGGCGCAGGCGCGGCTCGCCCAGCCGCGCGAGCGGGTCGCGGGCTGGCGGCTCGAACGGGAGGGCTTCGTCGGCTTGGCCGACGTGGTCGCCAACGCGAAGCCCACGACGCTGATCGGGGTGTCGGGCCAGGCCGGCGCCTTCACGGAAGCGGTGGTGCGCGGCATGGCGGCCCATGTCGAGCGCCCCATCATCTTTCCCTTGTCCAATCCCACCTCGCGGTCGGAAGCCAGGCCCCAGGACCTGACCGACTGGACCGAGGGCCGGGCCGTGGTCGGAACCGGCAGCCCGTTCCCGGACGTCGTCTGGGCGGGGCGGCGGGTGCCGGTCGACCAGACCAACAACTCCTATATCTTCCCCGGCGTGGGCCTGGGCGTGCTCGCGGTTGAGGCGCGGCGGGTCACCGACGGCATGTTCATGGCCGCGGCCCGCGCGCTGGCCGACCTGTCGCCCGCGGCCGGGAACGGCGGCCGCCGCCTGCTGCCGCCGGTGGAGGCCCTGCGCGCGGTAGCCCGCACGGTGGCGGGCGCGGTGGCGCGGCGGGCGATCGCGGAAGGGGTGGCGGGTTCCGTGCCCGACGGCGCCATCGAGGCCCGCATCGACGCCCACGTGTGGGAGCCCCGCTACCGTCCCTACCGCTACGTGCCGATCCCCGTGAAGGCCAGCGTGTAGGGGCGGGACCGCTATCCCTGCGCCTTGCCCGCGAGCTGGTCCAGCCGCTTGCGCATCTCGCCCAGTTCGTCGCGCAGCGCCGCGAGGTCGGAGCCGTTGGCGGACGGCGGCGGCCCGCCGGTCGAGGGCGGCGGGGCGGCGGACGACGCGGCGGCGGCCGCGAACGGGCTGAACAGGCTGCCCAGCGCCTGCGAGAACATCAGCATGTTGTTGCGGGTCTGGTCCTCGATCTGGTCGAACATCTTCGAGCGGAACGCCTGGCCGGGCAGCATGTTGGTGCCGAGCGCGGCCTCCACCTGCTCGCGCATCTTGTGCTGGTCGGTGGTCAGCTTGTCGATCGTGAACTCCAGGTAGCTCGGCACCAGGAGCTGCATGCTGTCGCCGTAGAAGCGGATCAGCTGCCGCAGGAAGGCGGTGGGCAGCAGGCTCTGCCCGTTCTTGCTTTCCTGCTCGAAGATGATCTGCGTCAGCACCGTGCGGGTGATCTCTTCGCCGGTCTTGGCGTCGAACACCGCGAAATCCTGGCCGGCCTTGACCATGGTGGCCAAGTCTTCGAGCGTCACGTAGGTGCTGGTGCCGGTGTTGTAGAGGCGCCGGTTCGCGTATTTCTTGATCGTGACCGGCTGTTGATCGGTTGTCGTCATGCCGTGCCCGCCCTGCCCTGCCGCGTCCCTTGTTGGACCGTAAGATAGGCGCTCCGCACATCTCGCGAAAGGTTGATTCGCGCGCCCGCACTTCCCTCCGCGCCCTCCGCCGGCCATATGGGTGCAAACGGTTCAACGCCGTCCCCGACAGGAGGAGCCCCATGCCCACCACCGACATCGTCATCGTCAGCGCGGCCCGCACGGCGGTCGGCGCCTTCAACGGCGCGTTCGGGACCACGCCCGCCCACGAGTTGGGCGCCACCGCCATCAAGGGCGCGCTGGAGCGGGCGAAGGTTGCGGCCGCCGACGTGGACGAGGTCATCCTGGGCCAGATCCTGTCGGCCGGCCAGGGCCAGAACCCGGCGCGCCAGGCCGCCATGCTGGCGGGCGTGCCCAAGGAGAAGACCGCCTGGGGCGTCAACCAGCTCTGCGGCAGCGGGTTGCGCGCCGTGGCGCTCGGCCTCCAGCAGATCAGGAACGGCGACGCCACGGTCATCGTGGCGGGCGGCCAGGAGTCGATGAGCCAGGCCCAGCACGCGGCCTACCTCCGCTCGGGCCAGAAGATGGGCGAGTTGAAGCTCGTCGACACCATGCTCAAGGACGG
>CAXTDZ010000097.1:0-16474 GCA_964243035.1 uncultured Lichenihabitans sp.
CCCCCGCGTCCTGCCCCAGCGCGTCCGAGCCCTCGCGCCCCAGCGCGGCCGCGAGCGTCACGCCGGGAGCGTCGCGGACGGCCGCCAGCAGCATCCGGCCCATCCGGCCCGACGCGCCCGCGACGACGAGGCGCATGTCCGTCACCGGCGCTGCCCCCCGGAGCCCGCCTGGGCCGCGTCGGCGCTGCCGCGGGCGTCGATGGCGAGCGCGTGGACGCCGTTGCGCAACTCCGCCGCCAGCAGGGCGTTCACGAGCCGGTGGCGCTCAAGGCGGCTCTTGCCGTTGAAGGCGTCGGCCACGATCCTGACCCGGAAGTGCGTCTCGCCCGCGGGCCGCGCCCCCGCGTGCCCCGCATGGAGGTGGGACTCGTCCGACACGTCCAGGGCGGTGGGACGCAGCGCCTCGGTCAGGATGGCGGCCATGGTCTGCTTCACGCTCATCGGGTGCCTTGCGCTCGCCTTGGTGCCGTGGCGGGGTTCGCCCGGTGGCCGACCCCTGATTCGTGGTGTAGCTCAAGCTCGCCGCCCGACCCAAGCGCCGCCCCGGCTTCGTGATATGATGATGGCATGAACCTGAATTCCCGTCTCTTCGACAGCATCCGGGTGAAGCCCGCCCGCAAGGAGCAGGTGGCGCCCTCGCAGTTGCGCTGCGACCATCCGGGCTGCACGTCCCCCGGCGAGTTCCGCGCCCCCATGGGCCGGGACCGCGAGGGGCAGTATTTCTGCTTCTGCCTCGACCATGTCCGCGAATACAATGCCACCTACAACTATTTCCAGGGCATGAGCGACGACGCCGTCGCCCGGTACCAGAAGGACTCGCTGGTGGGCCACCGGCCCACCTGGAACATGGGGGTGAACCGCGCCGCGGGCGCACCCGACGACGCGCGGCCTCCCGGCTTCGACCCGCTCGGCACCCTGCGCAACCGCGCGGCGGCGCGCCAGGCCGCCGCCGAGGCGCGCAAGCCCCGCCATTCCGCAGCCACGCTGAAGGCGCTCGCGACCCTCGACCTCGACGAGGGCGCCGACATCGCGGCCGTGAAGGCGCGCTACAAGGACCTGGTGAAGCGCCACCATCCGGACGCCAACGGCGGCGACCGCTCCTGCGAGGATAAATTGCGCGAGATCATCCGCGCCTATAACTTCCTCAAGACGGTGAAACTGGCAGGGGCCGCATCCAAGCCTATCTAGGCTCGGGAGAACCGGCCCGCCCGCGCCGCCTCGGGGCACGCGCATTGCAGGCGGGTCCGGATCGGTTCGGCAAAACCAGAGCGCGCCCGCACCTCCCGCGGGAGGGCCGGCTCGGAGGCATGATGGACAAAGGCGAACAGGCCGGCAAACTGCCGGATCTCACGGTGTCGGTCGCGCAGGTGTTCGGCATTGAGACGTCGATGAAGGTGCCGGCCTTCTCCGCGCGCGACGAGCACGTGCCCGAGACCGACCCCGACTACCTGTTCGACCGCGACACCACCCTCGCCATCCTGGCGGGCTTCGCGCGCAACCGCCGCGTGATGGTCACGGGGTACCACGGCACCGGCAAGTCGACCCACATCGAGCAGGTCGCGGCCCGGCTCAACTGGCCCTGCGTCCGGGTCAACCTCGACAGCCACGTGTCGCGCATCGACCTCGTGGGCAAGGACGCCATCGTCCTCAAGGACGGCAAGCAGGTGACCGAGTTCCGCGACGGCATGCTGCCCTGGGCGCTGCAGAGCAACGTCGCGCTGTGCTTCGACGAGTACGACGCGGGCCGCCCCGACGTGATGTTCGTGATCCAGCGCGTGCTCGAAGTGTCGGGCCGCCTCACGCTGCTCGACCAGAACCGGGTCATCAAGCCGCATCCGGCCTTCCGGCTGTTCGCCACCGCCAACACGGTGGGCCTGGGCGACACCTCGGGCCTGTATCACGGCACCCAGCAGATCAACCAGGGCCAGATGGACCGCTGGTCGATCGTCACCACGCTCAACTACCTGCCGCACGACCGCGAGGTCGACATCGTCCAGGCCAAGTCGCCGCAGTACGGCAGCAAGGAGGGCCGCGAAACCGTGAACCGCATGGTGCGCGTGGCAGACCTCACCCGCAACGCCTTCGTGGCGGGCGACCTGTCGACGGTGATGAGCCCGCGCACGGTGATCACCTGGGCCGAGAACGCCGACATCTTCGGCGACGTGGGCTTCGCGTTCCGGCTGACCTTCCTCAACAAGTGCGACGAGCTGGAGCGCACGCTGGTGGCCGAGTTCTACCAGCGCTGCTTCGGCAAGGAGCTGCCGGAGAGCGCCGTCAACGTCGCGCTGAGCTGAGGGAGGCGTCAATGACGCTGGTTGACCTCCGGGACGGAACCGCCGCGGAGACGACGCTCGCGCGGTACGAGGATGATCCGTTCGCCTGGGCTCAGGAGCAGTCGGCGCTGATCCTCCAGCGTCGATTCGACCTCCTCGACCTGCCGAACCTCGCCGACGAGGTCGCCACCTTGGCTCATTACCTCGCTGACAAGCTCAGGAGCGACCTCGTTCGGGTCATCCAGCACGTGCTGAAGTGGGATCATCAGAGCGTAAAGCGCAGCCGAAGCTGGGCGCTGTCGGTCCGCGAGCACCGCCGGCGCGTCGATGAACATCTGAGACGGGCTCCCGGTTTGCGGTCGATCCTTCCCGAACTGGTGGAAAGCGCTTACCTGACCGCTCGCTTCAAGGTCCTGAAGGAGACGGCCCTGCCGCAGCAGAGCCTACCTCCGACCTGTCCCTACGACTGGGACGCGATCATGCACCGCGAGATCCCCTGGCCCGATCCGTCGTGACCGCTTCGCCACCCAACCCCGCGTCCCGCATGTCCGCTCCCACCAACCGCAAGCCCGCCACCCCCGCCGAGGCCCCGCAGGAGCCGTTCAAGCGCGCGGTCGCGTCCTGCATGCGCGCGATGTCGCGCACCCCCACGCTGGAGGTCACCTTCGCGGCCGACCGGCCCAACGTCACCGGCCACGGCGAGGGCGCCAAGGCGCGGCTGCCCGAGCCCGCCCGCAAGCTGTCGCCGCGCGAGGCCGCCATCGTGCGCGGCCACGCCGACTCGCTCGCGCTCCGGCTCGCCTGCCACGACGCCGCGATCCATCGGCGGCTCGCGCCCGAGGCCCAGGCCGCGCGCGCGGTGTTCGACGCCGTCGAGCAGGTGCGGGTGGAGGCCATCGGGGCGCGGCGCATGGCGGGAACCGCCCAGAACCTCGCGGCGATGCTGGACGACCGCTACCACCGGGGCAACTACGCCGAGGTGAGCGACCGCGCCGACGCGCCCATCGAGGACGCCGTGGCCCTGATCGCGCGCGAGCGGCTGACCGGGCTCGCGCCGCCCGCCGCGGCGCAGAAGATCGTCGACCTGTGGCGGCCCTGGATCGAGACGCGCGCCGGGGCCGAGCTCGACGGGCTCGACCGGGCGCTGGAGGACCAGCGCAGCTTCGGCCGCGCGGTCCACAAGCTCCTCCAGTCGCTCGACATGTCCGACCCGTCCTCGTCCGAGCGCACCGAGGACGACGAGGACCAGGCCGACACCCAGCCCGACCAGCCGCCCGACCAGCAATCGGGCGAGGGCGACACGAGCGAGTCGGGCGACAGCATCGAGATGGACGCGGCCGACGCCGCGGCCGAGGACCTCGACGAGGGCGCCATGGACAGCGCCGACGCCCCCCCGGGCGAGGCCCCCGAGGACTCGGAGGACGGCGACGCGGACGAAGCGTCCGAGATGCGCCGGCCGCCGGGCGGCCCCGCCGACTACCGCGGCCCCGACTACAAGCCCTACAACCCGCGCTTCGACGAGGTCGTGGGGGCCGAGGACCTGTGCGAGCCCGAGGAGCTGGAGCGGCTGCGGTCCTACCTCGACAAGCAGCTCACCAATCTGTCGAGCGTCGTGGCCCGGCTCGCCAACCGCCTCCAGCGCCGCCTGATGGCGCAGCAGAACCGCGCCTGGGAGTTCGACCTCGAGGAAGGCATGCTCGACCCCGCCCGCCTGTCGCGCGTGGTGATCGACCCGCAGCAGCCGCTCTCCTTCAAGCGCGAGAAGGACACCAACTTCCGCGACACGGTGGTGACGCTGCTGATGGACAATTCCGGCTCCATGCGCGGGCGGCCCATCACGGTGGCCGCGACCTGCGCGGACATCCTGGCCCGCACGCTGGAGCGCTGCGGCGTCAAGGTGGAGATCCTGGGCTTCACGACGCGCGCCTGGAAGGGCGGGCAATCGCGCGAATCCTGGCTCCAGGCCGGCAAGCCCGCCAACCCCGGCCGCCTCAACGACCTGCGCCACATCATCTACAAGAGCGCCGACGCGCCCTGGCGCCGCGCCCGCAGGAACCTGGGGCTGATGATGCGCGAGGGCCTGCTCAAGGAGAACATCGACGGCGAGGCGCTCGACTGGGCGCACAAGCGCCTACTCGCGCGCGCCGAGCAGCGCCGCATCCTGATGATGATCTCCGACGGGGCGCCCGTCGACGACTCGACGCTGTCGGTCAACGCCGGCAATTATTTGGAGCGGCACCTGCGCGCCGTCATCGAGGGCATCGAGACGCGCTCCCCCGTGGAACTGATCGCCATCGGCATCGGCCACGACGTGACCCGCTACTACCGCCGCGCCGTGACCATCGTCGACGCGGAGGAGCTGGGCGGCGTCATGACCGAGAAGCTCGCCGAGCTGTTCAGCGAGGACGGCGACGAGGCGGCGCGGCCGGCGGGACGGCGGCGCGCGGCCTGAGATCCCCGCGGAAACGGGACCGGCCCGGATCGGCCCTCCCGCGCGCCGGTGCGGGAAGTCATGAACCGGTCACCCGCCCCCACTAGCGTTCGCGCTTCCTGACGCACGGAGGCCCGAGGTGGAGCAGAACGGGGAAGGCGGGCTGTCCCGCCGCGATCTGCTGAGGACGGCCGCGGCCTTCGGCGCCGCCCTGTCGGCTCCGCAGGCGGGGGCCGAGGAGGCGTCCTCCGCTCCCGCCGCGACCGTGTCGGGCGTCGTCTTCGAGGACCGGGCGGGGACGGGGCTCCGCGGGCCCGACAGCCCCGGCGTTCCCGACGTGCTCGTGTCCAACGGCCGTGACGTGGCCAGGACCGATGCCGCGGGCCGGTACACGCTGCCGCTCGACGACGAGGCCGTGATCTTCCTGGTCAAGCCCGCGGGCTGGACGCCGCCGGTCGACCCCTCGACCGGGCTGCACGCCTTCTACCGCGTCCACCAGCCCCACGGCAGTCCGCCCGCGCTGAACCTCGCCTTCCCGGGCGTCGAGCCCACGCCGCCGCTGCCGGCCTCGCTCGACTTCCCCCTGCGGCGCCAGGACGAGCCCAAGGCCTTCGAGGCGGTGCTGTTCACCGATCCGCAGCCCGAGACGCCCGCCGAGCTCGACTTCGTGCGCGAGGACGTCGAGGAGGCCCTGATGGGCACGGGCGCCAAGTTCGGCCTGACGCTGGGCGACGTCATGTTCGACGACCTGTCGCTCTACCCGCGCTACAAGGGCCTGATCGGCACGCTGGGCCTGCCCTGGTACAACATCCCCGGCAACCACGACTTCAACTTCGAGGCGCCGGACCGCCGGTATTCCCGCGAAACCTGGAAGCGCCATTTCGGGCCGCCGGCCTACGCCTTCGCCTATGCCGACGCGGTCTTCCTGATGCTGGACGACGTGGACTATCTCGGGCCGGACCCGGGCAAGCCCGGCGGCTCGGGCAAGTACCGCGGCCGGCTGGACGACCGGCAGCTCGCCTTCGTGCGCAACCTGCTCGCCCATGTCCCGGCCGACCGGCTGGTCGTGGCGGCGCTGCACATCCCACTGCGGACCGACCTCGACCCCGCGGACCGGGCCCAGAACCTCACCAACGCCCGCGAGTTCCTGAGCCTCCTCGACGGGCGGCCCCACACGGTGAGCGTCTCGGGCCACACCCACACGACCGAGCACCACTACCTCGGGGAGGCCTACGGCTGGACCGGCCCCGAGCCGCACCACCACCACGTGCTGACCGCGGTGTCCGGCTCCTGGTGGAGCGGGCCCTTCGACCACCGCGGCGTGGCCGTGGCCGACAGCCGCGACGGCACGCCCAACGGCTTCCACGTGCTCAGCGTCGAGGGTACCGCCTACACGACGCGCTTCGTGCCGTTCAAGGAGCCCAACGCCCGCCAGATCCGCGTCTCGGTGCTGAGCCACCTGCACGGCGAGATGCGGCGCGACTACCGCGCTGGCGCGCTGATCCAGCCGCCGGTGGCGCCCGAGGCCGTGGCCTCGACCCTCGTGGTGGCCAACGTCTTCGACGGCGGCCCCCGGACGACGGTCACCATGGCGGTGGGCGGACGCGACCCCGTTCCCATGACCCGCAAGCGGATGCCGGACCCCTTCGTGGCCGAGCTCTACGCGCGCAACGGCGCGGTGAAGAAGTCGTGGGTGGAGGCCGAGCCCTGCTCCCACCTGTGGGTGGCGCGGCTGCCCGCCGACCTCGGGCCGGGCACGCACGCGGTGCGCATCGCGGCGATCGACGAGTACGGCCGTCCGCACGGGGCCCGGCTCGCGCTCGAAGTTGGGGCCTGAGCGCCCGCTCGCGGGATGACAGGGCGCCGCAACCGTGTTTCAGTTCCGGCCGCTGGGGAGTGGGGAAACGCGCGATGGACAATGATCTTGCGGCCGAGTTCCGGCGTCCTGTGACGCTGACGGTGCTGGGCATAGCGGTGCTGTTTCTGATCCTGACCATCTACGCTTTCGCCAGCGCGTCGTCGGACTCCAAGCAGGCCGCCGACCAGATCGCCTCGCTCCGCAACGAGAACGACCAGACCGCGAGCGACCTGAAGGCCGAGCGCGCGGCGGCGGGGTCCTTGTCCGACATCGAGGGCAAGCGCGCCGCGGCTCAGGCCGCGATCGCGGCCGCCCAGAACGCCGCGGCCCAGGCGTCCCGCTCGCGCGACGAGGCGCAGGCGCAGCTCAAGAGCACGCAGGACAACCTCGGCCAGCTCACCGCGCAGCAGAGCGGGCTTGAGCAGCAGGTGGCCCAGGCCAACGCCGATCTCGGCAAGGCCAAGGCTGACCTTGAGGCGACCACCAAGCAGGGGAACGGGGTCAAGCAGCAGGCCAAGGAGGCGGAGGCCGACCTCGCCGCGGCCAAGACCGGCCTGCTCGGCGTCGAGGCCGACCGCACCGCGGCCCAGAAGGCCGTGGCGGACGCGACCGGCGAGCGCGACGCCGTCACCCGCGACATCGAGCCCGCCCGCAAGCAGCTCGCCGACCTGAAGGAGCAGAGCAGCCAGGCCCAGGCCGCGCTCGACGGCGCCAAGGCCGCCCTGCCGCCCCTGCAAACGCAGCGGGGCAGCATCGAGAAGGCGCTCGCGGACGCGTCCGCCCAGCGCGACGCGCTGCTCGGCCAGGCGGCCGACCTCCAGAAGCAGCTCGCCCGGGTGCAGAGCGACCTCAACGCCGCCAAGCAGGCGCTGCCGGGCGCCCAGGCCGCGCGCGACACGGCCGAGAAGGCCGTCGCGGACGCGACCAGGCAGCGCGACGAGCTGAAAACCCAGGCGACCGACCTCGGCAAGCAGGTCACCCAGGCGCAGAGCGACCTCGACGCCGCCAGGCAGGCGCTTCCCGCCGCCAGGACCGCGCGCGCCGACGCCGAGAAGGCCGCGGCCGACGCCACCCGCCAGCGCGACGAACTCAAGGAACAGGCGGCCGACCTCGGCAAGCAGGTCGCCGCGACGCAGGCCGCGCTCGACAAGGCCAAGGGCGCGCTGCCCGCCGCCGAGACCGCCCGCGACCAGGCCGAGAAGGCCGTGGCGGAGGCCACCAAGCAGCACGACCAGGTGGCGGCGCAGGTCGAGGGGCTGCAGAAGCAGGCGGACGCCTTGGCCCAGCAGGTCGCCCAGGGGCAAGCGCAGCTGGCCTCGGCCAAGGCCGCCCTCGACGCCGCCCAGGCCGGCCAGAAGCAGCTCACCCAGACCGTCGCCGACCAGACCTCCGCGCGCGACAAGCTCGCCAGCGAGGCCGCGGGCGCGCAGAAGACCCTGGACGACCTCCAGGCGCGCGTGGCCTCGCTCGACGGCGCGGTCAAGCAGCGCAACCAGGACCTCGCGGCGGCGCGCGCGGAGGTCGAGCAGGCCCGCGGCGAGCTGACCGGGCTCCAGAACCAGATCGCCGAGGCCAAGAAGGCCGCGGCCGCCGCACCCGCGGCGTCCACACCGGCCCCCGCGGCATCCTCGCCCTGATCCGCGCGCCGGTCCACGGTTGAAAAGGACGGCCGAGCCTGCGACAAAGGCGGGGTTGAAGGGTCGCGGGGGAGTGAGGACGCCGGTGCCGGATCGAGGAGGTTTGGCCGCGGCTCCGAAGCCCGGCGGGGCGGAGGCCCTGCTTGCGCCCGGGCGGACCTGCGGCACCTGCTCGATGTGCTGCAAGGTGCTGGGCATCCCCGAGGTGGGGAGCGCGCCAGGGCAGTGGTGCGTCCACGTCGTCGCGGGGCGGGGGTGCGCGATCCACGCGACGCGCCCCGACCCCTGCCGCACCTTCTTCTGCCACTACCTGCGCAACCCGCATCTCGGCCCCGAATGGAAGCCGGAGCGGGCCAAGTTCGTTCTGTCCATCGAGGCCGGCGGCCGCCGCATGGTGGTGGCGCCCGACCCCGCGGCGCCCGCGGCCTGGCGTCGGACCCCCTATTACGCCCAGTTCAAGCGCTGGGCGCTTGCCGGGGTCGCGGCCCGGCACCAGATCCTGGTGTTCAACGGCAAGCGCGCCACCGCCGTCCTGCCCGACCGCGACGTGGACCTCGGGGTCGTCGAGGTCGGCGACGAGGTGTCCTACCGGCCCGGCCGCGGGGGAACCGAGGTGGAGGTGCGGCGCAGGGCCGGGTGACGCGCCGCAGGGAGGACCAACCCCGATGATCGCCACCGACGACGACCTTCTCCTCGCGGCGGAGCGGTGGAAGCGCGACGGGCGCGGCGTGGCGCTCGCCACCGTGATCGAAACCTGGGGCTCGGCGCCGCGCCCGGTGGGCAGCCACCTCGTGGTGGACGGGGAGGGCAATTTCCTGGGCTCCGTGTCGGGCGGCTGCGTTGAGGGCGAGGTCGTGACCGAGGCCGTCGAGCTGATCGGCGCCGGGGGCGCCAAGGTGCTGGAGTTCGGCGTCGCGGACGAGACGGCGTGGCGCGCCGGCCTGTCCTGCGGCGGCCGGATCAGGGTCTACGTCGAGCGGGTCGACTGATGCGCCTGGACCTGCTCGCGGCGCTCAACGTGGAGCGGGCCGCCCGCCGCGCCGCCGTGCTCGTCACCGACGTCGCCTCGGGCGAGCAGCGGCTCGTGCGCGAAGGGGAGATCGCGGCGGACCCGCTGGGGAACAGCCTCGAAAACTCCCTGCGGGCCGGCCGGAGCGGCGCGGTCGCGCACGGGGGCCGCGGCTATTTCCTCACCGTGCAGGAGCCGCCCGTGCGGCTGGTGGCGGTCGGCGCCGTCCACATCAGCCAGGCGCTGGCCCCCCTGGCCGCCATCGCGGGCCTGGACGTGACCGTGGTGGACCCGCGCACCGCCTTCGCCACGCCCGAGCGCTTCGCGGGCGTCCGCCTCCTCGCCCGCTGGCCCGACGAGGCCTTCGCGCGCGACATCGCCCTCGACCGGTTCACGGCGCTGGCCGCGCTGACCCACGACCCGAAGATCGACGACCCCGCCCTGCAGGCGGCGCTGCGGGCGGGGTGCTTCTACGTGGGCGCGCTCGGCTCGCGGAAGTCGCACGCGGCGCGCGTCGACCGGCTCGCGCGCGCGGGCGTCGACGAAACGTTGACCAGCCGCATCCGCGCGCCCATCGGCCTCGACATCGGCGCCGTCAGCCCGGCCGAGATCGCGGTGTCGATCCTGGGCGAGGTGGTGGCGGCGCTGCGTCGCAAGCCGCTCCGGGCCGAGAAGGAGACGGCGAAAGCGTGAAGTTCGGCCCCGTGCCCGTCGCGGACAGCGTGGGCGCCATCGCGGCGCACGGCCTCGCCCACCCCGGCGTCACGGTGCGCAAGGGCGAGGTCGTGAGCGCGGCCGTCGCGCGCGCCCTGGCCGCCGCCGGTGTGGCGGAGGTCGCGGTGGCGCGGCTGGAGCCGGGCGACGTCGGCGAGGACGACGCGGCCCGGCGGCTGGCCCTCGCCGTGATGGGCGACGGGCTGCGGGTCGACCGGGCCTTCACGGGCCGCGTCAACCTGTTCGCGGAAGCCGCGGGCGTGCTGCGCGTGGATGTGGCCGCGGTGGACCGCGTCAACGCGCGGGCCGAGTCGATCACGCTCGCGACCCTGCCGCCGTTCCGGACCGTGGTCGCGGGCGAGATGGTCGCGACCGTGAAGATCATCCCCTTCGCGGTGCCGGGATGGGCGCTCGACGCCGTGCTGGGCGAGGTCGCGGCCCCGCCGCTCGCCCTGGCGCCGTTCCGGCCGATGCGCGTCGGCGTGATCTCGACGCTGCTGCCGGGCCTGAAGCCGAGCGTCATCGGCAAGACGCTGCGGGTGATGGAGAACCGCCTCGCGCCCGCCCGCGCCGTGGTCGCCGTCGAGGTGCGCGTCCCGCACGACCCCGGCGCCCTGGCGGGCGCCCTGCGCGACCACTGGGCCGCCTGCGACCTCCTGGTCGTATTCGGCGCGTCCGCGATCACCGACAGGCGGGACGTGGTGCCGACGGGCTTGCTGGAGGCGGGCGGCACGGTCGACCACTTCGGCATGCCGGTCGACCCCGGCAACCTGCTTCTGTTGGGCTCGCTCGGGGGCAAGCCCGTGCTGGGCGCGCCGGGCTGCGCCCGCAGCCCCAAGGAGAACGGCTTCGACTGGGTTCTGCACCGCCTGCTGGCGGGTCTCGCGGTCACCGCCGCCGACATTCGCGCGCTCGGCACGGGCGGCCTGCTGATGGAGATCGTGTCGCGCCCGCAGCCGCGCGCGGGCGACCCGCCCCGCGACGAGGATGGCGCGTGACCCGCGTGGGGGCGGTCGTGCTCGCGGCCGGGCGCTCGTCCCGCTACCGCGCCTCGGGGGGCGGCGAGCCCACCAAGCTGGTCGCGGTTCTGCGCGGCGAGCCGATCGTGCGCCACGTCGCCCGCGCGGCCCTGGAGGCCGGGCTCGGCCCCGTCGTGGTGGTCACGGGCCACGCGCGGGCCGACGTCGAACTCGCGGTGGCCGGGCTCGCGGTCGAGCGCGTCCACAACCCGGGATTCGCGGAAGGGCTGTCGACGTCGCTCCGCCGCGGGCTCGCGGCGCTGCCCACCGACGTCAGCGGCGCCGTTATCCTGCTCGGCGACATGCCGGGCGTCGGCGCGCCGACGCTGCGCGCCCTGATCGAGGCCGGTCGCGGTGCGGACGCCGCCGTGCCCGTGTGGCGAGGCGAGCGCGGCAACCCGGTTCTCCTCGGCCGCAGCCTGTTCGCGCCGGCGGCCGGGCTCACGGGCGACGAGGGCGCGCGGCGGCTGTTGCGGGACGACCGGCTGCGCGTCGTCGAGGTGCCGGTCGATGATCCCGCCGTGCGGCTCGACGTCGACGAGGTTCGCGACCTCGCCTCCGCCGACGCGCGCTGACCTCCTACGAGGCCGGACCGAAGACCGCGACGCAGCCGCTCGGGCAGGCGGCGGACGGGGTCTGCGGCACGAAGACCTTGCTCGTCGCCGGGTCGACCGCGACCGAGTGCGTGTTCTTGGCGACCGGCAGGTTGGCGACCCAGGCGTTGCGGGCCGCGTCGATGACGCCCAGCACCGCGCCGCCCGGCATGCCGCGCGCCGCGAGGTAGTACATCCGGGCGGTCGGGTCGTAGGCGACCTCGTCCGAGCCGCCGACCTCGCCGAACGTCTTCACAACCTTGCCGTTCGCTACGTCGACCAGCACGGTGCTCGGCTTGAAGCCGGCCTCCACCGCATCCTCGCTGCAGCCGGCCAGGAAGGTGCCGGCGGGCCCCTCCACCAGCCCGGCCGGCTGGCACCGGTCGAGCGGCACGGTCCGCACCACCTTGCCGGCCTTGGGGTCGATCACGGCGATCTCGCCCTTCGCCTTGTCGTGGCCGACCTCCGGGACCGAGATGTAGAACTGGCCCGTCGTGGCATCCCAAACGGGCTGTTCGATGCCGTTGCTGGCGTCGGGGAACTCGATCCGGGCGAGCACCTTGTGATCGGACCCGGTGGAGATCAGGCTGACGAACACCGGGTCGTCGGCATCGTTGGCCGCCAGCACGGTCGAGCCGGCCGCGTCCGCGGCCATGCTGTCGACGCGCGCCTTGCCCCCGGTTGAGACCGTGCCGACGACGGCCCTGGTCTTGAGGTCGATGATCTTGACCGTGCTGTCGCCGTCTCCGGCCCAGAGCTGCCCGAGCTGAGGCACGGCCAGCACGCCGTTCGGTCCCGCCGTGTCGTTGGAGTCCGACGGCCCGGCGAACCCTCCGGCACGGCCCTCGAACGCGTCTGACTTGGCGTCGATCATGTCCACGGCCCTGTTGGACCGGTCGGCGAGGTAGACGGTGCCGTCCGCCACGGTGCTGATGTCGAACGAGGCGAGCGGCTGTCCGGGGACCTGGATGGTGCCGACCTGCTTGACGGTCTGCGCCGAGGCGGCCGAGGCCGAAGCCAGCACGCCCGCCAGGGCCGCGATGCGGGGCAAAGATCCGGTCTTGATGCGCATGGGTGTCCGCTCCTCCGGGCCGGTTGGTAGTCCGGACAGGTCGCGGTTTTGTGACGACGGCCTCGGTGCCGGGATCGCCGGCCGTCAAACGTCCTTCAGCAACCGAAGGGCGTCGTAGACCGCGGCGTGGATGTTGCGCGACGCCACCGCGTCGCCGATGCGCCACAGCGTGAAGGCGCCGTCCGGGTTGGCCTCGACCCGCTGCGGGCGGTTGGCGAGCAGGGCGCCGTGGTCGACCTCGCCCCCGTTGCGCGACAGCGGCCTCAGCGCGAAGTAAAGGTCGTCGACGGGCAGGGTGCCGCGCTCGACCACCACCTGGTCGGCCGTCTTCTCGATCCAGCGCCGCCCGTAGTCGTCGCGGAACCGCCCCACCAGCCGGTTGCCGTCGCGGCGCACGCCCTCCAGCCGCAGGTTGAGCGTGACCTCCACGCCGTGCTCCGCGAAGGCCTTCAGGTAGGCGGGGTAGCTGGTGCCGCCCACGTCCGGGCCGACCGTGCGCTCGGGCGTCACGAAGGCGAGCCGGGCGCCCGCGCCCGCGACGTGTTCGGCGGCCGTCAGCCCGGGATGGGCGCCGACCCCGTCGTAGAGCAGCACGTCGCCCGCCACCGCGGCACTGCCGGTCAGCACGTCCCAGCCGGTGGTGACCAGGTCCTCGCCGTCGAGCAGGAAGGAGGTGTCGGGCAGGCCGCCGGTCGCGACCACGACCACGTCCGGCTCCTCGGCCAGCACGTCCTCCGCTTCGGCGTAGGTGTCGAAGCGGAACGAGACGCCGTGCTTCTCGCACTGCGCCACGCGCCAGTCCACGATGCCCATGATCTCGCGGCGGCGCTTCAGCCCGGCGGTCACGCGCACCTGGCCGCCGGGCCGGTCGGCCGCCTCGAACAGGGTCACGGCGTGGCCGCGCGCCCCCGCCACGCGGGCCGCCTCCAGCCCGCCGGGCCCGGCCCCCACCACGGCCACGCGGCGGCGCGGTCCCTCGCTGCGGGTCACGACGTGGGGCATCGCGGCCTCGCGGCCGGTGGCGGGGTTGTGGATGCAGAGCGCCTGGCCGCCGTAGATGGAGTCGATGCAGTAGGCCATGCCCACGCAGGGGCGGATCTCGTGCTCGCGGCCGGCCGAGATCTTGGCCGCGATGTGCGGGTCGGCCATGTGGGCGCGCGTCATGCCCACCATGTCGAGCTTGCCGCTCTCGATCGCGAAGCGCGCGGTGGCCGTGTCCTGCACGCGCGCGGCGTGGAAGGTGGGCAGCCCCGTGGCGGCCCGCACCTCGCCCGCGAAGTCGAGGTGCGGGGCCGAGCGCGCGCCCATGCCGGGGATGACGTGGGCCAGGCCCTCCTCGGTGTCGATGTGCCCGCGGATGACGTTGACGAAGTCGATCAGCCCCGAGGCGGACAGCCGGCGCGCGATCGCGAGGCCCTCGTCGCGCGTGAGGCCGCGCTCCAGGTCCTCGTCGCACACCATGCGGACCCCCACCACGAAGTCGGCACCCACGCGCGCCCGCACGGCCCGCAGCACGTCCAGGCCGAAGCGGAGGCGGTTGTCGAGCGCGCCGCCGTAGTCGTCGTCACGCCGGTTCACGGTGGGCGACCAGAACTGGTCGATGAGGTGGCCGTAGGCCTCCAGCTCCAGCCCGTCGAGCCCCGCGGCCTTCACGCGCTCCGCGGCGTCCGCGTAGTCCGAAACGATCCGGCGCACGTCCCAGTCCTCCATGGCCTTGGGATGGGCGCGGTGGGCCGCTTCCGGCACGGAGGAGGGCGCCACGATGGGCAGCCAGTCGGCCTTGGCCCAGGTGGTGCGGCGGCCGAGGTGGGTGACCTGGATCATCACGGCGGCGCCGTGCGCGTGGACGTCGTCCGCGAGCGCGCGGAGCCAGGGCACGACCTCGTCCTTGTAGAGCAGGATGTTGCCGAAGGCCTGGGGGCTGTCGGGCGCGACCACGGCCGAGCCGCCGATCATCGTCATCCCGATGCCGCCCTTGGCCTTCTCGGCGTGGTAGAGGCGGTATCTGTCCTTGGGGAGGCCGTTCTCGGTGTAGGCGGGCTCGTGCGCGGTCGACAGCAGCCGGTTGCGGATGCTGAGGTGCTTGAGCTGGAAGGGCTGGAGCAGGGTGTCGGGCATGGCCCGGCACCCTAGATCCTCGCGGGGGAGGCGTCACGCCACCCCGCTGCCGCCCGTGGCGCCGTACACCTCGCCCGTGATGTAGCTCGCCTCCTGCGAGGCGAGCAGCACGTAGACGGGGGCGAGCTCGACGGGCTGCCCGGGCCGGCCGAGCGGCACCTGGCCGCCGAACTGCTGCACCTTCTCCTGCGTCTGGCCGCCGCTCGGCTGCAGGGGGGTCCAGAAGGGCCCCGGCGCCACGACGTTCACGCGGATGCCCTTCCCCACGAGCTGCTTGGCGAGCGCCTGGCTGAAGGCCACGATGGCGGCCTTGGTGGTGGCGTAGTCGAGCAGCGCTGGCGACGGGTTGTAGGCCTGCACGGAGGCCGTGGTGATGATGGAGGCGCCCGGCTTGAGGTGCGGCACCGCGGCCTTGGCGATCCAGAACATCGCGTAAACGTTGGTCCGCATCGTCTGGTCGAACTGGGCGGTGGTGATGTCCGCGATGGCGGGCTGGGTTTCCTGCTTGGCGGCGTTGATCACCAGGATGTCGAAGCCGCCCAGGCTGCGCACGGTTTCGGCCACCAGCGCCTCGCAGAAGCGCTCCTCGCCGATGTCGCCCGCGAGCGAGAGCGCCTTGCGCCCCTCGGCCTCGATCAGCCGCACGACCTCCTTGGCGTCGGCCTCCTCGCTCGGCAGGTGGACGATGGCCACGTCCGCGCCCTCGCGCGCGAAGGCGATGGCGGCCGCCCGGCCGATGCCGGAGTCCGCGCCCGTCACCAGCGCCCTGCGGCCCGCGAGGCGGCCGTGGCCGCGGTAGCTGTTCTCGCCGTGGTCGGGCTTGGGGTCCATGGCCCTGGCCACGCCCGGGGCCTGCTGCGGCTGCTTGGGGAAGGGGGGCTGCGGGTACTGCTTGCGGGGGTCCTGCATGCGCAGGCGTTCGGTGGACGCGTCGCTCATCGGCCGTCTCCTCGGGGCTGGGGAACGACGGTCAACGGGTGGTCGGGGGCGGTGTTCCTCCCGGATCGCGGTGCGACGCTCGGTCCCGGGGCTCCTCAGTCCCGCCCCGCCGCGGGATAGGCCTTCAGCCCCGCCCGCGTCTGCACGCCCCAGCTCTTCCGCCCGGTCAGGAACACCACCCAGCCCAAGGCGGCGCCGAGGTGGCGCAGGATCTGGAAGGAGAAGGGCTCGGCGAGCGAGGCCAGGAAGCCCGACGCGAAGCTTGGCGCCGTGGCGGGCGAGACCCAGCGCCGGTACAGGTGGATCGACCAGAGGTGGAAACCGAAGTCCACCACGATCTTCAGCCCGATCACCCCCGCGACGGGGTTGACCACGGCGAAGCGTCCCTCCGCCAGCGAGCCGAGCAGCAGCGCCACCGCGGTGAGCCCGTAGAGCGGCTGCATGGTGTCGGCGGCCTTGACCGGCAGCATCAGCAGGCCCAGCCGCCCGTAGGCGCCGTTGCCCACCATGTCGCGGTACCAGAGCTGCGTCTGGAGGAAGCCGCCGAACCAGCGGCGCCGCTGCCGCAGGAAGGCCGTCGTGGAACTCGGCGCGTCGGTGACGGCGCGCGAGCCGCCCACCACGGCCGTGGTCCAGCCGAGGCCGTGCGTCGTGCTCCAGCGGCGCAGCCGGTGGATCAGCTCGTAGTCCTCGACCAGGCAGACCGGGTCGAAGCCGCCCACCGCCAGGACGGGCCCGCGGCGGAAGGCCGCGAAGGCCCCCGAGATCAGCAGCAGGCTGTCCATCCGCATCCAGGCGTAGCGCGACAGGA
>CAXTDZ010000098.1:0-16432 GCA_964243035.1 uncultured Lichenihabitans sp.
GCTGGTCGCGGCCTGCGAGGACGCGCGCAAGAAGGCGCAGGCCGGGGCGGGCCCGTTCACCTGCCGCAGCGCGGAGCCGTCCGGGCCGACGAGCGGCGCGGGCGCGGGGAGGGGGGAGGCCGGGCCGCTCCCCTGGAGACGCCGGATCACCTCGTCGGGGGTGGGCAGGTCGGCCGCGTGGGCGAGCCGCACCAGCACCATGTCCGCGGCGGGCAGGGGCCGCGCCGCCTCGCGCACCTCGCCGAGGCCCTTGGACAGCATCTGCCACGCGCGGGTCAGCACGGGGAGGCCGAGCTTGGCCGCGAAACCCGCGGCGCGCGTCCGCTCCTCGGCGGTGAGCGAGGGGTCCTTGGCGGTGTCGGGGACGAGCTTCAGCCGGGTCACGAGATGGACGAACTCGGCCATGGCGGCCAGCACGCCGCCCGGGTCGGCGCCGTGGTCGTGCAGGTGTTTTAGGGCGGGCAGGGCGGTCGCGAGGTCGCCGCGCATCACGGCCTCGAACAGGTCGATGATGCGGCCCCGGTCCGCCAGGCCCAGCATGGCGCGCACGGCCGCGGCCTCGACGGCGCCGCCGCCGGCCCCGTGCGCGATCGCCTGGTCGAGCAGCGACAGCGCGTCGCGCACCGACCCCTCGGCCGCGCGCGCGATCATGGCGAGGGCCTCGGCCTCGGCCGCCACCCCCTCCTTGGCGCAGATGCCCGCCAGGTGCGTGACCAGCTCGCCCGCCTCGACGCGCCGGAGGTCGAAGCGCTGGCAGCGCGACCGCACGGTCACCGGCACCTTGTCGACCTCGGTCGTGGCGAACAGGAACTTGACGTGCTCGGGCGGCTCCTCCAGCGTCTTCAGCAGCCCGTTGAAGGCCGCCTTCGACAGCATGTGGACTTCGTCGATGATGTAGACCTTGGCGCGGGCCATCACGGGGCGGTAGCGCACGCCTTCGATCAGCTCGCGGATGTCGTCGATGCCGGTGTGGGACGCGGCGTCCATCTCGATCACGTCGACGTGGCGGGACTCGATGATGGCCTGGCAGTGGGTGCCGAGCACGGGCATGGCGACCGTCGGCCGGTCGTGGGCGGGCTCCCCGCCAGCCGGGGCGCGGTGGTAGTTCAGCGCGCGCGCGATGATGCGGGCCGTGGTGGTCTTGCCGACGCCGCGCACGCCGCACAGCAGGTAGGCTTGGTGGATGCGGTCGAGCGCGAAGGCGTTCGACAGCGTCCGCACCATGGCGGACTGGCCGATCAGGTCGTCGAAGGAGGACGGGCGGTACTTGCGCGCCAGCACGCGGTAGGCCGCCGATCCGGCGGCGTCGGGAGGGGGTGGCGCGTCGCTCATCGGGGTCTGCACTCGGAGCGAGGGCCGGCCGGGGTCGGGGCTGCTCGGTGCCCGAATATCGGAGTAGGAGGCTGGACGAAGACCCGCTCGGGCTCGTTAGGGCTGCTTCCTTCCGGACCTGACCCGGTTGGCGAGTGAAACGTCCCCCGCCAACCTCCCGACGCGTTATGTGGACCATCGGGGCGCGTCGCGCAAGGTTGACGGAAGCCCCGCCCCGTCTACCTTCGACCGGGCCGTCCCTCCCTTGCCCGCGGGTGATCCTTGAGCCTGATCCGTCACCCGTCCCCGCACGCCTTCGGCCCGGCGCTCGGCTTCGTGGACTTCGCCCTCGACAGGATGTCGGCGAAGCGGGACGACCCGGGTTTCGTGGCCGCCGCCCGGGCCGAGCCGGACGCCCGCGCCGTGGTGCTGGCGGGCGACGCGGTGGTCCGGGCCGCGGACGGCGGGGCGTGGCACCGGCTCGCGGCGGCCGAGGCGCTGGGCGCCCCCGATCTAGCGGCCTTCCTGGGGCGGGGCGAGGGGGTGAGCCACTTCGCGCTCGGCCTGCCGGCCGAGGCGGGCCAGGCGCTCGGGGCGCGGGACGGCGGGATCATGGGCGACCTGCGCGCGATGGCCACCGGCGGCCTCGCCCCGAACCCCGACCTCGGGGCGTTGTCGGCCGCCAAGGCGCTGTTCCACTGGCACCGCACGCACCGGTTCTGCGCCGTCTGCGGAACCGAGAGCGCGGTCGCGGGCGCGGGCTGGCGGCGCGAGTGCCCGCGCTGCGGCACCCACCACTTCCCGCGCACCGACCCGGTCGTGATCATGCTGGCGGTGGACGGCGAGCGCTGCCTGCTCGGCCGGCAGGCCCGGTTCCCCCCCGGCATGGTGTCCTGCCTCGCGGGCTTCCTGGAGCCCGGCGAGAGCATCGAGGACGGGGTGCGGCGCGAACTCGCGGAGGAAGCGGGGATTGCGACCGGCTACGTGACCTACCTCGGCTCGCAGCCCTGGCCGTTCCCGGCCTCCGTCATGCTGGGCTGCCTCGCCGAGGCCGCGACCACGGCGCTCGCCGTCGACACGGACGAGCTTGAAAGCGCCCGCTGGTTCAGCCGGGACGAGGCCCGCGCGCTGCTCGACGGCACGCACGGGGACGGGCTCACCTGCCCCAGGCCGATGGCCATCGCGCACCACATCCTGCGGGCCTGGGTCTACGGCGCGGGCTAAGCAGGTTTTGCCAAACCTGCTTACAATTTGAGTTGTCTAGCAGCATTGATTTTGGTTTGAAAAAGCAAAATCAATCGGGGCTTCAGCCACGCAAGGTGCTTAGGCCGCCTCACTCCTCCAGCGGGCGGGCTTCCTCGGTCAGCATGATCGGGATGCCGTCGCGGATCGGGTAGGCGAGCTTGGCGGAGCGCGACACCAGTTCCTGGCGCGCCGCGTCGTAGTCCAGCGTGCCCTTGGTCACGGGGCAGACCAGGATCTCCAGGAGGCGGGGGTCCACGCGGGGCGTCTTGTCGTCGGTGTCCATCGGTCCGGGTGACCTCCTACTGCAGGGACGGGGCGTTTCCGGCGCTGCGCGCGAGCTCCACCTCGGCGATGGCGATCAGCACGTCGGCGCGGCTCTTGAGGTCGGCGGCCTCCAGCAGGGCCTGCTTCTCCTTGGGGCCGAACGGGCTCATCATGGAGAGGGCGTTGACGAGCGCGTCGTTGGGCGCGTCGTCGATGCCCTTCCAGTCCACCGACAGGTCGTGCGCGTCGGCGAAGTTGCGGAGCGTGCGCAGCAGGCCCGCCCTGTCCACGTTCTCGGAACTCGCGTCCTCGGCGAAGTCGCGCACGAAGGCGGAGAAGTCCACCCGGCACTGCCGGTAGGGGGTGATGACGCTCATCTCCTCGACGATCGTGTAGCGCGCCACGCCCGTCAGCGTCACGAGGTAGCGGCCGTCGCCCGTTTCCGCGAAGGAGGTGACCCGCCCCGCGCAGCCGAGCGGGTAGAGCGGCGGGCGACCGCGCACCTCGCCCCCCTCGGGCTGCACCATGCCGATCAGCCGGTGGCCCCTGAGCGCGTCGTCCACCATGGCGAGGTAGCGGGGCTCGAAGACGTTGAGCGGCATCTGGCCGCGCGGCAGCAGCAGCGCGCCCGCCAGCGGGAAAACAGGGATGATCGCCGGCATGTCGTCGGCCGAAGCGTAGCTGATCGTCATCGCGGGTGTCCTTCGCCGTCCGCCGACGCCGCGCGCAACAGCTCCCGGCCGCGAGGCGAGGGTGGCCCGATCAGCGAAACAGCAGGCCGGACAGCTTGCGGCGTCCGTACAGCGTCGCCTTGTCGGTCATGCCCCAGGCCTCGAAGAACTGCAGGAGCTGCTTTCGCGCGCCGTCCTCCTCCCAACTGCGGTCGCGCCGGATGATTTCAAGGAGGCCGTCCACCGCCTCCTCGCGCCGGTTCTGGCCGTTCATGGCGAGCGCCAGGTCGAAGCGGGCGCGGTGGTCGGCGGGGTCGGCCTGGACCTTGCGCTCGAGGTCGGCGGAGTCCCCCAGGGACGCGCTCTGCTCGGCGAGGTCGACCGCGGCGCGGACGGCGGTCACGCTCGGGTGGGTCGCGGCGCTGCCGGTCGCGCGGTCGAGCACGCTCCGCGCGGTGGCGGCGTCGCCCGCGTCGAGGTGCAGCTTGGCGAGGCCGGCCAGCGCCGGCGCGTTGGCGTCGTCGGCCTCCAGGATCTCGGCGTAGATCGCGAGCGCGGTGTCGGTGTCGCCCGCCGCCACTGCTGCTTCCGCCTCCTCCAGCGCCTCGGCGACCGGGTCGCCCACCGGCCCCACGAGCCGCTCGATGAAGGCGCGGACCTCGCGCTCGGGCAGGGCGCCCACGAAGCCGTCGACCGGCTGGCCTTTGCCGAAGGCGATCACGGCGGGGATCGACTGGATGCCGAGCTGGCCCGCGATCTGCGGGTGCTCGTCGATGTTCATCTTGACGAGCTTGACCTTGCCCGCGGTCGCCGCCACCGCCCGCTCGATCACGGGGCCGAGCTGCTTGCACGGCCCGCACCAGGGCGCCCAGAAGTCGACCAGCACGGGCTGGCGCATCGACTCGGCGATCACGTCCTGCCGGAAGCCCGCGGTGGTGACGTCCTTCACGGCGTCCGCGGCGCCCGCCTTCGGCCCCGGCGCCCCGCTTCCCAGCAGCGTCATGCTTCGATCCCCCGAACTTCAGGCGCCCGCACACGCCGCGGCCGCCGTCTCACGCGAGCAGATGGGGCGTCGCCGTTGAAACAGCAAGCGATTGCCCGGCGGGCCCCTCCTCAGCCGGGCTGGTTGTGGAGGCGGCGCTCCCAGTTGAGCGCCTGGGTGACGATGGCGCGCAGGTCGTCGTGCTGCGGGGTCCAGCCGAGCGCCTCGCGGACGAGGTCGTTGCGCGCCACGATGGCGGCCGGGTCGCCGGGCCGGCGGCCCACGTGGCTCACGGGGAAGTCGACGCCGGACACCTCCTTGACGACGTCCACCACCTCGCGCACCGAGTAGCCGCGCGCGTAGCCGCAGTTGCAGGTGAGCGAGTCCCCCCCGGCGCGCAGGTGGCGCAGCGCGTCGGTGTGGGCGCGCACGAGGTCGGTGACCTGGATGTAGTCGCGCAGGCAGGTCCCGTCCGGGGTGGGGTAGTCGGTGCCGTAGACCTGGAGGCCCGCCCGCCGCCCCAGCGCGGCCTGCACCGCGACCTTGATGAGGTGGGTGGCGTCGCGCGTGGACTGGCCCGCGCGGCCCGCCGGGTCCGCCCCCGCCACGTTGAAGTAGCGCAGCACCACGTAGCGCAGGTCGTGCGCCGCGGCCGTGTCGGCCAGCATCCACTCCACCATCAGCTTGGAGCGGCCGTAGGGCGACACGGGGGCGAGGGGCGTCCGCTCCGAGACGGGCTCGTTACCGACGTCGCCGTAGACCGCCGCGGTGGAGGAGAAGATGAAGTGCCGGACGCCGCCCGCGACCGCGCTGGCCAGCAGGCTGCGGGCCTTGGCGGTGTTGTTGAGGTAGTAGCCGAGCGGGTCCGCGACCGAGTCGGGCACCACGATCTTGGCCGCGAAATGCGCGATGGCGTCGATCCCGCGGCTGCCGATCAGCCCGCCCACCAGCGCCTCGTCGCCGAAGTCGCCCTGCACCAGCGTGGCGCCGGTGGGCACCGCGTCGCGGAAGCCCGTCGACAGGTCGTCGAGCACCACCACGTCCTCGCCCGCGTCCAGCAGCGCCAGCACCATGTGGCTGCCGATGTAGCCCGCCCCGCCCGTCACCAGCACCGCCATGCCACAAAACTCCCCTCGTCCCGACGGCCCGCGCCGCCGACCCCGCGAGCGTCGCGGGACGCCATCTTAAAGGGTTGCCGTTTCGCGTCGCGTCCCTTAGCGCAACAGGGCTAAGGCTTTCCAAAACCGCCGGGCCCGCGCGCCCGCCTCCCCGAGGTCACCCATGGCACGCATCCGCAAGGCGGTCTTCCCGGTCGCGGGGCTCGGCACCCGGTTCCTGCCGGCCACCAAATCCGTGCCCAAGGAGATGCTGACGGTGGTGGACCGCCCCGTGCTCCAGCACGTGGTGGACGAGGCCAAGGAGGCCGGGATCGAGCACTTCATCTTCGTCACCGGGCGCAACAAGGCCGTGATCGAGGACCATTTCGACATGGCCTTCGAGCTGGAGGCGACGCTCCAGAGCCGCGGCAAGCTCAAGGAATACCGGGCCCTGATGGCGGACCTGCCGCCCGCGGGCGCAACCAGCTTCACGCGCCAGCAGGCGCCGCTCGGGCTTGGCCACGCGGTCTGGTGCGCGCGCGAGCTGGTGGGCCACGAACCCTTCGCGGTGCTGCTGCCCGACATGGTGACGCTGCCCGGCCAGCGCGGCACCCGCTGCCTCGCCCAGTGCATCGACGCCTTCAACCGGCACGGCGGCAACGTGATCGCCGTGGAGGAGGTGCCGATGGAGGACACCTCCAAGTACGGCGTGGTGTCGATCGGCGCCGACGAGGGCCACACGTTCGAGATCACCGGCATGGTGGAGAAGCCCCAGGCCGGCACCGCGCCCTCCACCTCCATCATCTCGGGCCGCTACGTGCTCGACCCCTCCGTCTTCGCGATCCTGGAGAAGGGCGAGACGGGCGCGGGCGGCGAGATCCAGCTCACCGACGCGATGATCGCGCTGGCGCACAACCAGGCGTTCCACGGCGTCCGCTTCGACGGCAAGACCTACGACACGGGGTCCAAGCTCGGCTTCCTGGCCGCCAACGTGGCTTTCGCGATGGCCGACCCGGGCCTGTCGGCGGACTTCCGGGCCGAGCTGAAGAAGATCGTCGGCCCGCTCTAAAGCCTCGCCTCAGTAGTCCACCCGCACGAGGTAGAGGCCCGCCGCGGGCGCGACCGTGCCGCAGCGCGCCCGGTCGCGCGCCTCCAGCGCGTCGCGCAGCTCGCGGGCGGTCCAGCGGCCGGCGCCCACCTGCTCCAGCGAGCCCACCATCGAGCGCACCTGCCGGTGCAGGAAGGAGCGCGCCCAGACCGCGACCTCGATCGCGTCGCCCGCGCGCGCGACCGTGAGGCCGTCGAGCGTGCGGACGGGGCTCTCGGCCTGGCAGTCGGCGTCGCGGAAGGTGGTGAAGTCGTGGCGGCCTACCAGCTCCCGCGCGGCCTCGCCCATGGCGCGGGCGTCGAGCGGACGCTTGACCAGCCAGGCGCGGTCCGCGTGAAGCGTCAGCGGCGGCCTGCGGTTGACGATGCGGTACAGGTAATGCCGGCGCACGGCCGACATCCTGGCATCGAAGCCGGCCGGAACCTCGTCAGCCGCCAGAACCGCGACCGGCTGCGGGCGGAGGTGGGCGTTGAGGGCGTCGCGGACGCTGTCGGGGCGGTAGGGCTTGGGCAAGTCGAGGTGGGCCACCTGCCCGGTGGCGTGGACGCCCGCGTCCGTGCGGCCCGCGCCCCGCACCGCGACCGGGCCGCCCGCGAGCGCCGCCGCGGCCCGCTCCAGCTCGCCCTGGACGGAGGGGCCGTTCGCCTGCCGCTGCCAGCCCGCGAAGGGCGTGCCGTCGTACTCGACCGTGAGCTTGTAGCGCGGCACGGCCGTCAGGGCCCGGGCAGCCGCGTGCCCTCCGGCAGCCGCGCGCCGCGCAGGAAGGCGGTCGCGTCGAGCACGCCCTTGCCGGCGCGCTGCACCGCGAGAAGCCGCACCGCGCCCCCGTCGCCACAAACCACCGACAGGCCGGGCCCGACCGTCCCGGCCGCGCCCGCCGCGCGGCCGGGCAGGCGCGTCGTGCGCAGCACCTTCACGCGCTCGACGCCCGAGCCGAGGTCCGCCTCGAACCAGGCGCCGGGGACCGGCGACAGGCCGCGGACGTGGTCGTGGACGCGTCCCGCGGGCCGGCCCCAGTCGATGCGGGTTTCGGTCTTGTCGATCTTGCGCGCGTAGGTGACGCCGGTCTCGGCCTGCGGCGCGAAGGCGAGCGTCCCGCGCCCGAGGGCTGCGAGCGCCTCCACCACCAGGCGGGCCCCGACGGGGGCCAGCAGGTCGTGCAGGTCGCCCGCCGTGATGTCGGGGCCGACCGGCACCGCCTCGGCCAGGGCCACGGGGCCGGTATCGAGCCCGGCCTCCATGCGCATCACCATCGCGCCGCTCCGCTCGTCCCCCGCCATCACGGCGCGCTGGATGGGCGCCGCCCCGCGCCAGCGCGGCAGGATCGACGCGTGGAGGTTGAGGCAGCCGAGGCGCGGGGCGTCGAGCACGCGCCGGGGCAGGATCAGGCCGTAGGCCACCACCACGGCCACGTCGGCCCCGTGCGCCTCGAACGTTTCGGCGGCCTCGTCGCCTTTCAGCCCCCGCGGGGTCAGCACCGGGACGTCGAGCTCGGCCGCGAGCGCGTGAACGGGGGAAAGGCGCAGCCCCATCCCGCGTCCGCCCCTGGCGGGTTCCCGGGTGTAGACCGCCGCAACCGCGTGCCCCGCGGTCGCCACGGCGCGCAAGGTCGGCACCGCGAAGTCCGGCGTCCCCATGAAGACGACGCGCAGGGGCCCGCTCAGGAGGAGGCGGCCTCTGCCGGTCGCGCCGCCTTGCGCTCGGGCGGGGCAGGGCGCTCGCCCTCGCGCGGGTTGAACGGCCGGCCTTCCTCGCGGGCGAGGCGCGCGGCCTTCTCGAACTTCTTGGTGACGCGGTCGCGCTTGAGCTTGGACAGGTGGTCGAGGAACAGGACGCCGTCGAGGTGGTCGATCTCGTGCTGGAGCACGGTCGCGAGCAACCCGCTCGCCTCCACCTCGCGTGGCTCGCCGTCGCGGTCGCGGTAGCGGACGCGCACCGAGGCGGGCCGCTCGACCTCCTCGTAGTAGTCGGGGATCGACAGGCAGCCCTCCTCGTAGACCGAGACCTCCTCCGAGCGCCACACCACCTCCGGGTTGACCAGGCACTGCGGCGCCTTGGGCTCCTCCTCCTTGGCCACGTCGACCACCACCAGCCGCCGCAGGTCGCCCACCTGCACGGCCGCGAGCCCGATGCCGGGGGCGTCGTACATCGTTTCCAGCATGTCATCGAGCAGGCGCCGCACGGCGTCGTCCACGACGTCGACCGCTATGCTGGGGGCCCTCAGCCTGGGGTCGGGGAGGGTGACGATGGGGAGGACGGCCATGGCGAACCTTGCTGGGGACCCTGGTGAGATAAGGACGCGGGCGGCCCCGGTCAAACCGGGCCGGGATCAGCCTTGAGGCTTTACCATCACCGCGGGATGCCCGACGCGGCGCCCTCCCGATAAGGTTTCAACAAGTCCCGCGCCGGTAGTCTTGCCTCCTCGGCGGGTTTCATCACGGCCCGTCCTCAAGTTGAAGCGCCAAGCAGCCTCGCTGTTTCGGCACGGCTCAAGACAAGCAGGAGGTTCGATCATGATGCAGTCTTGCGATCTCTGCGACAGGAGGGTGGCCAGCCGGACGTTCCGTCGGCGCAACTACCTCGACCGCGTGTTCTGTTCCATCGCCTGCGTGGAAGCCTTCGAGGTTCGGACGGGTCTGCCCAACGGGCGCGTCTACGAGAGCCGCCCGGGCTGGTCGAGCTTTCCCGCGGCGCAGGGGCGCTTCGCGGCCCTGCCCTGTTGACGGGCCGGGTCCGCGCGGCACGCGAGCCGCCGCGGCCCGTTTCCATGGCACGCGAAAAGGCATAGTTAAGTCCGGTCGCGGTGTCGGAGTTGAACATGCTCGTTCCATTGGGGACGGTGATCGCCCTGATGGTCGTCATGGCGGCGAAGCACTTTTGCGCCGACTTCCTTTTTCAGACCTCGTGGGTCGCCAAGGGCAAATCGGCGCCGCACGGCTGGTTCTGGCCGCTCGCCGTTCACGCGGGCGGCCACGCCCTGCTGACCTTGGCCATCGTCCTGCCGCTGGACCCGCGGCTTTGGTGGCTGGCGCCGGTCGAGTTCGTGGTCCACGCGGCCATCGACCGCGGCAAGGTGCTGGTCGGCTCCCGCAAGGTCCTGACCCCGACGATGACGGAGTACTGGTGGCTGCTGGGCTTCGACCAGTTCCTCCACCAGATCACCAACATCCTCCTCGTGCTGGCCTTCCTGGCCTGGGGCCGCCCCGCGACCTGACGCGCGCCGTTGTGGATTGCTTAAGGTTGCCCCGTTAGATTGCGCTGGATTTGAAACGAACGTTCGGCGCCCCCGGCATGCTTGGTTCACCCGAACGACGTTTCCTGCCTCCGGGCCTCGTGCTGTTCAGCCAGGGGGAGATGGCGGAGGCCGCCTACGTCGTGATGCGGGGAGGGATCGACCTCGTGGCCCAGCGCGGCGGCGACACCGTTCGCCTCGGCCGCCGCCGCCAGGGCGAGATCGTCGGCGAGCTCGCGCTGATGGCGCACCGGGCCCACGCGGAGACCGCGGTGATCACCGAGCACAGCGAGGTGCTGGTGATGACGCGCGACCAGCTTTCGCGCCGCATCGGCACCGTGGACCCGGTGCTGCGGCTCTGGCTCGGCGCCATCTTCGACCGGCTGCGCGCCGACCCGGCCGCGGGCGAGGACGACCCCGTTCCCGCCCCCGAGCCGGCCTGGGCCGAGCACATCGCCGCGGCGAGCACGCTGCTCGACTCCGAGCACGACCTGCGCCAGGCCATCGCGGGCGAGGGCCTCGTGCCGCGCTTCCAGCCCATCATCCACCTTCCCTCGCGGCGCCTCGCGGGCTTCGAGACGCTGATCCGCTGGCAGCACCCCGCCCAGGGCCTGCTCAACCCCGACCGCTTCATCCCGCTCGCGGAGAAGACCGGGATGATCTCGGAGCTGACCCGCGCCTGCCTGAGGGCGGTCGCGCGCGAGTTCCCGGTCCTGTCGGCCGCGGCCCGGGCCGCGGCCGCGCCCGGCGACCCGCCCCTGTTCCTCACGGTCAACGTGTCGGGCATGGACCTGCGGCGTCCCGACTTCGCGGCCAACACCGTCGCGATCCTGGCCGAGGGCGGGATCGACCCGCGCGACATCCACCTCGAAATCACCGAAAGCATGCTCATCTCCGACCCGGAGGTGAGCGTCCGCACGCTGCAGCAGTGCCGCGACCACGGCATGAAGATCGCCATCGACGACTTCGGCACCGGCTACTCGTCACTCAACTACCTGCACACGCTGCCCGTCTCGACCCTGAAGATGGACCGGTCCTTCGCCAAGGCGCTCCTGTCGGACCCTGCCGGGCGCAAGGTGATCGCCGCGATCCTGCACCTGGGGGGCGAACTGGACCTGGACGTGGTCGCCGAGGGGATCGAGGCGGAGGACGAGGCGGCGGTGCTCACCGCCATGGGGTGCGGCTACGGCCAGGGCTTCCTGTTCGCCCGGCCCGCGCCGCTCGCCGAGGCGGTGGAGCTCGTGGCCACCTGGCGGCCCGCGCCGCTCACCCGTCCCGCGGCCCGGTTCGCGATGCGCTGACCGGTCAGGCGCGGTTGCCGCGCGAGGCCGCGGCCTCGTCGATCAGCCACTGGCGCAGGGCCACGAGCTTGGGGCTCCGAAGCGCTTCCGGGCGGCACACGAAGTCGTAGCCGAAGGGGGTCTCCACGCTGGTCTCGAACGGGGCCGCGAGGTGCCCCTGCGCGATCTCGTCGGCCGCCAGCGCCCGCGTGCTCAACGCCACCCCCTGGCCCTGGATGGCGGCCTCCAGGGCGATGCTCATCTGGTTGAACCACAGGCCGCGCGACGCGTCCACCGTCGTGACCCCGGCTGCCCCCAGCCAGGTCTCCCAATCCGGCCACGCGCCGAAGTGCCAGTCCCATTCGAGGTGGAGCAGCGTGTGCCGGGCGAGGTCGGCGGGCTGGCGGAGCGGCGGGTCGCCGGTGAGCAGGCGCGGCGCGCAGACCGGGAAGGCGTGCTCCTCGAACAGCCGCACCGACTCGTAGCCCGGGAAGTCGCCCGTGCCCCACACGATCGAGGCGTCGATGCCATCGCGGTCGATCTCGGTGGCGGAGCGCGCCGCGTCGAGCAGCACGTCCATCTCGGGGTGCTGCTGCTTGAAGCGCCCGATGCGCCGCACGAGCCACGTCGCCGCGAAGGACGCGCCCGCGCTGATGACCACGAGCTCGCGGCCCCGCGCCTCGCGCATGCGGCGCGCCCCGACCGCGAGCTTGGCGAAGCCCTCCCGCAGGTCGCGCAGGCCCGCCTGGCCGGCTTCGGTCAGCGACAGCCCGCGGCCGGACCGGCGCACCAGCGGCGTGCCGATCTCGGCCTCCAGCGCCCGCACCTGCTGGGCCACCGCGGCCTTGGTGACGTGCAGGGCCTCGGCGGCCTTGGCGAAGCTCAGGTGCTGGGCCACCGTCTCGAAGGCGCGCAACGCGTTCAGGGACGGCAAACGGTACGGCGTGGGCAAGCGCGGTTCTTCCCGGGTGGCGCGGCGAAGCTGGACGGCGGCGCCGCGTCCGTCAAGGCAACCCCGCCCGCCCCCAGGGCCTCGACCTCGGGTTAACGGTCGCCGGTTCTGCCCTTCTCCCCCTGAGGGGAGAAGGTGGCCGACAGGCCGGATGAGGGGTGATGCGAGCGCGTGGGCCGAACCCTCACCCGCCCTGTCGGGCACCGTCTCCCCGCTGCTCGCGGGGCGAAGGGCATCGCCTGGCACGGGTGGTCCTAACCTGAATTCAGAGCCCTGCACCCGCCCCGGCCGCGGACGCCGGGTCAGCCCATCGGCCGTTCAGCCCTGCTCTCAATCATGGCAGCCATGCCTTCCGTTTCGGCAATCTGCTCGCCATATTGCAGTGCAACAAGCAGAAAAGCAGTCAGCAAGGTTCCGATACGATGATCTCCACCACCTTGGCGGGCCGGTCCGCCCTCGCGGCCCGATCCGCACCCTCCGCCACGACGCGTCGCGCGGCCTCCGCCATCCTCACCTTCGCGCGCCTGTGCTTCCGCGGCAGCCCCGCCCCGCGAATCGACGACCACCTGCTGCAGGACATCGGCCTGACCCGCGCCGACTACGAGGCCCTCCGGGGCTGACCCGGCGGCGGCCGTCCCCCGCGCGGGCGACAGCCGCTACTCGGCCGCCTCCCTGAACTGGGCGTCGTGCAGGCGGCGGTAGGGCCCGCGGCCCGCCACCAGCGCCGCGTGTGTCCCCTGCTCGGCGACGCGGCCGTCCTCCACCACCACGATGCGGTCGGCGTGGCGGATGGTGGCGAGCCGGTGGGCGATCACCAGCGTGGTGCGCCCCACCGACAGGTCCGCCAGGGCGCGCTGGATGGCGCGCTCGGTTTCCGTGTCCAGCGCCGAGGTGGCCTCGTCCAGGATCAGGATGGGCGGGTTCTTCAGAAACATCCGCGCGATGGCGAGCCGCTGCTTCTGGCCGCCCGACAGTTTCACGCCCCGCTCGCCGATCACCGTGTCGAGCCCGAGGGGGAGGGCGTCGATCACCCCCTCCAGCCTGGCGCGGCGGGCGGCCTCGCGGATGTCGGCCTCGGAGGCGTCGAGGCGCCCGTAGGCGATGTTCTCGCGCATCGTGCCGCCGAACAGGAAGACGTCCTGCTGCACGATGCCGATCTGCCGCCGGAGCGAGGCGAGCGTGAAGGCGCGCACGTCGGTGCCGTCCACCGCGATGCGGCCCGCGCCGGCCTCGTAGAACCGCGGCAGCAGCGACAGGAGCGTGGTCTTGCCCGCCCCCGACGGGCCCACGAAGGCGATCGTCTCGCCCGCGCGGACGTCGAGGTCGACGCCGGCGAGGACCGGCCGCCCCGCCGCGTAGCCGAAGCCCACGCCCTCGAAGCGGAGGTCGCCCCGCAGCGGGGGCGCCTCGACCGCGCCGGGCGCGTCCGCCACGTCCGGCTCGGTGTCGAGCAGCTCGACGTAGCGCCGGAAGCCCGCGATGCCCTTGGGGTAGCTTTCCACCACGGCGTTGATCTTGTCGATCGGCCGCAGGAACACGCCCACCAGCAGCAGGAAGCCCACGAAGCCGCCCGCGCTGAGCGTCCCGTGCAGCACGAACCAGGTGCCCGCCACCATGACGATCATCTGGATCAGCCGCATCCCGAAGTAGCTCAGCGACTGGTTGGCGGCCATGATGCGGTAGGCGTCGAGCTTGGTCGCGCGGTAGCCGGCGTTGTCGGTCGCGAACAGGTCCCGTTCGTGATCCTCGTTGGCGAAGGCCTGCACCACGCGCATGCCGCCCACGTTCTCCTCGATGCGCACGTTGAAGGCCGCGACCCGGCCGTACAGCGCGCGCCAGTTGCGCGTCATCCGCGCCCCGTAGTGGCTCGTGACCCAGGCGATCAGCGGCACCACGGCGGCGGTCACCAGCGCGAGCCGCGCGTTGACCGCCATCATCAGCGCGAAGGCGCCCGCGAAGGTCATCACGGCGATGAACAGGTCCTCGGGGCCGTGGTGGGCGACCTCGCCGATCTCCTCCAGGTCCTTGGTGACGCGGGCCACCAGGTGGCCGGTCTTCTGCTCGTCGTAGAAGCGGAACGAGAGCTTCTGCAGGTGATCGAAGGCGCGCCGGCGCATCTCGGTCTCGATGTTGATGCCGAGCCGGTGGCCCCAGTAGGTCACAACCGTCATCAGCCCCGCGTTCAACAGGTAGATCGCGAGCAGGCCCGCCGAGGCGAGGAGGATCAGCCCGAAGTCGCGGCCCGGCAGCAGCCGGTCGACGAAGATCTGCACCGCGACGGGAAAGCCGAGTTCCAGCAGGCCCGACAGCACCGAGCAGCCGAAGTCGAGGACGAACAGGCGCCGGTGGGGCGCGTAGTAGCTGAGGAAGCGGCGGAGCATGCGCCGGTTTGGACCGCCGCCCCTCCGCTTGGCAAGTCGCTCCGGCGTCAGAACAGCCGCATCACGAGGGGCGCGAGCAGGGCGGTCGCGACCGCGTTCAGCCCCATGGCGACGCCCGCGAAGGTTCCCGCGAGCTTGTCCACCGCGAAGGCCCGCGCGGTGCCGATCCCGTGCGACGCGAGGCCCGCCGCGAAGCCGCGCGCCGCGTAGTCGCGGATGCGAAGCGCGTTCATGAGCGGCGTCACGATGAGCGCGCCCAGGATGCCCGTGACGATCACCAGGGCCGCGGTGAGCGAGGGCACGCCCCCGAGCCGCTCGGAGATCGCCATGGCGACCGCGGTGGTGGCGGATTTGGGGGCGAGCGAGGCCAGCGTGGCCCGCGGCGCGCCGAACAGGGCCGCGACGCCCACCGCGGAGACGACGGCCGTGAGCGAGCCTGCCAGCACGGCCGCCAGCATCGGCAGCGCTTGGGCGCGCAGGAGCGCGCGGTTGCGGTAAAGGGGCACGCCGAGCGCGACCGTCGCGGGCCCGAGCAGGAAGTGGACGAACTGGGCGCCGTCGAAATAGATGCGGTAGCCGGTTCCCGACAGCTTGAGCAGCACGCCCACCGGCGCCGCGGCGAGCAGCACGGGGTTGACCAGCGGGTGGCGCCCGCTCAGCGCCGCGAGGCGGTCGGCCACGGCGTAGGCCGTCAGCGTCACGCTCAGCCAGAACAGCGGCGTCGCGGACAGGTAGATCCAGAGCGCGGACCCGGTCACGGCGCGGCCTCCCGGACGCCGGCCAGCCGCTTGACGCCCAGGAACACGCCCACGGTGACGAGCATCGACAGCACGGTCGAGGCGACCACGGCGGCGCCGAGCGCCAGCCCCTGCGACCCGAGCGCGCCGAGCTGGTCCACCACGCCCACCCCGGCGGGGACGAACAGGAGCGACAGGTTGGCGAGCAGCGCGTCGGCGGCGCGCACCACGCCGCGCCCCTCGAACGCCGCCGCGCGGCCTGCCCGCCGATGGCTCAGCGCCAGGCCGCCCCCGAGCAGCACGAGGCCCAGCACCGGGCCGGGGACGGGCAGGCCCAGGACCCGCACCGCGACCTCGCCCGCGAGCTGGCAGACCAGCAGTAGCGTGAAACCGAGCACCATGCCGCGTCCTGCTCCCGTCGACCTGCCGACGACCCCGCGCCCCGGCCTCCCTCGCGGGCGCCCGGGCTGACCGCCTCAGAACAGGAAGTAGCGCTGCGCCATGGGCAGCTCGGTCGCGGGCTCGCAGGTGAGCAGGACGCCGTCGGCCGTGACCGCGTAGGTTTCGGGGTCGACGTGCAGCTTGGGCGTGGCGCCGTTGTGGATCATGCTGGACTTGCGCAGGGTCCCGCGCGTGTTCTCGACCGCGACCAGGGGCTTGGCGACCCTGAGCCGGGACCCCAGACCCTTGGCGAGCGAGGAACCCGACACGAAGGTCAGCGCGGTCGCGGCCACCGCGGCCCCGTAGCTGCCGAACATCGGCCGGTAATGGACGGGCTGGGGGGTGGGGATCGAGGCGTTGGGGTCGCCCATGGGCGCGGCCGCGATGACGCCGCCCTTGATCACGAGGTCGGGCTTCACGCCGAAGAAGGCCGGGGTCCACAGCACGAGGTCGGCGAGCTTGCCCGCCTCGATCGAGCCGACGTGTCTCGCCACGCCGTGGGCGAGCGCCGGGTTGATCGTGTACTTGGCCACGTAGCGCTTGGCGCGGGCGTTGTCGTTGTCGCCGGTCTCCTCGGGCAGGGGCCCGCGCTGGCGCTTCATCTTGTCGGCCGTCTGCCAGGTGCGGATGACGACCTCGCCCACCCGGCCCATGGCCTGGCTGTCCGACGACATCATCGACAGCGCGCCGAGGTCGTGCAGGATGTCCTCGGCCGCGATGGTCTCCTTGCG
>CAXTDZ010000099.1:0-16386 GCA_964243035.1 uncultured Lichenihabitans sp.
GCCGCCATCGCGGCGGCCGTGCGCGGCGGAGCCTGGGTCGGGGGCTGCTGCGAGGGTGCGGCGGGCGCCGCGGGCTGGGGCGCGAAGATGTTGGCGAAGACGTTGCCGCCGTCGCTCTTGCCGTAGCTGTCGGGGGCCGAGGCGGAGCTCGGGGCCACCGCCGCCACCCGCTGCGGCGCGGGACGCGGGGTGTGGACGCCGGCCTGCTCGTCGTCTTCCTGCTCGTCGCTGCCGCCGCCCCCGAACAGCCAGGCGAAGAAGCCCTTCGACTTGACCTCGCCGACCGAGGGGTAGGAGTCGTCGCCCCGCGCCGCCAGGTCCGCGCGCGCCTGCTCGTAGCCGGGCAGCGGGACGCCGTTGGAGGGGATGTGGACCGTCTTGCCGTCCGGGAACAGGCGCGACAGCTGCTCGTAGCTCATCCGCGGCCAGTGCCGCACGCCGCCGACGTCCAGGTGGACGAACGGGGTGCCCGAGGTCGGGTAGAAGCCCACCCCGCCGCGCTGGAGCTTCATGCCGAGCTCGCGGATGCGCGACATCGGCACATCCATGTAGTGCTGGTCCATGGCGCGGCCCAGGATGTGCTGGGAATGCTCCGCGACGCCCCGCGTGCGGCGGCGCAGCATGGCGTTGGTGGCGGGCGACCGGTAGGCGGACAGCACCTCGATGGGCTGCTGCGAGCCCGACTCGCGGTACACCTCCCAGACCACGTCGAACAGCCGCGGGTCCATGTTGATCTGGTCGTCGTTGCGCCAGTCGCGCAGGAAGTGGTTCAGCTGCGCGAGCACCGCCTGATCGTACTGCCCGTCCACCTTGAAGGTGGCGTTGATCGATTCGTGGCTGTGGGCGTGGTAGAGGTGGATGGTGCGGGTGTCGCCGTTGGCGACCGCCGTTTCGGTCGCGCCCGGAAGCGCGAGGACGATGAGCGAGGCGGCCGTCGCGACGATCCAGGGCCTGCGGGGCGTGATCGTCGGAAGCGGACGCCGTGCTCGCAAATCACCACCCGCCTACCGCAGACGCTCGTGACCACCCGAAGGTGGCCAGGCCCCTGACGCCGACTTCTGCCGAGAAAAGGTTAACGGGTCATTAGGCATGATCCGCGACGCCCCTTCCCGGGCTCGTCGGTCGTGATTAGCGGGACATCGCGGCGAAAAAAAGCGGAATCTTCACCGTGGGACCGGGGCCACCTCACCCCTTGAGGCCGAGCGCCGCCTCCACCTTGTCCATGTAGCCGTACACGTCGCCCCGCGTCTGGAACCCCGTTTCCGGGTCCACGAAGGCCGTGAAGTAGAGGATGTGGATGGGCAACGGGTGCGGCAGCATCACCGTGCGCTCGTCGCCCCCCACCAGGCCTTCCACGCGCTCCGCCGTCCACTTGCCGCCCAGCACGGCCTCCGCGAAGTCGAACGGCTGGTCGACGCGCACGCAGCCGTGGCTCAGCGCCCGGTCCTCGCGCCCAAACAGCACCTTGGCGTTGGTGTCATGCAGGTAGACGGAATGCGCGTTGGGGAACATGAACTTGATGCGCCCGAGCGCGTTCCCGTCGCCCGGCGGCTGGCGCACGTAGGTTTGCCCGTCCTTCTCCACCACCTCGTAGCCGTGGTCCGCGAAGTAGGTCGGGTCGGCGGCGAGCTTGGGCATCATCTCCTTCTTGATGATGGACAGCGGCACGTTCCAGTAGGGGTTGACGATGATGAACCTCATCACCTGCGAGAACACCGGGGTCGGGTGGTCGGGCTTGCCCACCACCACGCGCGCCTGGTGGGTGACGGCGCCGTCGCGCAGCACGCGCACCGCGAACTCGGGGATGTTGACCTCGATGTGGTCGGCCCCGAGGTCGCGCGGCAGCCAGCGCCATTCCTCCATGTTGGCGATGACGGGCGCCTCAAGGCGCGCGGGGTCGCCCACCGGGGCGCCGCCGCCCAGCGCCGCCACCGTCCGCCGGGTCAGCAGGCCCGAGGCGGGCATGTGGTGGGCGTGCTGGAAGTCGGCCACCGCGGCCGCGACCCTGTCGTCGTAGAGCCGGTCGTCGGCGGTGCCGTCGCCCGCGTCGAGGCCGAACCGGGCGCGGATCAGCGGCACGCGGGCGTCGCTCATCCCCGGCTTCAGCATGGGCCCGTAGGGGATGCGCGCCTGCACGTCGGGCGTGCTCCGGCGCAGCTCGGCGAGCTTGTCGCGCAGCGCCGCGTAGCCGGGCTGGGGCGGGTTGAAGGCCCGGAGCGCCTCGTCGGGGTTGGCCTCGGCGGGCAGCGTGCCCAGCACCGCGTCGGCGTCGGCCACCGTCGGCTTGGCGTCGATGAGGCCGCCGAGCTTGGCCGGGTCGACGCGGGAACCGGTCGCCTGGCGCGCGTAGGCGACCGCCGCCTCCGACAGGGCGAGCTCGGCGCGCGCCAGCGAGGCCGCGTCGCCGTCGCGCGGCACGGGAACCGCGTAGCCGCGCAGGTCGAGCCCGTCCTCGGCCGCGTGGTCGAGCCGGCCCATGAGGGCGCGGGCCGCGCCGGACAGGTGATCGCCCGCGATCCAGAGCGGGCCTTCGGCATGGGCCGCGTAGAAGGTCGCGACGTCCTCGCGGACCTTGCGGCGCTCGGCGGCCTGGGCGGGGCTCTCGCCCGCGACGCGGCCGTTGACGAAGCCGGGAAGCGCGCCCCAGAGGTCGGCGGCGGTCAACCCCTGCCGGTCCCCGGCGGTGGCGGGCGGAAGCGCCACGGGCGAGTCGAGCGGCGGGGCGGACCCGGCCTGCCCGGCAGCCGCGGCGCGTGCGCCGACCGACACCGTGGAGCCGGTCACGTCCGCCGCCCGGCCGGGTTGGCGGTCGTCAACCAACGTCGCGGGCGGCACGGGGTCGACCCGCATCGCCGGGGAGGCGGGGTCGAGCGGCAGGGTGGCGGGCACCGAGGCTTCGAGGGTGCGCGCCGTCTCGGTCACGTCCTCGACGGACACCGCCGCGGGCGGCGGGCTGGGCAGAACCAGCGCGTCGGCCCGGGCCGCGGCGTCCTGGGCCCGCACGCCCGAAGGCGCCCCCCACCCGAGCAGCACGAAGGGGACGAGCACCGACGTCGTCCGGAGGAAACGCGACCGCATCTTCACCTTGCCGCTCCTGGTGACCCGAACCACCACGCTCAACCGGCGGGGACCGCGCGCGACCCCCACCCCGTTCAACGCACCTGCCGCCTGTTAATCAATTCACGGTCCCGCTGGAAAAGGTCTGCCGGGTCGCTTTAACGCCCCGGCGTGGCGCGGGAATCACAGCGGGCGTCACGCGGCCCGGGCGCCGCCCTCGCCGTCGTCGAGGCCGATCTCCTTCATCTTGCGGTACAGCGTCGACCGGCCGATGCCGAGCTTGCGCGCCATCTCGGACATCTGGCCCCGGTAGAAGCCGAGCGCGAAGCGGATCAGCTCGGCCTCGACCTCCTCCAGGCGGCGCACGTCGCCGTTCTCGTTGAGCAGCGCCAGGGTGTTGGGGTCGCGCACCTCGACGCGGACGATCTCGCGCGAGGGCACCGTGCCGACCGGGGCGGGCGCGGGGGGCACGCGCACCTCGAAGCCCGTGACGTGGGCCGCGATCTGCGGGAACTCGGCCACCGTGAGCTCGTCGCCCTCGGCCAGCACCACCGCGCGGAACACGGCGTTTTCGAGCTGCCGGACGTTGCCGGGCCAGTCGTAGGCGGCGAGCAGCGCGAGCGCCTCGGCCGAGATCCCGCGCAGGCGCCGGCCCTCCTCCGCCGCGAAGCGGAACGCGAACCGCCTGGCGAGGTCGCCGATGTCGGCGCGGCGCACCCGGAGCGGGGGGATGGTGAGCGGGAACACGTTCAGCCGGTAGAAGAGGTCCTCGCGGAACCGACCCTGCTTCACCAGCGCGATCAGGTCCTGATTGGTGGCCGACACAAGCCGGATGTCGACCTTGACGGGTCGCCGCGCCCCCACCGGGTCCACCTCGCCCTCCTGGAGGGCGCGCAGGAGCTTGACCTGGGCGTCGAGGGGCAGCTCGCCGATCTCGTCGAGGAACAGCGTGCCGCCGCTCGCCTCCACGAACTTGCCCGCGTGCTTCTCCGTGGCGCCCGTGAAGGAGCCCTTCTCGTGGCCGAACAGGATGGATTCGAGCAGGTTCTCGGGGAGCGCCCCGCAGTTGACGGTGACGAAGGGCTTGCCCCGGCGGTCGGACGCGCCCTGGATGGCGCGGGCCATCAGCTCCTTGCCGACGCCCGACTCGCCCTCGACCAGCACGGGGATGGCGGATTTCGCGGCCCGCTCGGCCAGGCGCAGCACGCGCCCCATCTCCTCGGACCGGGTCGCGATGTCCTTGAAGGTGACGGCGCCCGCGGCGCGTCGGCTCATCCGGCGCACCTCGCCTTCGAGCGCGTCCACGCGCAGCGCGTTCTTGATCGACACCGACAGCCGCTCGGCGCCCACGGGCTTGACCACGAAGTCGATGGCGCCGGCCCGCATGGCCGAGATCACGGTCTCGATGGAGCCGTGCGCGGTTTGCAGGATCACGGGCACGGTCAGGCCCGCCTCCTTCATGCCGGCCATCACGGCCAGGCCGTCGACGGCGGGCATCATCAGGTCGAGGATCACGAGGTCGACCGGCGGCTGGTCGACGGCGCGCAGCCGGGCCAGCGCCGCGCCGCCGCCGTCAACCGTCTCGGCCCCGTAGCCGAAGCGCCGCACCATGGCTTCCAGGAGGCGGCGCTGCACGGGATCGTCGTCGGCGATCAGGATTGTCGCGGTCATGCGCCCTCGAAAAGCCGGCCCGTCCGGCCGCGCCCCGGATCGTGCGCGAGCAGGGTAAATGGCGGCTTAATGGGGGCCGACGGGCGTCGCGGCCCCGTGCGGGGCCGCATTTCCGCCGCGTCCGTGGCACGCCGCCGCACGCGGGCCGCGGTTGCGTCCCCTCGCCCGGCCCTCCATACCTTCGCCATACGGTTGGGCTTCAGCGGGGGCGCGACCCCGACCGAAAGGTTCCTGCCCCATGCCGCACGCCCCCGCCGCCCCGCACGCCACGGCCGCAGGCCTCGCGCGGCGCGACCCCGCGGGCGACCTGGGCGCGCTGCCCGAGTGGAACCTCGCCGACCTCTACGCCGGGGTGGACGACCCCGCCCTCGACGCCGACCTCGGCCGCGCCGCGGCGGACGCGCGGGCGTTCGCGGCCGACTACCGGGGCAGGCTCGCGGAGCTGGCGGGGCGCCCCGACGCGGCCGCGGCGCTGGGGCGGGCGGTCGCGCGCTACGAGGCCCTGGACGACCTGCTCGGCCGCGTGCTGTCCTTCGCGAGCCTGACCTACGCGGGCGACACGGCCGACCCGAGGCGGGCCAAGTTCTACGGCGACGCGCAGGACCGCGTCACCGACATCTCCTCGGACCTCCTGTTCTTCACCCTGGAGCTGAACCGGCTGGATGACGCGGTGCTGGAGGCCGCGGCCGCCGCCGAGCCGCTCGCCCGCTTCAGGCCGTGGCTCGACGACCTGCGCAAGGACCGCCCCTTCCAGCTCGAGGACCGCGTCGAGCAGCTCTTCCACGAGAAGGTCATGACGGGACACGCGGCCTGGAACCGGCTGTTCGACGAGACCATCACGGGCCTGCGCTTCCCGGTGGGCGGCGAGACCCTGTCGCTGGAACCCGTGCTGAACCTGCTCCAGGACCCGGACGGCGCGGTGCGCAAGGAGGCCGCGGGCGCGCTCGCGACCGTGCTGGGCGAGAACGCCCGCACCTTCACGCTGATCACCAACACGCTCGCCAAGGACCTGTCGATCGCCGACCGCTGGCGCGGGTTCACGGACGTGGCCGACTCGCGCCACCTGTCGAACCGCGTGGAGCGCGAGGTGGTGGACGCCCTGGTGGAGGCCGTCCGCGCCGCCTACCCGCGCCTGTCGCACCGCTACTACCGCATGAAGGCCAGGTGGTTCGGCCGCGACGCGCTCGACCACTGGGACCGCAACGCCCCCCTGCCCCAGGTGCCGCAGGTGACCTACCCGTGGGCGCAGGCGCGCGACATCGTGCTCGAGGCCTACAAGGGCTTCTCGCCGCGGCTGTCGGCCATCGCGGGCGACTTCTTCGCGCGCCGCTGGATCGACGCGGGCGTGCGGCCCGGCAAGGCGCCGGGCGCCTTCTCGCACCCGACCGTGCCCTCCGCCCACCCCTACGTGCTCATGAACTACATGGGCCGCCCGCGCGACGTCATGACCCTCGCCCACGAACTGGGCCACGGCGTCCACCAGGTGCTCGCCGGGCCGAACGGCGCGCTGATGGCCCCCACGCCCCTGACGCTCGCCGAGACGGCCAGCGTGTTCGGCGAGATGCTCGCCTTCAAGTCGCTCCTCGCCAAGGCGCCCGGCACCCAGGCCCGCTTCGCGCTGCTCGCCATGAAGGTCGAGGACATGCTGAACACGGTGGTGCGGCAGGTCGCCTTCTATTCCTTCGAGCGCGCCCTGCACGAGGAGCGCCGCGCGGGCGAGCTGACGGCCGAGCGGATCGGCGAGCTGTGGCTCGGCGTCCAGCGCGAGAGCCTGGGGCCCGCGATCCGCCTCGGGCCAGGCTACGAGGTGTTCTGGGCCTACGTGCCGCATTTCGTGCACTCGCCCTTCTACGTCTACGCCTACGCGTTCGGGGACTGCCTGGTGAACTCGCTCTACGGGGTCTACCAGGGCACGCCCGAGGGCTTCGCGGAACGCTACCTCGCGATGCTGTCGGCGGGCGGCACCAAGCACCACCGCGACCTGCTGGCCCCCTTCGGGCTCGACGCCCGCGACCCCGGCTTTTGGCAGATCGGCCTCAAGGTGATCGAGGCGCTGATCGACGACCTGGAGGCGAGCGCGCCCGCCTGATAGGGCAACCCGGCAGGAGGTTCCATGCTTAAAGGCAAGACGGCCCTCGTCACGGGCTCGACCAGCGGCATCGGGCTCGCGGTCGCGCGCGCGCTCGCCCGCGAGGGCGCGGGCCTGGTGCTGAACGGCTTCGGCGACCCCGACGAGGTCGAGGCGACGCGGGCCGGGCTCGCGCGCGAGTTCGACGTCCCCGTCAGCCATTCGGGCGCCGACGTGTCCAAAGGCGCGGAGGTGGCCGCCATGGTGGCCGAGGCCGAGCGGGCGCACGGCGCCGTGGACGTGCTGGTCAACAACGCCGGCGTCCAGTTCGTGTCGCCGGTGGAGGACTTCCCGCCGGAGCAGTGGGACAGAATAATCGCCATCAACCTGTCGGCGGCGTTTCACGCGATCCGCGCCGCGCTGCCGGGCATGAAGACGCGCCGGTGGGGGCGCGTCATCAGCACGGCCTCGGCGCACGCGCTGGTGGCCTCGCCCTACAAGGCCGCCTACGTCGCGGCCAAGCACGGCATCGCGGGGCTGACCAAGACGGTGGCGCTGGAGGCCGCCACCTCCGGCGTCACGGTGAACGCGATCTGCCCCGGCTACGTGTGGACGCCGCTCGTCGAGAAGCAGATCCCCGACACCATGGCGGCCCGCGGCTTGACGGAAGCGCAGGTCGTCAACGACGTGATGCTCCAGGCGCAGCCCACCAAGCGGTTCGTGACGGTCGAGGAGGTGGGCGCCTACGCGGCGTTCTTGTGCTCGGACGCCGCGCAGTCGATCACCGGCGCGCTGCTCAGCATGGACGGCGGCTGGACGGCCGCCTGAGGCGCTCCCAACGGCCGCGACATAGTCGGCGAAGGACTCGACTTCGGCGGGGCGGCTGCGCATCTCCTTGGTCAGCGTTAGCGCTGAGGACGGGACCCCTGATGGACACCATCGAACAGAACCGCCTGTCGGCCCGCGCGGCCCGCTACGCGCGGGTGGGCGCCAACGTGGGCGGCGTCGCGGCGCGGATCGCGGGCGCCCGCTTGTTCGGGCTGAACGGGGCGGACGCGGGCAACGCGGTGGCGCTCGCCTCCGCGCTGGGCGGCCTCAAGGGGCCGATCATGAAGGTCGCGCAGCTCGTCTCCACCATCCCCGACGCGCTGCCGCCCGAATACGCGGACGCGCTGTCCAAGCTCCAGAACGACGCCCCGCCCATGGGGGCCGCCTTCGTGAAGCGGCGCATGCGGGCCGAGCTCGGCGAGGCGTGGGAGGCCCGCTTCGGCTCCTTCGACCTGAAGCCCGCGGCCGCGGCCTCCCTGGGCCAGGTCCACCGCGCCACGACGAAGGCGGGCGCGGCGCTGGCCTGCAAGCTCCAGTACCCCGACATGCGCTCGGCCGTGGAGGCCGACCTGCGGCAGTTGCAGGTGCTGTTCTCCGTCCACCGCCGCATGAGCCCGGCCGTCGACCTGCGCGAGGCCGTGGGCGAGATCGGGGCGCGGCTGCGCGAGGAGCTCGACTACGCGCGCGAGGCCAAGCACCTCGCGCTGTACCGCGGGATGTTGGCCGACACGCCCGCCGTCACGGTGCCCCGGCTCGAAGCGGACCTGTCGACCGGGCGGCTGCTCACCATGGGCTGGCTCGACGGCGACAACCTCCTCAACCACAAGGGCGACCCGCTGGAGGCGCGCAACGCCATCGGGCGCGCCATGTTCAAGGCCTGGTGGCACCCCTTCAGCCACTTCGCCGTGATCCACGGCGACCCCCACCTCGGCAACTACACGGTGCGGCCCGACGCGTCGGGGATCAACCTGCTCGACTTCGGCTGCATCCGCGTGTTCCCCGTGCGCTTCGCGGGCGGCGTGGTGGACCTCTACCACGGCCTGCTCCGGGGCGACGAGGCGCAGGTGGTCCACGCCTACGAGACCTGGGGGTTCCGCGGCCTCAGCCGGCCGCTGATCGACGCGCTCAACATCTGGGCCAAGTTCATCTACGGCCCGATCCTGGACGACCGGGTCCGCACGGTGGCGGACGGGATCGAGCCCGGCCAGTACGGGCGGCGGGAAGCCTTCACGGTGCACAAGCAGCTCAAGGAGTTCGGCCCCATCCGGGTGCCGCGCGAGTTCGTGTTCATGGACCGGGCCGCGGTGGGGCTGGGCAGCGTCTTCCTCCACCTCGGCGCGGAGATGAACTTCTTCCAGCTGTTCAACGAGCAGATCGACGGGTTCGACGAAGCGCGGGTGGCCGAGCGGCAGGGGACGGCGCTGCGCGAGGCGGGGCTGACCGTAACCGAAAACTAAGGAGCCCGCGGCACGCTGGAGGTTAGGGCGACGGCCGGCGCGCCATGCTAGGCAGGCCGTTTCAAGCCTGCCGTCCGGAGACCTGACCCCGCTTGCCGACCCTGTTCCGCCTCGTCCTCGTGCTGGCGCTGCTGGCCGGCGCCGCCTACGCGGGGATGTTCGCGCTGGCGACCCTGGTCAAGCCGCAGACCCGCCCAATGGAGCAGGCCATCCCCGCGAGCCGGCTGAAATGACGGGCGCGGCCCGCCTCCGCGACCTGTTTCTGGACATGATGGCGGCCGAGCGCGGGGCCGCGAAGAACACGCTCGACGCCTACCGGCGCGACCTCGACGACTACTGCGGCTTCCTGGCCCGCACCGGCACGGACCCGCTCACGGCCGGCACGGCCGGCGCGCGCGCCTACATGGGCGACCTCGCGGACCGCGGCTACGCCCCCTCCTCCAGCGCGCGGCGGCTGTCGGCCGTGAAACAGTTCCACCGCTTCCTGTACGCGGACGCGCACCGGGGCGAGGACCCCGCCCTGATCGTCGAGGCGCCGAAGCGGGGCCGCCCCCTGCCCAAGGTGATGAGCGTGGACGTCGTCGGGCGCCTGCTCGCGGCCGCCGCCGCGCGGGTCGGCGACGAGGCCCGGCCCTGGGGCGAGCGGTGGCGCGCCGCGCGCCTCCTGTGCCTCGTCGAGCTGCTCTACGCCACGGGGTTGCGCGTGTCCGAGCTGGTGGCCCTGCCCCGCTCGGTTGGCAAGCTCGCCGCCAGGGCGGGCGACGCCATGCTGCCGGTCAAGGGCAAGGGCGGCCGCGAACGGCTGGTGCCGCTGTCCGGGCCCGCCAAGGCGGCCGTGACGCGCTATCGGGCGATCGCCGCGGCGCGGCCGGCGGGCGCCGCGCGGGCTGTGTCGCCCTGGCTGTTCCCCGCCGACAGCGCGAGCGGCCACCTGACGCGGCAGGCCTTCGCGCGCGACCTGAAAGACTTGGCCGCGGGGTGCGGGCTGCCGCCCGAGGCCGTCAGCCCGCACGTGCTGCGCCACGCCTTCGCGAGCCACCTCCTGCAGAACGGCGCCGACCTGCGGGTCGTCCAGGAGCTGCTGGGCCACGCCGACATCTCCACCACGCAGATCTACACGCACCTGCTGGACGAGCGCACGGCCGCCATGGTCCGCGACTTGCACCCGCTGGAGGATGGCGTCCGCGGCTGACCCCTTCCCGATCCCCGAGGGCTTCGTCGAACTCGGGGCCGCCGACAGGCTGGTGTTGGATCTGCGCTACGCCTCGTCGAACAATTTCACCGGCCGCAACCTTTACGGCTCGTTCGACCGCCTGATGCTGCACGCGGTCGCGGCCGGCAAGCTCCGGCGCGCCGCGGCCCTGCTCGGGGCCGAGCGGCCCGACCTCCGGCTTAAGGTGTGGGACGGCTTCCGGCCCAACCGCGTGCAGCGCGTGTTCTGGGCCGCGGTGGCTGGAACCGGGCTGGACCGGTTCGTGGCCGACCCGGCAGTCGGGTCCGTCCACAGCTTCGGGCTGGCAGTCGACCTCACGCTGGCGACGTCCGCGGGGTCCGACCTCGACATGGGCACCGGCTTCGACGACTTCACACCGCTGGCCGAACCGCGGCTGGAGGCCGAGCACGCGGCCTCGGGCGCGCTGACGGCCGCCCAGCTCGGCAACCGCCGCCTGCTGCGCGGGATCATGGAACGGGCGGGTTTTACGGGCATTCCGGTCGAGTGGTGGCACTTCGACGCGCTGCCGGCCGAGGCGGTGCGGGCCGCCTACCCGCTGGTGGCGTGAGCGGCTGTCCGTGCGGTTGCAACGCCCCTACAAACCGCCGCGCGGGGCACCGATATGGATTCGGACCGAAGGGAGTCCGCGATGGCTGTGAGCTGGGATGAATGGGAAGTGCCCCTGCAGGGGCAGCCTCGCCCGGAAGACTGGGGGTTCGACCTCGACCGCGCTCTGTCCGCCGTGGTGGCGGTCACGGCGCGCGTCCCGGAGGACGCCTTCACGGCCGACACGCTTGGCACCGAGCGGTCCGGCAACGGCGTGCTGATCCGGGATGACGGCATCGTGGCCACCATCGGCTACCTCATCACGGAGGCCACGGAAGTGTGGCTCACTACGGTGGAGGGCCGCGTGGTGCCCGGCCACGTGATCGCGGTGGACCAGAACACCGGCTTCGGCCTCATCCAGACGCTCGGGCGCCTCGGCGTCCCCGCCCTCAAGCTCGGCGACTCGACCCACGTGATGCCGGGCGAGCGGGTGCTCGTGGGGGGTGCGGGGGGACGCACCAAGTCGGTGTCGGCCAAGGTGCTGGCCCGGCAGGAGTTCGCGGGCTACTGGGAGTACCTGATCGACGACGCCTTCTTCACCGCCCCCGCCCACCCGCACTGGGGCGGCACGGCCCTGATCGGCCCCAAGGGGGACCTGCTCGGCATCGGCTCGCTCCAGCTCCAGCACCAGACGCCCGCGGGCAAGATCGCGCCCATGAACATGATGGTGCCGATCGAGTTCCTGGAGCCGATCCTCGACCAGTTGCTCGCCCAGGTCGAGCGCGCGGCGCCGCGGCCCTGGCTCGGCGTGTTCGTGTCGGAGGACGGCGAGCGGGTGGTGGTGGTCGGCATGGCGGGCAACGGCCCGGCCAAGCGCGCGGGCTTGCGCGAGGGCGACACGGTTGTGGCGGTGGACGGCCACGCGGTGGGCAGCCTGTCGGCCTTCTACCGCCGGCTGTGGTCGATGGGGGAGGCCGGGGTCGACGTGCCGCTCACCCTGGAGCGCGAGGGCGACGTGTTCGACGTCCGCATCGCCTCGGGCGACCGCCGGCGCTTCCTGAAGGCGCCGCGGATGCATTGACGCCTCGACACGCGCCTCCGGGCGCCGCATAACCGCCCGCGGCACCGGGCCAGGGGGAGGACGCCGACGTGAAGCAGCCGCGCTACCGGGGCGTGTTCCCCGTCGTGCCGACGGTGTTCGACGAGGCGGGCGCGCTGGACCTCGACGGGCAGCGCCGCGCCCTCGACTTCATGATCGACGCGGGCTCCGACGGCCTCTGCATCCTGGCCAACTTCTCCGAGCAGTTCGTGCTGAGCGACGCCGAGCGCGACACGCTGACCGGGCTCTGCCTCGACCACGTCGCGGGCCGGGTGCCGGTGATCGTGACCACCACGCATTTCTCCTCAAAGGTGTGCGCCGAGCGGAGCCGCCGCGCCGAGGGGGCGGGCGCCGCCATGGTGATGGTGATGCCGCCCTACCACGGCGCCACGATCCGCGTGCCCGAGCTCGCCATCTTCGACTTCTTCAGGGCGGTGGGCGAGGCCGTCACCATCCCCGTGATGGTGCAGGACGCGCCCGTGAGCGGCACGGCGCTCTCGGCCGCCTTCCTGGCCCGCATGGCGCGCGAGATCGCGACCCTCGCCTATTTCAAGATCGAGACGCCCTTCGCGGCCGCCAAGCTCCGCGAGGTGATCGCGCTCGGCGGTGAGGCGGTCGAGGGCCCGTGGGACGGCGAGGAGGCGATCACGCTGCTGGCCGACCTCGACGCGGGCGCCACCGGCTCCATGACGGGCGGCGGCTTCCCCGACGGCATCGGGCCGATCGTCCACGCCTTCCTGGACGGCCGCCGCGAGGAGGCCGTCGAGCGCTACGGGCGCTGGCTTCCCTTGATCAACTACGAGAACCGGCAGTGCGGCCTTGTGGCCGCCAAGGCGTTGATGAAGGAAGGCGGCGTGATCCGCTGCGACGCGCCGCGCCTGCCGCTTGTTCCCCTCCACCCCGCAACCCGCGCGGGACTGGTCGACACCGCCCGGCGGCTCGACCCGCTCGTGCTGCGCTGGGGCCGCTGACCGCGCCCGAGGACCTGACCATGACCGAACTCGGATCCGACACCGCGCCGACGGGCGCCCTGCTGATCGGCGGCGACGACGTGCCCGGCCGCGACACCCCCTTCCGCGCCGTCAACCCGGCGACGGGCGAGGAGCTGGACCCCGCCTTCGGGGGCGGCACCGCGCAGGACGTCGCCAAGGCCTGCCTGCTCGCGGCCGAGGCTTTCGACGCCTACCGCGAGACCGCGCCCGAGGCGCGCGCCCGCTTTCTCGAAACCATCGCCGAGAACATCCTCGACCTCGGCGACGCGCTGGTCGAGCGGGCCTGCGCGGAGTCGGGCCTGCCCCGGCCCCGCATCGAGGGCGAGCGCGGGCGCACGGTGGGGCAGCTCCGCCTGTTCGCGGGCGTGCTGCGCGAGGGGTCCTACCTCGGCGCCCGGATCGACCGCGCCCAGCCCGACCGCAAGCCCCTGCCCCGCGCCGACCTGCGGCTGCGCATGGTCGCGGTCGGGCCCGTGGCGGTGTTCGGCGCCAGCAACTTCCCGCTCGCCTTCTCGGTGGCGGGCGGCGACACGGCGTCGGCGCTGGCGGCGGGCTGCCCGGTGGTGGCCAAGGCGCATCCCGCCCACCCGGGCACGTCGGAGCTGGTGGGCCGCGCGGTCGCGCGCGCGGTGCGGGACTGCGGGCTGCCCCCGGGCGTCTTCGCGCTGGTCGGCGGCGCGGGCAACGAGGTGGGTGCGGCGCTGGTCGCCGACCGCGCGGTCAAGGCGGTCGGCTTCACGGGCTCGCGGCGCGGCGGCCTCGCGCTGGCCGTGATCGCGGCAGGCCGGCCCGAGCCCATCCCGGTCTACGCCGAGATGAGCAGCGTCAACCCCGTGTTCCTGCTGCCCGCCGCCTTGAAGGCGCGCGCGGCCGCCATCGGGCGCGACTTCGTGGCCTCGCTGACCCTCGGGGCCGGGCAGTTCTGCACCAACCCGGGCCTCGTGCTGGCCGTCGACGGCCCCGACCTCGACGGCTTCCTGTCCGCCGCGCGCGCGGCGCTGGAGGCGAGCGCGGCCACGACCATGCTGACCGCGGCCCTCCACGGCGCCTACGGGGCGGGCGTGGACGCCCTGGCGGCGCATGCCGCGGTGACCACGGTCGCGCGCGGCAAGCCCGCCAGCGGGCCGGGGCAGGCGCAGGCCGGCCTGTTCCAGACCGACATGGGGAGCTTCCTGGCCGACCCGCGCCTCGGCGACGAGGTGTTCGGCTCGGCCTCGCTGGTGGTGCGCTGCCCGGACGCCGGCTCGCTGCGCGTGCTGGCCGAGGGTCTTGAAGGTCAGCTCACCGCGACCCTGCAGATGGACGACGCGGACGTGGCGCTCGCCAGCACCCTGCTGCCCGTGCTGGAGCGCAAGGCGGGCCGCATCCTGGTGAACGGCTTCCCGACCGGCGTCGAGGTGGGCCACGCCATGGTGCACGGCGGCCCCTTCCCCGCCACCACCGACGCGCGCGCGACCTCGGTGGGGAGCCTGGCCATCGACCGCTTCCTGCGGCCGGTCTGCTACCAGGACCTGCCCGAGGCGCTGCTGCCCGAGAGCCTGCGGGACGGCAACCCGCTCGGCCTCCCGCGCCGGGTCGAGGGCGTGGCGGGCAAGGATTGACGACGGCGCGGGAACGCGCGGCGGGGTCAAAGCGCGGGCCGTCATGAAGGGCGCGATGAAGCAACCCGGCCGGACGGTTCAGGCGGCAGTCGCGATGGACGCGGCGATCCCGGGGCTGGATCGCTTTACCCCGCTCGCAGCGACGGTGGAAGGTTTACCTCGCTGCGGTTGGGCAGCCGCTTCGACCCGATCGAATGCTCCCCACCGGCCCTAGGCCGCGTGGGCCGCTGGACCACGCGCCTGCCGAGCCCATTTGGCGCGGGCGAGCCTGCGGCGCACGGACTGCCACAACTCGCGAACCTCCGCCGCGGCCGCCCCCTCGGGGTCGAGTTCCGTCGGCCCGAGCCCGCGGGAGATCGCGTCCTGGTAGTCGACGCGGGCGGTGATCGCGGGTTGCAGCAGGCCGCCCATCGCTTCCAGGGCCGCGGCACCCTCCCGGAACCTGCGGCTTCCCTGGACGATGGGGCACTGGTTGAGCACGAAGACGGGCTCGCGCCCGAGCTCCCGCACGCGGCGCCAGGTGGCCTCGCAGGACCACACGTCGAACACCGTGGGCCGCACGGGGATCGCGGTCACGTCGGCCGCCAGGATCGCGGCTTCCGTCACGGCCGACAGGCTCGCGGGCGTGTCGACGATCGCCAGCGTCACGCCCTGCGCGGCCAGCGCGTCGAGCACGGCCCGCAGGTGCTCGGGCGCGACCGCCTCGGCCCCGAGGTCGGCGTCGTCCCGGTTACGCGCCCAGGTGGAGACCGAGCGCTGCGGGTCCATGTCGATCAGCACCACGCGCTCCCGGTTGGCCTGCGCCTCCACCGCGAGCGACGCCGACAGCGTGCTCTTGCCCGACCCGCCCTTCTGGGTGACCATCGCCAGCACTCGCATCCATCCGCTCCGTGAGGGCCGCCCGGGCGGGCGGAGCTTCTCCAGCATGGTTAACGAGACTGGTTACGGGAGCCTTAAGCGGCGGGGCGTCACGGCCGCGGGGCCCTGCGCCGCCGCGCCCTGATCTGCTCCAGCGTCACGGGCGTGAAGTCCCAGACGTCCACGCCCACGTCGTACTGCCGCGTTTGCGGGCGCAGCGCCCCGTGCGAGTGGCCGTGCAGGTTGACCGAGCCGCGGCCCATGGCGTTCCAGGTGCGGAACGCGTAGTGGCAGAGCACGAGGACCGTTCCCTCGACGGTCAGCTCGGCGTAGGCCGAGACCGAGGCCCAGCCCGGCAAGGCCAGGGTGGCGGGGCCGTCGTTGTTGCCCGTGATGAGGTGCTTCTCCCCCTGGAGCGCGTCCAGCAGCGCCCGCACCCGCTCGGGGGGCGGCCCCAGCGCGAAGTCGCCCAGGTGCCACACGGTGTCGTGCGGGCAGACGGTGGCGTTCCAGCGTTCGACGAGCGCGGCGTCGTGCGCGTCCAAGTCCGGGAACGGCCGGTGGTCGAAGCGCAGCGCCCGCGGGTCGCCGAAATGCGTGTCGCTGGTGAAGAACAGGGCCATGGCCGCGCGCTCGCCTGGGTTGGAACGGGCGCGCGGACGAGCCCCGAACAGTGTGAGGCCGGCCGGAGGCTCACTCCAGGTGCCAGGTCGGCGTGCGGCGCGCCGGCTTCGGCCGCAGCGCGTCCAACCGGGTCAGGAGCAGGGACGGCCGGACCGCCTGGGCGGGGGTGGGAGGCGCCCCCCCGCCCGGCCGCTCGACGGGCCTCACCACGACCCCCGACAGGCGGCCGTAGAGGCCCGCGAAGGCGTCAGTCGCGGGCATCGTCGTCCTCGTCGGGCATGGAGATGTTGATGGCGCGGACGTCGCGGCTGTAGATCAGGATCTCGCGCTTGCCCGCGTGGTTGGCGGGACCCACGATGCCGTCCTTCTCCA
>CAXTDZ010000100.1:0-16185 GCA_964243035.1 uncultured Lichenihabitans sp.
GGCCGAGCCGAGCCCCGCCACCGCCGCGCCGCCCCCCGCCAACAGCGCCGCGCCGCCCCCCGCGACCGCGCCCGGCCCCGATTCGGCCCCGCCCGCCTCCACGGCGCCCGGCCTGCCGGCGCCCGGGACCACGCCCGCCCCGTCGGGCGGCTGAGCGCCGCGGCGCGCGACCGGACCGCACGCGGATGGCCGTCGAAACGCTCGTGGTCGGCCCCGACGAGGACGGCATGCGCCTGGACCGCTGGGTGCGGCAGCGCGTGCCGGCCATGACGCTGGCCCACCTCAACAAGATCATCCGCACCGGCCAGGTGCGGGTGGACGGCGGCCGCGCCAAGGGGTCGACGCGGCTGGCCGAGGGTCAGACGGTGCGCGTGCCCCCGCTCGGGGCCGAACCCAAGGCTTTTCCGCGCCCGGCGCTGGGGAACACCAGCGACGCGGACCGCCGCGCCCTGGACGCCATGGTCCTCCACGAGGACCGCGGGCTGCTGGTGCTCAACAAGCCCTACGGCCTCGCGGTGCAGGGCGGCTCGGGCACCCACCGCCACGTCGACGGCCTGCTCGACGCCTACGCGACCCCCGCGGGCGACCGCCCGCGCCTGGTCCACCGCCTCGACCGCGACACGGCCGGCGTGCTGCTGGTGGCCAAGACCCGCCGCATGGCGGCCGACCTGGGCGAGCTGTTCCGGTCCCGGCAGACCCGCAAGATCTACTGGGCGCTGCTGGAAGGCGTCCCCAAGCCCGCCCAGGGCCGCATCTCGCTGTTCCTGGCCAAGGGCGAGGGGATGGGCGACGACCGGGGGGCCCGCGCGGGGCGGCGCCCGCCCGGCGACCGCGCCGCCCTTGAGCGGGTGCGCGTGGCCCGCCACGGCGACGACGACGCCCAGCACTCCGTCACCTTCTACGCCGTGGTGGACAAGGTCCTGCCGCGGCTCGCCTGGGTGTCCATGAAGCCCGTCACGGGGCGCACGCACCAGCTCCGGGCCCACGCGGAGGCGATCGGCCACCCGATCGTGGGCGACCCCAAGTACAACGGCGGCTCCGCTTCCACCCCGCGCCGCACCGATCCCCTGCGCGCCGTTCCCGCCGAGGTCGAGCGCAAGCTGCACCTGCTCGCGCGGCGGCTCGTGCTGCCCAACCCGGGCGGCGGCACCCTGGACGTGTCCGCGCCCCTGCCGCCCCACATGCAGGCGAGCTGGGACCTGTTCGGCTTCGACGCGCGGCAGCCCGACCCGATCGACGACGCGCCCGACGAGTGAAGAGCCCCCGACCATGACGGCTGACGCCCCGCCCCCCGGCGGCTTCGAGCGGGTCGACCCCTACGACCTCGCCCGGCGCGAGAAGGCCGCAGCGGAACTCAAGCGCTTCTACGCCGCGGTCGACGTGGTCGAGGCGGAGGGGGGCTTCCAGCCGGTGCTGGACGGCCGTCCCGTCCGCACGCCGGGCCGCAAGCCCGTCGCGCTGCCCTCCCGCGCGGCCGCGCGCGCGGTCGCGGCCGAATGGGACCGGCAGGGCGAGGTCGTCAGGCCCGGCACCATGCCGCTGACGCGGCTGGTCAACACCGCCGTGGACGGGGTTTCGGGCGCCATGGACGCGGTGCGGGCCGAGGTTGTCAAGTTCGCGGGCTCGGACCTCCTGTGCTACCGCGCCGACGGCCCGGCCGAGCTGGTGGAGCGCCAGGCTCGCGCCTGGGACCCCGTCCTGGACTGGTGCCGCGACACGCTCGGCGCGCGGTTCGCCGTGGCGCGCGGCGTGATGTTTCTGCCCCAGCCCCCGGACGCGCTGGCCGCCGTCGACGCGGCCGCGGCGGCCGCGGTCGGGTCGGACGCGGGCAGCCCCTTCCGGCTCGCGGCGCTCCACGTGGCGACCACCCTGACCGGCTCGGCCCTGCTCGGCCTCGCGGTGCTGCGCGGCCGCCTCGCCGCCTCCGACGCGTGGGCGAGGGCGCACGTGGACGAGGACTTCCAGATCGAGCGCTGGGGCGCCGACGCCGAGGCCGCGGAGCGCCGCGCCCGGCGCTGGGCCGAGATGGAGGCCGCCGCCCTGCTGACGGACGCGATGGCCGACCTGCGCGGCTGAGACCAGCAAGAACTCGTCAAGATTCAAGCAGCAAATGTGAAAGCTTACCTGTTTCGCACCGTTTAACCGTGGTTTTTGCCGCAATTCACTGATTCATGCCTCGTCAATCCGGCCGCTCCACTGTGGCCTCAACAACAAGAGGCGAGGGTCGAACATGAATACCAGCAATCGGGAGCCCTGGCGGGGCGGGGCGGCCACGGTGGCGGCCTTGAACCCGTTCCCCAACTTCACCGCGCAGGGCCTGGACCGGCTGCGCCAGATGTACGCGGCGCTGCCGCCGAGCCGGGGGGCGCTCGCGGCGCTGTTCGCGGTTCAGGCGGCCCAGACCGCCCCCGACGAGCAGTGGGCAACCTTCTTCGTGGAAACCGCCAGCGCCCAGCTCGTGTGGGACGAGCGGCCCACGGGCACGCTGACCGAGGACGACGCGGCCTGGGTGCTGGAGCGCTTCGACGAAGCCCCCTCGCTGGAGGTGATGGGCGTGCTGGCCCGCGTGCTGGAGGAGGCGCAGCGCGTGCCACAGCACTTCGCGGCCGCGGTGCGCCAGCGCGCCGCCCTGCTGGGGCCGGGCCGCGCGGCGGGCGGGCGCCGGCCCGCGCCCCACCTCCGCGTGGTGAAGTAGCCCCTCGCCGGGAAGCGTCCCGGGCCCGCTCCGCCGTCAGCGGCTCGCCAGCCAGACGACCGCGAACAGCACGATCACCAGGGCGGTCCCGCCCATCAGCACGTAGCGGACCCCGACCCCCGCCTTGCCCTGGCGCGCTTCGGTCTTGTCGATCTTGCTCGGTTGGTCGGACATTGGGCCCCCTTGCCTTCGTGGTCGCGTCCCGCGAGATGTGCCCGGCGACCGGCAAACTTCAAGAGTTTTCGGATCACCCGCGTCGACGAACCCCGAACGCGGTTCTAGATCGGGACCCGCCGGGCGGCGGTGGCCGGGTCGCCGGTGTTCGGCACACCCTGCAGCTCGATCAGGACGAGGTGGGCCTCCTCGTCGGCGACCGTCCGATGCTCCACACCTTTGGGAACCACGAAAAGCTCGCCGGCCTCCAGCGACACGGTCGCGTCCCTCCTCTCGACGCGCAGACGTCCCTTGAGCACGAGGAAGACGTCGTCGGTCTCGGGATGCGAGTGCCAGACGAAGTCTCCCTTCACCTTGACGACCATGATGTCGTGGCCGTTGAACGAAGCCACGCGTCTCGGCGACCAGTGATCGTCGAAGCTTTCCAGCTTCTTCGTGAGCGACACCGCGGAAGGCATGCGAGACGGTCCTGTGACAATGGACCATCCGTCCTTTTGTCGCTCGCACCTTCCCGGACGCGAGCCGCGTCCGTTGCGACCGGCACGCGTCCGGTCGCTCGCGTGAAGCAGACGGCCGGTCTCAAGGGCCGCGGGGCGTGACCGATCCGCGCCCGCCATTGCGGGGCGGCCCTGCTGCCGCGATAAGCCCCGGACGCCTCGCGGGAACCGATAAGCCATGGCTCTGCTCCAATCCTGGACCGGACACGCGGTCGACGTGGCCGTGGTCGGCGCCGGCGCGGCCGGCCTGGCGGCGGCGCGCCACGTCATGGCCGCGCGGCCGGACCTGTCGGTGCTGGTGCTCGAAGCCGGGGCGCGGCTCGGGGGGCGCGCCCACACGCTCGGCCCCGAGGCGCTGGGCGCCCCCGTGGACCTCGGCTGCGGCTGGCTGCACGGCGCCCGCGACAACGCCTGGACGGGGATCGCGGGCGAGCTCGGCTTCGCGCTCGACCGGACGCCCGCGCCCTGGGACGGTGGCGGCCGCGACCTCGGCCTCCCCCTCGCCGACGAGGCCGACCAGGCCGCGGCCCGCGCCCGCTTCTTCGAGCGGGCCGACGCGTTCCCCGAAACCGCGCCCGACGTCGCGCTGAGCACGTTCCTGGAGCCGGGCGGGCGCTGGAACGCCCTGTTCGACGCCGTGGGGACCTACATCAACGGCGTCGACCTCGCGGGCGCCTCGGCCCGCGACTACGCCCGCTACGACCCCGGCCGGCCGCCGGACTGGCGCGTGGTCCGCGGCTACGGCCGCCTCGTCGGGGCCTACGGCGAGGCGGTCCCCGTGGTGACCGGGGCCGCCGTGTCGCGCATCGAGCACGGCCACGCGGCGCGGCTGAGGCTCCACACCGCGCGCGGCACGCTGGACGCCGCGGCCGCGGTTGTGGCGGTGCCGACCAACGTCTTGGCGTCCGGGGCGCTCAGCTTCGACCCGGCCCTGCCCGGAAAGGCCGAGGCCGCGGGCCGGCTCCCGCTCGGGCAGGTGGAGAAGCTGTATGTCGCGCTCACCTCCGCCGATGGCCTGCCCACCGACGGGCACCTGATCGGCTCGCCCTTCCGCACCGGCACGGGCGCCTACCAGGTCAGGCCGTCCGGCCGCCCGGTGATCGAGGGCTTCTACGGCGGGGACCTCGCGCGCGACCTCCGCGCCGGGGGACTTGCGGCGGCCATGGACTTCGCGGCCCGCGAACTGGCGGGCCGGTTCGGGACGGCGTTCAAGGCGCGGCTCGGGCGCGGGGTGCTGTCCAACTGGGGCGGCGACCCGCGCTTCGGCGGCGCCTATTCCTACGCGCCCCCCGGCTGCTCGGACGCGCGCGCCGTTCTGGCCGAGCCCGCCTCGGACCGGATCGCCTTCGCGGGCGAGGCCTGCTCGCGCCCGCGCTTCAGCACGGCCCACGGCGCCTACGAGACGGGGGTTGCGGCGGCGGGTTTCCTGCTCGGGGGCCCGCGCCTCAGCCGGGGCGCCGGTCCGCCAGGCCGGTGAGGAAGCCCGCGGCCCGGCGGATCGCGGCTCGCGCCTCGGGCAGGTGCAGGCTCATCTGCATGAAGCCGTGGTGGACGCCCTCGTGGATCGCGAGCTCGTGCGGCACGCCCGCGGCGTCGAGCCGGCCCGCGAAGCGCAGCGTGTCGGACAGCAGCGGGTCCAGCCCTGCGGCGTTCAGGAACAGCGGCGGCAGCCGCGCGACATGGGCTTCGGGCGCCTCCAGGGGCGCGAGCCGCGGGTCCCGCCGGTCCACGCCCGGGGGCGCGTACCAGTCCCAGAAGCGCGCCATGCCGGCGCGCGTGAGCCCGAACCCCTCGGCGAAGCGGCGGTAGGACGGCGTGTCGAGGTCGGCCGCGAAGGCGCCGTAGAACAGCAGCGCCGCGTCGGGGACGCGCCGGCCTTCCGCGACCTCGTGGAGCGCGACCGCGGCCGCCAGGTTGGCGCCCGCGCTGTCGCCCGCCACCGCGAGCGGCCCGCCTTCCGCCCCGAACCGCCCCGGCTCGGCGGCCAGCGCCCGCCACGCCGCGAGGCAGTCCTCGAAGGGGGCCGGGAAGGGGTGTTCGGGCGCGAGGCGGTAGTCGATGCCCAGCACGCGGACGCCGGCGTCGAGCGCGAGCAGGCGCATGAACCGCTCGTGCGTCCGCACCGTTCCCACCGCCCAGCCGCCGCCGTGCAGGTAGAGGATGCAGCCGGGCCCGGCGGCGGGCGGCGTGAACAGCGTCGCGGGGAGGGTAGGGGCGCCGGGCAGCGCCACGGGTCCGGCCGCGAGCGCCGGCAGGTCGGCGTTCCAGCGCGCCGCGACCCCGTCCATCTGCGCGCGGGCCTCGGCGGGCGGCAACGCGAGCCAGTCGGGGAGGCCCGCGTCCTGCTCGGTGATCCAGTCCCACACGGCCTGCATGTCGGGTGAGCGGCGCGCCTCGGGGCCGAGCAGGCGGGTCTCGTCGGGGGCAGGGGTCGGGGCAGGGGGCATGGCGGGGCTCACGCGGGCAGCGCCACGCGGTGGCTCGCCACGGGGATCATGGCGCGGACCTTCTCGACGCGCGCGGGATCGACCCGGGCCGAGGCGAGGCCCACGCCGTCGCTCGCCCGCGCCACCACGTGGCCCCAGGGGTCCACCACCATGGAATGCCCGTAGGTCTGCCGCAGCTCCCCGTTCTGCCGGAAGGACCCGCACTGCGCGGCGGCGCAGAACCAGGTCTCGGTTTCGATCGCGCGGGCGCGGCACAGGACCTCCCAATGGTCCTTGCCGGTCTGCAGCGTGAAGGCCGCGGGCAGCGCGATCAGCGTGGCCCCCCTGGCCGCGAGCGCCTGGAACAGCGCGGGGAAGCGCAGGTCGTAGCAGATCGCGCAACCCACCACGACGCCCTCGCACGGGTAGGTCACGACCGCGTCGCCGGGCTTGATGGCGGCGCTCTCCCTGTAGCCCGCGCCGTCGGGCGTGGTGACGTCGAACAGGTGGATCTTGCGGTAGCGCGCGACCTCGCGGCCGGTCCGGTCGAAGGCCACCGTGGTGTTGCACAGGCGGTCCTCGCCCGGCACGGCCTCCAGGATCGAGCCCGCGTGGATGAAGATGCCGTGGCGCGCCGCCAGGCCCTGCAGCAGCGCGTAGGCGGGCCCGTCGGGCAGCACCTCGGCCGCCTCGCGCTTGGCGCGGGCGTCGCCGCCCATGAGGTCGAACACCTCCGGCAGCAGCACCCAGTCCGGCCGGTCCTCGACCACCGCGCGCTCGACCAGGGTCGCGGCGGCGTCGAGGTTCGCGCGCTTGTCGTCGCCGGAGTTCATCTGGATCAGGGAGACTTTCATGGCGGGGCAGTTTTGGCCCGCGGGGGGCCCGCGTCAACCGCGGGTGTGCGGCTGCACACGCTGCGAACTTGGTCAGCGCTCGCCGGTTTTGCCCTTCGCCCCTTGAGGGGAGAAGGTGGCCGACAAGCCGGATGAGGGGGGATCACGAGCGGGTCGGCTCCTCATCCACCCTGTCAGGCACCTTCTCCCCGCTTGGCGCGGGGCGAAGGGCATCGCCCGGCACCGTTAGCGGTGCCCCGTGCTTGGAAGTCTGGCGCAGCCGCCGGGGCGTGCCCCGGGCGCCCATGGCGACCGCGAGGTCGGCCGCGGTGGCGCCGGCCGCGTCCTGCCGGTCCGGGTCGGCGCCGCGGGCGAGCAGCAGGTCCACCATGCCCGTGCGGTCGAACATGGCCGCGAGCATCAGGGCGGTGCGCCCGTCGGGCCCGTGGCCGTCGAGCGCCGCGCCGCCGTCGAGCAGCAGGGTCACGACCGCCTCGTCGCCCTTGAAGCAGGCGGCGCCGAGCGGCATCTGCCCCCGGTCGTTGCCGAGCTCCGTGTCGGCGCCGTGGTCGAGCAGCAGGCGCACGACCTCGCGGTGGCCGTGGTAGCCCGCCAGCATCAGCAGGCTGTCGCCCTTCTCGTTGCGGAGGTTGGCGGGCAGGCCCTGGCCCAGAAGCTCGGCCATGGCGTCGGCGTTGCCCGTGCGCACGTAGCCGAACACGCGCTGGGCGAAGGCCAGCGTCTCGGGGTCGAGCGTGGGGCGCTGTGTCGCTTGATCGGTCACGGCTGGCTCCTGTAGGTCGCGGGACGACGTCAACGGATCGAAGTAGGCCGCCGCGTGCCCGAGGGCCACACCATCCACCGCGAAGCCCGCGACCAGCGCCCGCTGCTGGCGGGCCACGCGCTGCGCGCGAGCTCGCCCCAGGGCCGCTTCGCGGAGGGCGCGGCCGTGCTCGACGGGCTGCGCTGCGAGGGCGTGGAGGCCTACGGCAAGCACCTGCTCTACCGCTTCCGGGACGGCCCCACGCTGCACCTGCACTTCGGGCTCTACGGCAAGACCCGCAAGGGGGAGGGGCCCGCGCCCGCGCCGGTGGGCGCCGTCCGCCTCCGCTTCGAGAGCGAGGCGGGCTTCGTGGACGTCAACGGCCCCAACCGCTGCGAGCTGCTCGACGCCGCGGGCGAGGCGGCCCTGCTCGGCCGGCTCGGCCCCGACGTGCTGCGCCCCGACGCCGACCCCGAGCGGGCCTGGACGCGCGTCGCGGCGAGCCGGACCGCGGTGGGCCTGCTGCTGATGGACCAGTCCGTCCTGGCCGGCATCGGCAACATCTACCGCACCGAGATCCTGTGGCGGCAGCGCCTCGCCCCCGCGCTGCCCGGCCGCGCGCTCCCGCGCCCCGCCTTCGACGCCGTTTGGCGCGACGCCGCCCACCTGCTCGCGCTCGGCGTCGAGCTGCGCGCCATCGTGACGGTGGAGGGCGGCGAGCGCGGACCGGGCCGCTACGGGGGCAACTTCAACATCTTCGCCAAGTCCCACTGCCCCCGCTGCGGCGGCCCCGTGCGCAAGTTCGCGATGGCCGGGCGGCGGGCCTTCGCGTGCGACGCGTGCCAGCCCTTGCCGGAGGCGTGAGGGCCCTCACGCCCAGTCCCAGGCCGTCGGGTCCGCCATCAGGGAGGCCACGAAGGCGTAGGTCTTCTCGTGGCTGGGGTTGTGCGCGACCACGCGGGCCAGGAGGGGCGCGCCCGCGAGCGCGAGGTCGCCCACCGCGTCGAGCGCCACGTGCCGGACCGGCTCGTCGGGGTAGCGCGCGCCCCCCAAAATGGTCCGCCCCACGATCAGCGCCGCGCGGCCGGGCCGGGCGCCGCGCAGCACGGGCAGCGGCTCGCGCCGGGCGGCCTTCTGCGCCTCGATGCGCGCCCACGCGTCCTCCGGCTCGCGGCCGACCAGCGCCGGGTCGCGCGCGTTGGGGCTGGCGCCCGGATCCGCGGCGGGCCGCGCCACGGGCCTGGGCGGCAGCCCGAGCAGCTTGCGCGCGTCGAGCCGCCCGAACGACCGCGAGCGGGACAGCTCGGCCGTGAACGCCGCCCGGTCCGGCACGCCCGCCCAGCGCAGCACGGGAAAGGTCGGCAGCACGTCGTAGGTGACGTCGAGCGAGAAGGCGTCCGCCGGCTCGGCGCGCAGGAAGCCGCCGTCGCGGAACACCTGCACGGGCCGCCGGACGCGCACGCGGCGCCGCGGCGCGGGCAGCGCCACGGTTCCCGCCGCCTCCAGCTCCCGGCACCACCGCGCCGCGCTGCCGTCGAAGATCGGCACCTCGCGGCCCTCCACCTCCACGCGCAGGGTGTCGACGCCGAACGCCGCGAGGGCCGCCATCAGGTGTTCCACCGTGCGCAGCGTTCGGCCACCCCCGACGTCCAGCATCGTGCTCATCGGGGCCGGGACGCGCTGCTCCCAGGTCATGGGCACGGGGTCGGCCCAGGGCTCGCCCGGCGTCCGCACGGTCACGCGGAGGCCGTGCCCGGCCGGCGCGGGGCGGAGCGTGACGGTGCTCCTCAGCCCCGTGTGGAGCCCCGGTCCCGACACCGTGACGGGGCGGCCGATGGTGGTCTGCTGCATCGGCGGTCCAGAAGGGAGGCTTGATCCGGTGGGGGTGGATGGGCGGCCGCGAGGGTGTCGGCGAGCACCGGTCGCGTCAAGGTCAGGGCTGCGAACCCCGGTTGCCGCAATCGTTGCCGAGCCATGCCCTTCGCCCCGCGATCAGCGGGGAGAAGGGCAGGACTGGCCGATCGCGTCGACCCGAACGCGTGGCCTCGGGTTGATCCTCGGCCCGGACTCGTGCTGGGCTGCGCGGCCCCTGGCCCACCGGAGCCGCCCATGCACCACACCCTCCCCGTTGTCGACCTCGCGCCCCTGACCGCGGGCGGCCAGGCGGGGCTCGCGGCCGTCGCGGCCGCGGTGGGGCGGGCCTGCCGGGAGGTGGGCTTCTTCTACGTGGCCAACGCCGGCGTTCCCGACGCGGTGCGGGAGGGCGTGTTCGCCGCCGCGGCCGCGTTCTTCGCGGCCGACCCGGCCGTCAAGGACGCCGTGTCGATCCGGCGCTCCCCCCACAACCGCGGCTACGTGGGCCTGGGCGTCGAGGCGCTGGACCCCGGGGCCGCGCCGGACCGCAAGGAAGCCTTCAACGTCGGGCTCGACCTCGCCGCCGACGACCCCGAGGTGCTGGCGGGCGCGCCCTTCCGCGGCGTGAACCTGTGGCCGGCCGTGCCGGGCTTCCGCGACGCCTGCCTCGCCTACTACGGGGCCGCGTGGCGGCTCGGCCGCGACCTCCACCGCGCGGTCGCGCTGGACCTCGGCCTCGACCCGGGCTTCTTCGGGTCCGTGCTCGGCCGCCCGCTCGCGACGCTGCGGCTGCTCCGCTACCCGCCCGGGCCCGGCGGCGGCGCGCTCGGGGCCGGAACCCACACGGACTACGGCAACCTCACCCTGCTCGCCACCGACGCGGTGGGCGGCTTGCAGGTCCGCACGCGCGACGGCGCCTGGATCGACGCGCCCCCGCTGCCGGGCGCCCTCGTGTGCAACATCGGCGACCTGCTGATGCGCTGGACCAACGACACCTACGTGTCGACGCCCCACCGCGTCGCGAGCCCGGCCGGGCGGGAGCGGTTCTCGGTCGCGTTCTTCCTGGATCCCGACCCGGACGCGCTCGTGTCCTGCCTGCCGACCTGCCGCGGGGCGGGCGAGCGCTACCCGCCCGTCACGGCGGCCGACTACCTCCGGCAGCGGCTCGACGCCACCTACGCGCCGCGCCCGGCACATGCCTAGTCTCGCGGCGATCTGCCTCCCCACGAGGCCGATACCCGGCACGGCCACCCCGGGCCTGCGCGGTCTTTGGGCGCGCCTCGTCCCCGGCCGACTGGTACGGAGCTTGCCATCCAGGTTGCGCGACGTGCAAGGGGTGAACGACAGATGAGCAAAAACGGGTTCAGCCGCCGTACGGTTCTGCGGGCCGGCGCCGCGGGCCTCGCCGCGGGCGCGCTGCCGAGGGCCCCGGCCTTCGCGGCCGAGGAGCTGACGGTGGGCGTGGTCTACGTGGGCGCGCGCGACGACTTCGGCTGGAACCAGGCCCACGCGGTGGGCGTGCAGGCGCTCAAGGGCGTGTCCAACGTCAAGGTGATCGAGGAAGAGAACGTCCCCGAGACCGACGCGGTCGCCAAGACCATGGAGTCGATGATCAACCTGGACGGCGCCAAGCTGATCCTGCCCACCTCCTTCGGCTACTACAGCCCCTTCGTGGTGGACGCCGCCAAGGCCAACCCCGACGTGCAGTTCCGGCACGCGGCGCCGCTGTGGAAGCCCACCGACCCCAAGAACGCCGGCTCCTACTTCGCCTTCCTGGACCAGGCCCACTACGTGGACGGGGTCGCGGCGGGCGCGGCCTCGCCGTCCGGCAAGCTCGGGTTCGTGGCCGCCAAGCCGATCGGCATCGTGCTGCGCAACATCAACTCGTTCCTGACCGGCGCCCGCACCGTCAACCCCGCCGCCACCGTGCAGGTGATCTTCACCGGCGACTGGTCGCTGCCCGTGCGCGAGGCGGAAGCCACCAACGCGCTGGTGGACGCGGGCTGCGACGTGGTCACCTGCCACGTGGACGGCCCCAAGGTGGTCATCCAGACGGCCGAAGGGCGCGGGGTCCGCACCTGCGGCCACAACGCGTCCCAGGCCCCGCTCGCCCCCAAGGGATTCGTGACCGGCGCCGAGTACAAGTGGGGCACGATCTACACGATGTTCGCGGGCCTCCTGGAGAAGGGGCAGACGCTGCCCAACGTCACCTTCGGGGGCTACGAGAAGGACATGGTGCAGAACACGCCCTACGGGGCGGGCGCGACCGACGCGGCCCGCAAGGCCGCCGACGCCGCGGTGGCCTACCTGAAGGCCGGCAAGCCGATCTTCACCAAGCCCGTCAAGGACAACAAGGGCAACGTGGTGCTGCCCAACGCGCCCTACGACAACTTCGCCGAGCCCCTCAACGGCATGACCTACCTGGTGGACGGCGTGATCGGATCCACCACCTGAGGCAGGACGGGCGCCCGTGACCGACGTCGCCGACCCTTCCGTCCCGCTCGCCGCCCCCGCGATCCCGCGGGAGCGCGCGGCGCGGCGCTTTCGGTTGGGGGTCGGGGCGCGGCAGGGCGCGGAGCGGGTCGTCATCCCCGTGGCCGCGGTGGTGCTGGCGCTGGCGCTGTTCTCGCTGTTCCTGCTGGGCATCGGCAAGTCGCCCCTGGTCTTCCTCCAGCTCGTCTGGCGGGGCGGGTTCGGCACCGCGTTCTCCTGGAACAACGCGCTGGAGCGCGCGGCGCCGCTGATCTTCACCGCGCTGACGGTCGCGATCCCCGCCCGCATCGGGCTGATCGTGATCGGCGGCGAGGGTGCGCTGGTGCTGGGCGGGCTCGCGGCCGCCGCGGTCGCGATCCCCTTCGTGGGGAGCGGCCTGCCCTTCGCGCTCGTGGCGCCGCTGATGGCGGTGGGTGCCATGGCGGTGGGCGCCCTCTGGATCGGGCTCGCGGGCTGGCTGCGCTACGCCCGCGGCGTCAACGAGACGATCGCCTCGTTGCTGCTGTCCTACATCGGCATCGCGGTCACGCTGTTCTGCGTGGAAGGGCCGCTGCGCGACCCCGGCCAGCCCCTGAAGCCGTCGACGCTGCCGATCGGGGCCGACTACGCGGTGACCAAGATGCCGGGCACCAGCGTCCACTGGGGCCTGGCGGTGGGCGTGCTGGTGGCGGTGCTGCTCTACCTGCTGATGGAGCGCACCGTGTTCGGCTTCGCGGCGCGGGTCACGGGCGGCAACCTGCGGGCCGCGCAGGCGCAGGGCCTGCCGGTCGGGCGGCTGATCGTGATCTGCGCGGGCGTCGCGGGCGCCTGCGCGGGGCTCGCGGGCTATTTCGAGGTGGCGGCGATCCAGGGGCGGGCCAACGCCTCGCTCGCCGCGGGCTACGGCTTCACGGGCATCCTCGTGTCGTTCCTGGCGCGGCACAACCCGCTCGCGATCCCCTTCGTGGCCGTGCTGTTCGGCGGGCTGGCCGCGGCGGGCGGGCTGATCCAGCGGCGCATGGGCCTGCCGGACGCGACCGTGCTGCTGCTCCAGGGCTTCATCTTCGTGACGCTGCTCACCTCCGAGACGCTGTACGGCCGCTTCGCGATCTTCCAGGTGTCGGGCGGGCGGGACCGGACGTGAGCCCGCTCGCCACCGTGCTGATCGCCATGCTGGGCGGCGCCATCCGGGTCTCGACGCCCTTCATGCTGGTGGGCCTGGGCGAAACGCTGACGGAAAAGTCCGGCCGCATCAACCTGGGGCTCGAAGGCACGCTGGTGCTGGGCGCCATGCTCGCCTACGCGACCGACTACGAGACGGGCTCGCCCTGGCTGGGCGTCCTGGCGGGCGGCGTCGCGGGCGTGGGGCTCGGGGCCATGCACGGCGCCATCTGCCGCCTGCCGCGGGTCAACGACGTCGCGATCGGCATCGCGATGATGATCTTCGGCATCGGGCTTGCCTTCTTCTTCGGCAAGCCGTTCATCCAGCCGCAGGCCGCCCACCTGCCCACCGTGCCGCTCGGGGGCTGGACCGGCGTGCCGCAGCTCGCCGAGGCCCTCCGGGTCAACCCGCTGTTCCCCCTCGGCGTCGCGCTCGCGCTCGTGATGGCGTGGGGCCTGCGCAACACGCGCTGGGGCCTGATCCTGCGCACCGCGGGCGACAGCGCCGCCGCGGCCCGCGCGATGGGCGTGTCGGTGGACCTCGTGCGCTTCCTGGCGACCACGGTGGGCGGCTTCCTGGCCGGGGTCGGGGGCTCGTTCCTGTCCCTGTCCTACCCGGGCTCGTGGAACGAGGGGCTGTCGTCGGGGCAGGGGCTGATGGCGGTGGCGCTCGTGATCTTCGCGCGCTGGAGCCCGCTGCGCTGCGTGGGGGCTGCGCTCCTGTTCGGGGCCGCGGGCGCGCTCGGGCCGTCGCTGCAGTCGGTGGGGATCACGCAGGGCTACTACCTGTTCAACGCGGCCCCCTACATCCTGACGCTGCTGATCCTGATCGGCTCGTCGAACTCCAAGGAAGCCCTGCGCGCCGCGCCGGGCGAGCTTTCCATCACGCGGTGAGGGTCGGCATGAACGGACTGGGTGGCCTCAACAAGTCGCCGAACGGCGTGGTGATCGGCCTGGTGCAGGCCCAACTCCCCGTCGTGAAGACCAAGGCGGACCTGACCGCGCAAACCGAGCGGATCGCGGCGCTCGTCGCCAAGGCGCGCGGCAACCTGGGCACGATGGACCTGGTGGTGTTCCCCGAATACTGCCTGCACGGGCTGTCGATGGACACCAACCCGGCCATCATGTGCGCGCTGGACGGCCCCGAGGTGGCGCGCCTGCGCCAGGCCTGCGCGGACAACCGCATCTGGGGCTGCTTCTCCATCATGGAGCTGAACCCCCACGGCGCCCCCTACAACTCCGGCATCGTGGTGGACGACCGCGGCGAGCTGAAGCTCTACTATCGCAAGATGCATCCCTGGGTGCCGGTCGAGCCCTGGGAGCCGGGCGACCGCGGCATCCCGGTGATCGACGGGCCCGGCGGCGTCAAGCTCGCCCTCATCATCTGCCACGACGGCATGTTCCCCGAGATGGCGCGCGAATGCGCCTACAAGGGCGCCGAGGTCATGATCCGCACGGCGGGCTACACGGCGCCGATCCGCGAGGCGTGGCGCTTCACCAACCAGGCGAACAGCTTCTGCAACCTGATGGTGACCGCCAACGTCTGCATGTCCGGCTCGGACGGGCAGTTCGACTCGATGGGCGAGGCCATGGTGGTCAACTTCGACGGCACCGTGATCGCCCACGGCACGACCGGCCGCCCCGACGAGATCGTCACGGCCGAGGTGCGGCCCGACCTCGTGCGCGAGGCCCGCCTCCACTGGGGCGTCGAGAACAACATCTACCAGTTCGGCCACCGGGGCTACACGGCGGTCGCGGGCGGCGCCGGAGACTGCCCCTACACCTACATGCACGACCTCGCGGCCGGCCGCTACCGGCTGCCGTGGGAGGACGCGGTCAAGGAGAAGGACGGCTGCTCCGCGGGCTTCGCGGCGCCCACGCGCCGTTACGGCGAGGGCCAGCACCTTGGCGCGGACCGCAGGCAGGCGGCCGAGTGAGCGCGGCCGTGCAACTTGCTCTCCCGTCCCGCGGGCCATGGCGCTCGTGTCGCTCGGTCGTTCGCCGGTTTTGCCCTTCTCCCGCCTGGGCGGGAGAAGGTGTCCAACGGACGGATGAGGGTGGGGCCGCGCGTCGTGAAAAACCCCTCATCCGCCCTGTCGGGCACCGTCTCCCCGCAGGGCGGGGCGAAGGACATCGCGGCCCAGCCGCGCAGATGGGCGGGATCTCCAGGCCGCAAGGAAGGAGGTGTCCGGCAGGACGGATGAGGGCATGCCCGATTGCGCGTCCTGTCCCTGCCGAGCGAGGGATCAGACCGTGACCACGGTCGCGGCCGACCCCTACGCCTGGCCCTTCGACGGCGACCTCCGGCCCGCCAACACGGCGCTGGTCGTCATCGACATGCAGACCGACTTCTGCGGCCCGGGCGGCTACGTGGACGCGATGGGCTACGACCTGTCGCTCACCCGCGCCCCCGTGGCGCCGATCCGCCGCGTGATGGAGGCCATGCGCGCCGCGGGTTACGCGGTGATCCACACCCGCGAGGGCCACCGGCCGGACCTGAGCGACCTGCCCGCCAACAAGCGGTGGCGCTCGCGCCGCATCGGCGCCGGCATCGGCGATCCCGGCCCCTGCGGCAAGGTGCTGGTGCGCGGCGAGCCCGGCTGGGAGATCATCCCCGAACTCGCGCCGGTGCCGGGCGAGGTCGTCATCGACAAGCCCGGCAAGGGCTCCTTCTGCGCCACCGACCTGGAGATGATCCTGCGCACGCGCGGCATCCGCAACCTCGTGCTGACCGGCATCACCACGGACGTGTGCGTCCACACCACCATGCGGGAGGCCAACGACCGCGGCTTCGAGTGCCTGCTCGTCGAGGACTGCTGCGGCGCCACCGACCGCGGCAACCACCTGGCCGCCGTCAAGATGGTGACCATGCAGGGCGGCGTGTTCGGCGCCACCGCCTCCTCCGCCGCCCTGCTCGACGGGCTGCCCCGGTGACGACCCGGGCCGCGCGCGTCCACCGCCTGCCCGCGGCCGCCCCCGACGACGTGTCGGGGCTGGAGGACGCCTTCGCGGCCGAGCGCATCGACCCCGCCGCGGTGGTGGCGGTGTTCGGCAAGACGGAAGGCAACGGCAACGTCAACGACTGGACCCGGGCGCTCGCCACCCGCGCGCTCCACGACTGTTTCGCGGCGAGGCTCGGCGCGGGGGCGTCCGACATCTGCTTCGTGATGTCGGGCGGCACGGAAGGCGCCCTGTCGCCGCACTGGATCGTGTTCGAAGCCGTGCAGTCCGACGCGGCCGCCGAGCCGCGCGCGCTCGCGGTCGGCCGGGCGCGGACGCCGCCGCTGCCGCCCGAGCACCTGGGCCGCGC
>CAXTDZ010000101.1:0-16154 GCA_964243035.1 uncultured Lichenihabitans sp.
GAGCGCCACCGCGCCGGCCGGCGGCCTGCCCGGCGCCCCGGGGGCGTGCTCCACGGCGCGTCCCACGATGGCCTCGACCAGCGCGGCCCGCGTGAGGTCGGCCCTGCCGAACGCCGCCGCCGCGCGCCCGTCGCGCAGCGCGGTCACGCGGTCGCACAGGCGCATGATCTCGTCGAGCCGGTGCGACACGTAGAGCACCGCGACCCCGCCCCTGGCCAGGTCCGCGACGATGCGGAACAGCCGCTCGCCCTCGGCCGACGAGAGCGAGGCCGTGGGCTCGTCCATGACGATGAGGCGCGCGCGGCGGACCAGCGCCCGGCAGATGTTGACGAGCCACTTCTCGGCCGTGGACAGCCCCTTGACGCTCGCGAAGAGCGGCGCCGCCAAGCCGACCCGCGCCGCCACGGGCGCGACCTCGCGGGCCACCGCGCGCCAGTCCACCAGGCCGAACCGGGTCGGCTTGGGCAGGCCCAGGGTGAGGTTCCCGATGACGGTCATGCCCGGCACGAAGGCGAGCTCCTGGTGGATGAAGCTCATCCCGAGCTCGCCCGCGCGGTGGGGCGAAGGAATCGCGACCGGCTGCCCGTCGAGGAGGACGCGGCCGGCGTCGGGCTGCGTCAGCCCGGCCAGCACGCGGATCAGCGTCGACTTGCCGGCCCCGTTGGCCCCCACCAGCCCGTGCACCTCGCCGGGCCGCACCGTCAGCGACACGCCCTTGAGCGCGTGGACGCCGCCGTAGGCCTTGGCGATGTCCTCGGCCGCGACGAGCGGGGCCGCGCCCGCGCCATCCCCCTCCGGCTCGAACACGGGGGGTGACCGCGCCTACTGCGGGCCGGTCGCCTCGGGATGCGCCTTGATGAAGGCCTCGACGGTGTCCTTGGTGACGAGCACGGCCGGCACCTCGACGGCCTTGGGCGTCCAGTTTGAGCCAGCGGCTTTGATGTCCTTGAGGAGCTTCACCATCTGATAGCCCTCCTTGTAGCTGTCCTCCCAGGCGGTGGCGGTCATGTGGCCGTTGCGGATGTTCTCGATGGCCTGGGCGTTGCCGTTGACCCCGTAGACGCCGACGTCGCCGCGGTCCTGCTGGCGCAGCGCCCCGATGGCGCCGATGGCGGGGTCGTCCCAGCAGCCCCAGATGGCCTGCTTGCCCTCGCCGCCCGGGTGCGAGGCGAGCCACGCGTTGGCGTATTGCGCGCCGTCCTCGAAATAGCCCGGGATGCGCACCTCGTTCTTGGTGAGGGTGAGGCCGGGGGCCTTGCTGAGCACCTGGTCGAGCAGGGTTTCGCGGTTCCGGCACACCTCGCCGGTGCGGTAGGTGAGCGCCAGGAGGTCGCCCTTGCCGCCCAGGTCGGCCACCATGCGGTCGATCACGGGCTGGGCGACGGGGGCGCCCGAGCCGTTGGTGGCGGCGACCGAGCTGCCCAGGCCGCCGCCCCAGGTCACCACCGGCACGCCGGCGTCCTTGGCGGCCGCCAGTCCCGCGCCGATCGACGACCAGGGGAACACCATGTCCACGACGGCGCCGGCGCCCCGGCCGGCGAAGTTCTGGATGGCGGCGTTGGCCTGGTCGGCGCTGCCCGAGGCGTCCACCACCGACACCACCCAGCCGTCCTCCTTGGCGGCCGCGGTGGCGCCCGCGATGTAGCGGGCGTTGTTGGCCTCGTTGGCCGAGATCGACACGATGCCGAGCAGCGGCTGCTCGGCGGCCCGGGCCGCGGGCGCCGCCAGGGCCAGGCCGGCAGCGAGCAGAACCATCTTCGGATGCGGCACGGACCCCTCCCCTCGCGATACGGCGGCGTTCACCTAACCGTTTTGCCGACCATCCTTCCGCAAACCCGCCCGCTCCGCAAGTCCCATGCGGGCACTGGACGAGAAAGCCGCGTTGCTCCAGCCTGTATCCAGCGTAACGGTTCGCCGGAAGCGGATGTGAGCACCATTAAGGACGTCGCGAAAGCGGCCCGCGTGTCGACCGCGACCGTGTCGGCCGTGGTCAACGACAGCGCGTTCGTGAGCCCCGAACTGCGCGCCCGCGTCGCGGCCGCGATCGTCAGCCTCGACTACGCGCCCTTGTCGGCGGCCCGCACCCTGAAGAAGGGCCGCAGCCAACTCATCGCCCTGGTCGTGTCCGACCTCGCCAACCCGTTCTTCGCCCGGGTGGTCTGCGCGGCCGAGGCCGCGGCGGCCGCCTGGGGCTGCGCGCTCGTGGTGTTCAACAGCGACGAGAAGCCCGAGAACGAGCGGCGCGTCCTGGCCCGCATCCGGGCGCTGTCCTGCGACGGCATCCTGCTGGTGCCCGTCGACGCCCATCTCCGACCCGAGCACCGGGACGGCGCCGGCCGCGCGATCCCGCTCGTCCACTTCGGCCGCACCGCGGACGGCGGCCGGTCGGACAGCGTGACGATCGACAACGTGGCGGCGAGCCGGCAGGTCACCGACTACCTGCTCGACCTCGGCCACCGCGCGGTCGGCACGGTGACGGGCCCGGCCCACCTGTCGACCGGCCGGGACCGCCTGGAGGGCCTGCGCGCCGCCATGGCGGCGCGCGGCCTCGCGCCCAACCCCCGCCACGTGCGCTCGGGCGAGTTCCGGGAGGACGCGGCCTATTCGGTCGCCCGCGAGATGATCGGCGCGCCCGACCGCCCCACCGCGCTCTACGCGGCGAGCGGCGTGATGGCGCTCGGCGTCATGCGCGCGCTGGCGGACCTGGGCCTGCGCTGCCCGGACGACATCTCGATCGCCTCCACGGACACGATCCCGGGCATCGGGGCCCTCCGGCCGCGGCTGACCCGCACGGAACACCCCGTCACCGATATGGTCAACGAGGCCCTGCGCCTGCTGAACAGCAGGATCGCGCGCGGCGGCGGGGACGCGCCGCGGCACGTCGTCTTTCAGCCCGCCCTCATCCTGGGCGACAGCTGCCGGCCGCTGCGACGCCCGCGGGACCTCGCGCCCGAGTAGGCAGGATCGGCTCGCGCCGCCTCGCCGGACCGGCTCAGGAGCCGACGAACTTCCGCAGCATCGCCTCGAACCTCGCCGGGTCGATCTGGAAATCGGCTTCGAGGCCGGGGGCGTCGGGGGGCGTCGGGGCGCCGTGGAGCGAGTGGTACCGCCCCCCCTTGTGGCAAATGAGGTCGTAGTAGAAATCGTCCTGCATGGTCCTGGGCGACAGGCCGAACAGCGAGACGCCTTTGGGCGAGAAGACGAGGTTGGTGAGTTCGGCCCCGAGCGTGCCGACGACGAGGTGGGCGGCGCTGAACGCCGCCACCTGCTGTTCGAACGTCATGCCGTCGACCGACAGCGGCTTGAAACCGTGGCGCTCGGCGACGGCGAGGACGGCCTGCTCGTTGAGGAGGCGTCGGCGGCTCGACCGGCTGCGGCGGACGAACACGCGGTCGGAGGCGTCCGCCGCCGGTCCGACCCGGTCGCGCATCTCTTCGAGGAAGGCGATCACCACCGGTGACTTGACCCAGGGTTGAATCGTGAGCGGGTGCGGGTAGATCAGCCGCTTGACCCGGATCGCGACGTCGTCGGTCGCGCGGACCCGATCGAGGTTGACGCCCGCCAGCCGGAGCGTGTCCAGGTACACGCGGTTCATCGCGGGCCCGGCCTTGCCGATGATCACCTCGCACCGGTCCAGATCGCACACCTGCCGGGCGGTCGCCAGGCGCGGCAGCGACTCGACCAGCCAGTGCCCGTAGTTGGCGTCCCACCGCTGCTTCAGCAGGATCGCCGGCCTTTCCTCGCCGTAGACCGGGGCGTCCGCGTCGTAGGGCGCGAGGACGCGGTTCGACCCCGGCAGGCGGATGAGCCCCTCGAACCGTTCCTCGTTGCCGTAGACGTTGATCAGGCTGTCGGCGAGGAGCTTGCGGCCGCGCGTCGTCACGACCCCGCGCCCGTAGACGACCGCGTCCTCGATCTCCGAAACCAGGGGGGCGGGCGCGGTGATCCGGCCCCGCTTCGACTCGCGGTCGAACTGATCTTTCGCGGCCGGGTCCAGCCCGTCGATCTCGGCCGCCACCCTGAGGTAGGAGGCCTCGCCGGCCAGCGCGGTTTGCCGCTCCTCCGGCGCCTCCTTGACGACCGTGACCTGGTGCAGCACCGTCGCGCTGCGCGTGACGAAACAGATCTTCCTGTCGAACCGCATCGACTCGACGAGGCTCGGCGCGAGAACCTGGAAGCTGTCCGCCTCGGGGGCGAAAACGGTTCCGCCGCTCATGAGGCCGGCGAGCAGGTCCTGCAGGTAGCGGGCCGTCGACTGCTGCGGAGCGCTCCCCTCCGCGTAGTCCTTCGTGTCGACGAAGCTCGTTTGCAGGTCCTCGATGATGTAGAGCGCGCCGGGCTTCAGGATCGGCAGCATCGTCCGCAGCGCGGACTTCTGCTGTTTCCATCGGTGGCTCGCGTCGTCGATGACGACGTCGGGGTTGAACCGGTCAACCAGCGAGACGAGGTAGGCGGGGTCGTTCGGGTCGCCGACATCGATCGTGAACGGGGCGTCGGGCGCCGTTGCGGGCCTGTGCGCGAACGAGCCGATCACCGTCCCGTTCGGGAAGTAGGTGGCCCAGACCGCGAGCGAGGACAGGTCGTTCCAGCCGATCTCCAAGATGACGGGCCGGTGCGCGCGCACCGCCGTGAAAGCCAGGGCGTAGCCGCGAAGGTAATCGTGAGCCAGCGATGATTTATCACACTGAAACCGGCGTCCGATTTCATCCAGCGTTTCCTCGACGTGACCCATCGCGCTTGACTGCCGTTGTTCTTTGAATCAGCTCGCCGGCAGGGCCATTCGGCTCATTGTTGCTGGCGAGCGCCGTGACGTTGGAGTGCGAGGGCGTTGATCAAGATTTCGACGTCACCGCAGACTTACGGACGATATTCGGTAACGGGAGCGTTGGCTAGCAGTTCGCGGACCTCGACGAGGGGCCGAGGAACCCACCGCGAGGCCGAACGGGGGGAGCGGCGCGGCCGCGAGCGACGCCGTCCGGACCGGGGCGGACCGTCGTCAGCGTCCGTCCCCCGCGGGCGAGGGGGCGCATAGGGCGTCGATCCCGTCCGCCACGCTATCCCACGTGAACCGGGCCAGCACGGCGTCGCGCCCCCTTCCGCCCAGCCGCGCCGCGCCTTCGCGGTCGGCGAGGAGCGCCGCCATCGCGGCTTCGAGTTCGTCGTCGCGGCCCACCAGGATCCCCGTCTCGCCGTCGCGCACCAGGTCGCGGAACGCGTAGCAGGCCCGGTTGGCGATGACCGGCTTGCCAAACAGCCACGCTTCGCACAGCACGATCCCGAAACTCTCGCTGGTGCTCATGGTGACGAGCCCGAGGCAGCGGCTCAGCGCGCCCCGGACGACGTCGCGCGGCTGCTGCCCGAGGCAGTAAACGCCGTCCTGCTCCACGGCGGCGCCGTCCTCGTCGGGACCGATCAGGACGAGGGCCACGCCGGGGACCCGGGCACGCAGCCCGGCAAAGGCGGCCATGATCCGGCGGTAGCCTTTGGACGCCGTCTTGCGGCCCAGCACGAGGAAGAACGGAAGCTCCGACCCGTGCCGGTCCCGAAACGCCCCGAGGGCGGCGGCGTCCGCGTTCTCCTCGCCCCGCACGCCGCCGCCCGGGAGCACGGCCAGCTTCCCCGGCAGGTCCAGGCAGCGGGCGATCGAGGGCGAGAACACGATCGTGGCGTCGGCTGCCGAAAAGGCCGCTAGGTAGCGGCGCCAGTAGTAGAACCGGTCGTCGCCGTGGAAGTGGGGCAGCGTGACGATGCGCGGCCGCGGCGCCGCGCGGCTCAGCACCTCGACGGCGCCGGGGATGGTCTCGAACGGGATGCCCTGGACCAGCACGGTCCCGTAGGCGCCCGCATGCTCGGCGAGCCAAGCCGCCAAGGCCGGCGCGTGGGGGCCGCGCGCGGTCGCGAAATCCTGCTCGACCGCGGGCGGGTTGCGCCTCCCTTGCGCGTTGAGCCCGGCCACCCAGTCCTCGAAACAGTCGGTTCTGATCTGCTGTTCGACGTCCTCGGTGAAATCGGCCCGCTGCTCGTCGAGCAGGGTGAGGCCCGCGCCGTCCGGCTCGCCCATCGACCGCGACACGAGGGCGCTCACCGATTCGAGCAGGAGACCGAGCGGGCGGTGGTCACCGTCGGCCACGTGCTCGCCGACCTGGCCGTGGAGGGCCAGCGCGTCGCCACCACCGACCTCCGGAAGGGCGAAGCTCGCCGCGAACCAGTCCAGAACCGTGTGGCGCCGGCTCGCGACGATCTCGGGTCGGCCGTCCGCGCCGACGCGGAGGTAGGTCAGGTCGAGCGTCTTCGATCCCGGGCTGAACCCCGCCAGGCGGACGGTGCGGGCGTGCCGCGGGATCAGAACGGCGAAGCCGGGCGACGTCCAGCGGCGCGTGACGCCGCCGTGACACTCCGGGCCGAAGAAGCCGCTCAGGAGCCTGAGGCGGTTGTCCTGGGCGAGGAGGCGCGCGAAGGGCAGGCGGAGATCGAACTCGCTGCCCATCCAGGCCCGTTCGAGGCGGCGGCACTGCTCGATCAGCTCGGGCCGCGGCACCGCCTCGGGCGTGAAGAACAGGGCGCGGTCGAAGGGGGCCGCCAACCGCGCCGCGGCCCCCGCGCCGGCCTCGGTCACGTGGCAGCCGAAATGGTAGGCGTTGGTCAGCCCGCCCGTGTCGACGGCCGCGAGATCAATGCGGTCGAACCGGTGGCGCAGCCGCTTGACCGCCTCCGCCAGGTATTCCTCGGCGCCCCCGAGCGAGGGTTCGGTGTAGCGGTAGGTCACGACGAGCAGCGAGCGTCCGGCGACGGCATCGGCAGCCGGGGCGGCCGCCTCGACGAGCTGCCGGAGCGCGCGGCCGTAGGGCAGGGCCAGCGCAGCCCAGCTGAGCCTCGCCCGCGCGTAGGCCAGGGCGTTCCCCCCCATCCGGGTCCGCCGATCCGGGTGGTCCAGCAGGTGGCGGAGCGCCGCCCTGAACTCGGGCCGCTCCACCACGAGGCCGGCCTCCAGCCCCGCCACGTCGAAGCCGCGCGCGCCCGCCGGGGTGCTGAGCGTCGGGAGGCCGTGGGCCATGAAGTCGGGCAGCTTGAGACTGGATCCCCCGCCCGACGCCACCGGGTTCAGGGCGAGCGACCAGCCGGCGAGCAGGTGGGACTTGGTCGCCTCGTCGACGCTCCCGTGCAGCACGACGTTGGCGCTGCGCGCTTCCGACCTGACCGCGTCGCCGACGGCGCCGACGACCTCGAAAACGACGTCGGGAAAGGCCGGGGCGAGGTCGCGCAGGATGAACCGGGCCGCCTCGATGTTGGGACCGTGGCCCGAGCCCATGAACCCGACGCGCGGCGACCCGGGCCGGCCGGGGACCTCGGACGGATCGAGCTGCTCGGACTCGGGCACGACGCAGCCGTTGGCGACGAGCAGGGTCTTGGCACCGGCCCGGGCGAAATGCGCGGCGTCGTCCTCCGTGCAGCACACCACCAAGTCCGCGCGGCGGACGAGGTGCTCCTCCACCTCCGTCACCAGGGCGCCGATCGCATCCCCCGCCGAATGGCTCGCCAGCATGTCGACGCGGTGCCGGCCCTCGACGTTGTGTGCGCCGTAGACGATCGGCAGGCCGGGGCGCACGGCGTCGACGCAGTCCAGGATGGGCGCCATGTAGCAGTGCTCGAAGACAACCGCGTCGGCGCGGCGGGCGAGGGCCGAGGCGAAGGCCCGCATGACGCGGTTGGCCGCGACGAAGAGGCTCGCCACGCAGTCGTTCACCGACAAGGGCTGCCCCGCGTTGGCGACCGCTTCGAGGGCACGGTGCTCGGCGGTTTTGGGAAGGAGCACGCCCGTGAGGTCGGGCCCGAGCCGGACAACGTCGAGGGACGCGCCGAAACTCAGGAGGACGACGTCGGCGTCGAGGTTGCCGAGCAGGTTGCGGATGCGGGCCTTGCCTCCCCACAGGGCGTCCAGCACGGGATAATCGTTGAAGGCGAGGATCAAGGGGCGCCGCGGGGCCGGAGCCCCCGCCGGGGCGCCGTCCAGCGCGTCGCCGAGGCGTTCGGCAATCCGCGCCCACGTGTAACGCTCGCGGGCGTACCGCATGCCCTCCTCTCCCAGGAGCCGCGTTCTTTCCGGGGCGCCGATCAGGGTCTGGATGGCTTCCCCGAAGTCGCGCCGGTCGACGATGGCCGCGTGGTGGCCCGGCGCGAGTTCGAGCCCCCTGACGCCTTCCGGCGTGCTCAGCATGGGAACGCCCGCACCCAGGGCCTCGACGGCCTTGAGGCTGGTTCCCGATCCCGTCACGACGGGGTTGAGGAAGATGTCCGCCTCGCCCAGCAGGCGGCGCTTGCCGAGCCTGTCGAAGGGACCGTGGACGATCACGTTGTCCGGCACCGTCGCGCCCCGCAGGGCGTGGCACACCGTTCCGGCCAGGACGACGTCGCAGGTTGGGAGACCGGGGGCCAGGTCGAGCAGGAACTGGGCGGCCTCGACGTTCGGTTTGTGCGTCGAGCCGAAGAACAGCAGCCGCGGCCTGCGGGGGGCGCTCGGCGCGCTCCGCAGCGCCGCGGCTTCCGCGAACTCGGCTTCGTCGAAACCGTTCGGGCAGACGGCGAGCCGCTCCGGCGGGACGCCGTGGATCAACCGGAACTTGTCGGCGTCGTCGGCGGAGGTTGCCAGCACCAGGCGGGCGCGGGCGCTCAGGTTGCCTTCGAGGCGAAGAAGCTTCAGGACCGCGTCGTCGAGCCCCGGGCCTTCGAGGATCGCCCCGACGAGGCTCGTCTCGAAGTTGTGCGCGTTGTAGATCTCCTTGTGCGCGGACGTCCCGTCGGCGAAGACGGGTTCGGTGTAGGGGAACTCGTGGATGATGGCGTCAGCGTCGCCCGCGGCCGCGCGGGCCGCGACGGTCAGGGGGCAGGCCGGATCGCTCACCGCCAGCGCCATGGCGAGGCCGGACAGGTCGCCCTTGAGGCCGCTGCGCTCCAGCGTCGCGTAGGCTTTCCGCCAGCCCTCGTCCTTGGGGAAGCGCCATTCCCTGAAGCCGGGCGTGTGGAGGACCTGCTCCTGCCGGGCCCCGAAGTCGGTCGACGTCATCATGGTGACGTCGAAGCGGGACGACAGCGCCCTGTACAGGTTGAAGAGGCGCAACTCTCCCCCGCTCGCCGGCGGATCGAAGGCGGGGAAGAAGCTCAGGACGAGGATGCGCTTGCGGGTCACGCGACCGCCTCCGTCGCCAGGCGGATCGCGCGGGGAGGCGACGGCCACCGGGACAGCAGCGGCGAGGTCTGCGGCACGATGGCCAGCGCCACCCCGCGCGCCCGGGCCTCGTCGGAGGAGGCGAGCCGCCGGAGGATCTGTTCCCGGGTCAGGAAGCCCTTCTGCAGCGCGGCCTCGTAGCTCGTCCGTCCCATCCCGTCCGCGTGCCGCCCCAGGATCGCCTCGTAGGCCGCGCCGACGAAGTCCGAAACGGCGTCGCCGGAGACGATGGTGCCATCGTAGCCGAACGCGCCGCCGTGCTCCCCGTCGCGCGCGCGATAGATGTGGAAGGCGCGCGAGGGTGGGGCACGGCCGTCGACGAAGACGCTGCCCGCGCCCAGGCTCGTCAGAAACTCCGGCGCGACGGTGATCCCGCCCGGGCCGTCCTGGCCGGGCCAGGCCTCCCCGGCAGCGTGCGGCGGCGCGGTCGGGCGCCGCGCGGGGGCGTCCAGGAGGCTTCGCGAGATCAGCCCGAAGTGCTTGTCGACGACGGTCTTGAACGACGTCATCGGAGGGGTGCTCGCCGCGGCGTGGCCGAGCACGCGGGACCGCGGGCCCCGCGCGCGAGGGTCCGGCCCGCCGTCCGCCCGGTCCGGTCCGGGCGGACGGCGGCCGGTCGGGGCCGCGGCTCCGGCCGCGTCCGCGCCGGTCCTGGGACGTCGGGCGCCCTGTTCTCCCTCAAGCCTCGGCACCCCTCTCGTGAAGCCTGCCCCCGATGGCGAGCAGGCGGCGCTTCAGCGCGGCCGCGACGGCGTTCCGGCCGAAGTCGCGCTGGATCGCGTGCTTGGCGGCCGCGGCCTTGGTTGCCGCGCTGGCCCGATGGTCGTAGACGAACCGCATGAGGTCCGCGGCGTGACCGCCGTCGGGCTCGGCCCAGGACCCGGCCGCGAAGGGGTATTCGTGCGGCGCGACGGGGCGGAGCGTCGAGCGGACCGGAAAGCCCGTGTCCTCGTTCAGGAAGTCGGCGCATCCGGACCAGCCGGTCGCCACCACGGGGGTGCCGAGCAGCATGGCTTCGGCCAGCGGGCGGCCGAACCCCTCGGCGCGGTGCAGGGACAGGTAGGCGTCGGCGGCCGCGATCATTCCGCAGAGATCCGCTCTGGGCACGGCGCCGTCCACGATGGCGATCCGACGATCACCGCCCAGGAGCCGCCTGAGCGCGTCCAAGTCGGCGGGTCGCCGGTCCCCGTGCAGGGTCTTCAGAATGAGCTGCACGGGCTCGCGACGATCGGGAAAGGCTCGGCGGAACGCCGCGATGGACCCCTCCGGGTTCTTCCTGTCCACGCGCGAATGGAAGTCGAACACGCCCAGGAACGTGTAGCGGCCGTCGAACAGGCCGCGCAGGTCGTCGCCCAGGGTGGGGTTGTCCACCGCGACGTGGAGCGGAACGTGGGTGACGGGTCTGGCCGTCCGGCTCGCGTAAACGTCGTGCAGGAAGCGACTTGAGGCCCACACCTCGTCGACGAAATCGTAGGCGTGGTCCCAATCCTCGGGCAGGCTCGTCGTCTCCCACGGCCAATAACCCACGACGTACTGCCGCCTTCTGTCGACCGCAAGTTTCGAGGCGGCCAGCACGCGCATCATCTCGAAGGCCGGCAGGCACACGATGATGACCGAACCGGTCGCACGCGGGGCCTCGAACGGCGCGTGGCGCTCGCCTTCGTCCGCCCTGTCGAGGCCGGGCGGCGACACGTCGACGAGTTCCGCCGCGACGCCGATCGCGCACAGGCACTCGAACAAGGACCGGGCGTCCTCGCCCAAGCCCAACACCGACCGGTGAAACCCCACCACGGACACGGTCGGCAGCGGCGTTTCCGGCCTGGCCGAGTCCGTCATGAGCCGGAGGAAGCGGAGGTAGGCCGGTTCGGGCCGGGCCGTCCGCGACGCGCCGCCGGCCGTGGCCAGCAGCCGGTCGAGGGTGGTGAGGTGGCTCGCGGACCCGGGCGAGCGGCCGAGGAAGCCGAGGTCCTCGCCGCTGATCATGCTGCCCAGCCCGTGGCGCGGGAGCGCCTCGAAATAGAACCAGGCTTGCAGCGCGTCGCCCGACACCTGCGGCCTGTCTCGCGCCACGAGCATGTCCATGAGGGCCGTCCGCCCGTCGTCGCGTCTGCGCGAGAGCGCCGCCTTCAGCGCCAGCTCGATCGTGACGGGGAACAGGTACGTCTGCCGCCGTTCCAGCAAGTACGAGGCTAAAAACCTTAAATAGAGGTCAGCCTCCTCCGTCGCGATGCTCGCCAGGCGCTCGCGCTCGAACAGGTATATAGAGCGCAGCATCGCATTATCATGTATAAAATTGCGAGCCGCAACGGCCACACCAGTCTGCCGGTCCGCTTGCATTGATGTCATGCACTCGATAATTTTTGCGTCGCCGGCAACGCAGCAACGGTAATCATTATCATCCGGAGCGTCCAGACGCCCCGACAGGTGCCGTGACCCGGCCGGGCGGGGGGCGGCTAAAGGGCAGGACGCGGAAAGGCTCGTGCCGGCCGGGGCGCCGGGATGACGCCGGTTTTGACCGCGGTCGCCACCGGACGACGCGCTTCCCACCCGATCGGGTCAAGTAGAGCGCCAGCATCGGAGCCTCACGATCATGAACGCGGGCAGTCGCACCCACTTTCGGCACATCCTGGCGTGGATTTGAGCAAATCCCGCCGTTGTCCCGCGAAAGAGGTCCGTGGTAGGTTTCCGCAACGGATGGCAAGGGCTTCCGTTCGGGCGATATTCGACCGCGTCCTGCCGCTGCCGCCCGGCGCGCCCTCGTCGACCACGCCGTGCGAGCCCCGCTCGCCGTCGGCTCTGCCCACGCCTCCCCGCGGCAAGGAAGCACGATGACCATCGCCGCCATGAGCTGGTCGCAGGTCGAGGACTATCTCAGGCGGGACAACCGCTGCATCCTGCCGCTCGGCAGCACGGAGCAGCACGCCCACCTCAGCCTGTCGGTCGACTCGATCCTGTCCGAGCGCGTCGCGACCGAGGCCGCAGCCCCCCTCGGGGTGCCGGTGTTTCCCGTGCTCCCCTACGGAATCACGCCCTATTTCCGGGCCTACCCGGGCTCGGTGAGCCTGCGGGTCGCGACCTACGCCGCGGTGGTGCGCGACATCCTCGACGGCCTCCGCGAGCAGGGCTTTGGGCGCATCCTGCTGGTCAACGGGCACGGCGGCAACCAGCCGGCGGCCTCCGTCGCGGCGGAGTGGATGGCGGACCACCAGGGGACGGCGGTCAAGGTCCACAACTGGTGGAACGCGCCCAAAACGCTCGCCAAGGTGCAGGAGACCGACCCCGTCGCGAGCCACGCCTCCTGGATGGAGAACTTCCCCTGGACGCGCCTGCCCGGCGCCGTGCGGCCGGCGGGGCAGAAGCCGATGGTCGACTTCGACCGGATGCGCGTGCTGGGCCCCCCCGGCGTGCGCGCGCTGCTCGGCGACGGCAACTTCGGCGGCGTCTACGAGAGGCCGGACGGGGACATGCTGGCCATCTGGGCCGTCGCGGTGGAGGAAACCCGCGCGGTGATCGAGGGGCCCTGGTCGTGAGCGACCCCATCCTGATCTGGGGCGCCGGCGCCATCGGCGGGGCGCTCGGCGCGGCCTTCGCCCGGGCGGGCGAGGACGTGCTCTTCGTCGACGCGGCCGGCGACCACGTGGACGCCCTGAACGCGGACGGGCTGACGATCACGGGCCCGGTCGCGCCCGGGCACGTCGCGGCGCGCGCCGCGCGGCCCGACGCCGTGCGGGGGCGGTTCCGCCGCTGCGTCCTGGCCGTCAAGGCGCACCACACGGCGGCGGCCGCGGCGGCGCTGGCCCCGCACGTGGCCGCCGACGGCTTCGTGATCTCGGCCCAGAACGGCCTCAACGAGCCCGTGATCGCGGGTGCGGTCGGCCGCGACCGCACGATGGGCTGCTTCCTCAACTTCGGGGCCGACTACGTCGCGCCCGGCACCGTGCTCTACGGCGGCCGCGGCGCCGTGGTGCTGGGCGAGGTCGACGGCCGCATGACGGCGCGGCTCGCGGACACGCACCGGCTCTTCCAGGGGTTCGACCCGGCCGCGGTCGCGACCCCCAACGTCTTCGGCTACCTATGGTCCAAGATGATCTACGGCGCGCTGCTGTTCGGCACCGCGCTGACCAACGACGGCATCGCCGACGTGCTGGCGACGGAGGGCTTCCGCCCGGTCCTGACGCGCCTCGCCCACGAGGTCGTGGCCGTGTCGCGCGCCGAGGGCGTGGCGCTCGAACCCTTCGACGGCTTCGAGCCCGCGGCCTTCCTGCCCGAGGCGCCCGCGTCGCGGACGGCCGCCTCCTACGACGCCATGGTGGCGCACAACCGCCGGTCCGCGAAGTCACACTCGGGCATCTGGCGCGACCTCGCGGTGCGCAGGCGCCCCACGGAAGTGGACGCCCAGCTCGGGCCCGTGGTGACGCTCGGCCGGGCGCACGGCATCGCGACGCCGGTCACGGCGGCCGTGATCGCGCGCATCCACGACATCGAGCACGGGCGACGCCCCCTCGACCGCGCCAACCTCGCCGAACTCTCAAACCCCGAGGCGACGGCGTGAGGCTGGACCTTTCCGGCCGCACGGCCCTCGTCACGGGGGCGGGCCACGGCTTCGGCCGCGCCATCGCGGTGGCGCTCGCCGGCGCCGGCGCCCGGGTGATCGCCACCGACCTCCGTGACGACGAACTGCCCGGCACGGTCGCGGACGCCGGGCCGGGTTGCGAGGCGCGGCGCCTGGACGTGACGGAGGAGGCCGCCGTCGCGGCGCTCGCGGCCGATCTCGCGGGGCAGGGCCGCACCGTCGACATCCTGGTCAACAACGCGGGCGGCGTGCTGGGCCAGGTGGGACGGCCGCTCGACGAGGTCGACCGGCGCGACTGGCAGGCGATCGTCGACGTGAACCTCACGGGCGCCTTCCTGATGGCGCGAGCCTTCGCGCCCGGCATGAGGCGGGCCGGCCGGGGGCGCATCGTCAACATCTCGTCGGGCGCAGGCCTCGGCATCAGCCTCACCGGCATCCAGGCCTATGCCGGGGCCAAGGCGGGGCAGATCGGGCTGACGCGCCAGCTCGCCCACGAGCTGGGCCCCTTCGGCATCACGGTCAACGCGGTCGCGCCCGGCTTCGTGCGCGCGAACCCGACCACCGAGCGGCAGTGGGAGGCGATGGGCGAGGCGGGGCAGAGGCGCCTCGTCGAGGGCATCGCGCTGAAGCGGCTCGGCGCGGCGGCCGACATCGCCCACGCGGTGCTGTTCTTCGCCTCCGACCTGGCCGGATGGGTCACCGGCCAGGTGCTCGGCGTGGACGGCGGCAAATGAGCGAGGCGCCCTCATCCCGGTGACCGCGGGCGCCGGGGTGGGGCCCGGCCTGCCGAGCGCCGATGCAGCCGCACCTGCTTACCACCCGTGACGAGCGGCACGATCGATTTCGCTTTGCGAAGCGAGACCAATCGTGGCTTAAGCCACGCGAGGCTGCTCGGGCGCCTCACCTCGAAGCGAGCCCATGCCTTTCGACCTCGTTCTCCGCAACGGCCGCGTCGTCGACCCGTCCCAGGCGATCGACCGCGTGACCGACGTGGCCTTCGCGGGGGGCAAGGTGGCGGCCGTCGGCGACCGCCTCGACGCGGGCGACGCCGCCGTGAGGGACGTTTCGGGCCGCATCGTCACGGCGGGGCTCATCGACCTGCACACCCACGTCTACTGGGGCGGCACCTCGCTCGGCATCGACCCCGAGAACTACGCCCGGACCTCGTCGGTGACGACCTGCGTGGACGCGGGCAGCGCCGGCCCCGGCAATTTCGCGGGCTTCCGCAGGCACGTCATCGAGCCCTCGGCGGTCCGCATCCTGCCCTACCTGCACGTGTCCTTCGCGGGCATCTACGGCTTCTCCACCAGGGTTATGGTGGGCGAGGGGCACGACATCCGCCTGCTGGCCGCGCGCGACTGCCTGGAGGTGGTGGAGGCTAACCGCGACCTCGTGGCGGGCATCAAGGTGCGGGTCGGCCGCACCGCGAGCGGCACCGCCGGCATCGTGCCGCTCGACGTGGCCGAGCAGGTGGCGGACCAGACGGGCCTGCCCCTGATGGTGCATATCGACGAGCCGCCCCCCTCCTACGAGGCCGTGGTGGACCGCCTGCGGCCGGGCGACGTGCTGACCCACTGCTTCCGCCCCTTCCCCAACGCGCCGGTCGACGGCCGCGGCAAGGTGAAGCCGGCGCTGCGGGCCGCGCGGGAGCGCGGCGTTTTCTTCGACGTCGGCCACGGCATGGGCTCGTTCGGCTGGTCGACCGCCGAGGCCATGATGGACGGGGGCTTTCCGCCCGACACCATCTCGTCCGACGTGCACGCGCTCTGCATCGACGGCCCGGCCTACGACCAGGTCACCACCCTGTCGAAGTTCCTCGCCCTCGGCATGCCGCTCGCCGACGTCGTCAAGGCCTCGACCGTGACGCCCGCCAGGGTGTTGAACCGGCCGGACCTCGGCACGCTCAAGCCCGGCAGCGCGGGTGACGCCTCGATCCTGTCGCTCGACGACGGTGATTTCCCGCTCGCCGACGTGGGGGGCGACACGCGCACCGGCCGCCAGCGCCTCTTCGGCAAGGGCGTCGTGGTGGGCGGCAAGCTCTGGCACCTGGCGGATTGAGGGAGGGCGGACGTGGCTCCGGACGGCATCGCATCCCCGCGGAACGACGTCGGCGGCAGCCGGGTCGACGCGGTCGCGACACATCCGGAGACCGGCGGGGTCGGATCCACGGGCGGCGCCGGCGGGCCCATGCTGCTGGAACCGGGTGGCACCGGTCCCGCCCCGGTGTTCGCCGGCGCCGGGCTTGATCGTGCGGCGGCCGCTGCCGTCGGCGGCGCCTTCTCGAACGCCGGCCGGATCCGCGCCGCCGCGGGCCACGGGCCGGCTCACCGGAGCGTCGTCGCGCCACCGGCCGCGCGC
>CAXTDZ010000102.1:0-16031 GCA_964243035.1 uncultured Lichenihabitans sp.
CGCCGGGGCGGTCGGCGAGGCAGACCTTCAGCCCGCGGGCCGCGAGGGCGTGGGCGGCCGCGCGGCCGATGCCGCCCGCGGCGCCGGTGATCACGGCGACGCGGCCCGCGGCGACGGCAGGATGTTGGGTCATGGTCGAGATCGTCCTTCGAGGAGCGGGGCGCGCCCGCGCGCCGGTTCGCGGCGCCTACCCTATACGGTGGCGTGCCCGCCGGCAAAGAAACAGGGTGGCCCGCCGCCCCGCGATGTCGGCCGGTGTTGCAGGTTGAACAAGAGCAAAGATGCTGGCGGAACCAATCGAAGTTCACGTGCGTTACTTTATCGATTCGTCCGCAATAGGAGAACAGCGATGAGCAGTACGTCCGACAAAGCGGCTGGCGTGGCCAACCAGGCCGCCGGCAGCGTCAAGCAGGGCGTCGGCCGGGCCGTCGGCTCCGAGAAGATGCAGGCCGAGGGCCTGGCCCAGGAAGCCAAGGGTGACGCGCAGAAGGCGATGGGCGACGCCAAGGGCGTCGTCAAGGACGCGGCCAACAAGACCGCCGACGCCGCCAACGACAAGCTCTGAGGCGTAGCAGCCCGCGCGGAGGGCCGTCGGGCCTCAACCGAGAGTTTCATGAGGGCCGGCCCGCGAGGGTCGGCCCTTTTCGCGTCGGCTTCACCGTCCGGACCGCCGGGCACCGGTCTTGCCCCGTGCCGGCCGAAGGGCGATCCGAGGCGGGTTCACCGTGCCAGATCGGGTCGCTCCTGTGCCAACGGGGCCCGGGGCCGATGTCGCTGTCCGATTTCATGTTTCCGCTCCGGCGCCCGGCGCCGCGGGCGGCCCTCGCGTCCCCGATCCGGATGGGCCGCGCCTGGACCGCGCGCCCGAACAGCACGGTCCGGCGCTCCGCCTTCTCGGCCGCGGCCGTGCTGGCCGACGCGGCCGCGACGGTTGCGGCCGCGGTTCTGGCGGGGCTCGCCTACCAGCACGGCAGCGACATCGCCGTGGTCGCGGTGGTGCCGGGCATCGTGGTCGCGGTGCTGTTCGCGGGCGTGTCCGCCGCGCGGGGCGACTACGCGGTGGCGCGCTTCCTCGAAACCAAGGGCCACGCCGAGCGCGCGGCGGGGGCCTGGGTCACGGCCTTCGGGGTCGCGCTGACGATCGGCTTCCTCACCAAGACCACCGCGACCGCGTCCCGCGGCTCGGTGGTGCTGCTGTTCGTGGCGGGGCTCGGCATGGTCCTGCTCGCGCGCCGGGCGCTGGCCCGCCGGGTGCGGGCGCGGGCCGAGGGGGGGCGCGTCACCTTCCGCACCGTGCAGCTGATCGGCACGGAGGCGGGCGTGACCGCCTTTCTGGACCGCCACCGGCCGGAGCGGTCGGGCTTGCGGGTGGTGGGCGCTTCCGTGCTGCGGGACGCGGGGAACAGCCTGGGCGACGACCTGGCGCTCGCGGTCGCGACCGCCCGCATGCTGCGGCCCGACGACGTGTTCCTTCTGCTGCCCTGGGGCGAGGGGGACGCCATCACCCGCGCGGTGGACGCGTGCCGGCAGCTTCCGGCCGCGATCCACCTGGGGCCGGCCGGCTTCCTCGACCGGTTCGCGGACGTGCAGGTCGACCGCTTCGGGGCGGTCGGCAGCATGCGCCTGGTGCGCAGCCCGCTGTCGTCGGTCGAGGTCGCGGCCAAGCGGGTGGGGGACGTGGTGCTCGCGGCGGGCGCGCTCGTGGTCCTGGCGCCCGTCCTGCTCGCGGTGGCGCTGGCGATCCGGCTCGACGGCCCGGGGCCGGTGCTGTTCCGGCAACGGCGCTACGGCTTCAACCAGGAGCCGTTCCGCATCCTGAAGTTCCGCACCATGACGCGCATGGAGGACGGCGCCGACCTCCGCCAGGCGACCGCGGGCGACGCCCGCGTGACGCGGGTCGGCCGCTTCCTGCGCCGCACCAGCCTCGACGAGCTGCCGCAGCTCGTGAACGTGCTCAAGGGCGACATGTCGCTGGTGGGGCCGCGGCCGCACGCGCTCGCCCACGACCAGCGGTTCGAGCGGCTGGTGGCGCTTTACGCCCGCCGCCACAACGTCAGGCCCGGCATCACGGGCTGGGCGCAGGTCAACGGCTGGCGCGGCGAGACCGACACGCCCGAGAAGATCCGGGGCCGGGTCGCCCACGACCTCCACTACATCGACAACTGGTCGATGTGGCTCGACCTGTCGATCCTGGTCCGGACGGTGCTGTCGCCCCGGGCGCGCCGCAACGCGCTCTGAGGGGGGAGGTCACGCGCCCAGCATGACCTCGTCGCATTCCGCGCGCACGAAGGCGCCCACGTCGACGAGGGCGTCCCGGCCGCGGCCCGCGGGCTCCTCGCGGGCGCCGCCGGTCGCGTCGAGCGCGTGGCGCGCGAAGGCCGACATCGCCTGGGCCACGCCCGCCTCGCTCACCGTGCGGAGGTCGTCCAGCACGTAGGCGCTGCGGGCGTGCGCGCCCGTGATCATCTCGTAGGACGGGAAGTAGGCCACCGTGTCGGGGTGGCGGCGGGCCGCGATGTCGGCCGCGACCCGCAGCACCGACTTGGACCAGGCGTTGGACACCAGCACGTGGCGGTCGCGGACCGAGGCCGCGATCGCCACCGGCGACACCGTCAGGATCAGCTTCGCCCGGTTGTTGACGGCGCGGATCAGCGCGAAGAAGGCCTCGATATCCGCCACCACGTCGTCCACGCCGAGGTCGACGAGGTGGTGCAGGTCGGGGTCGAACGCCCCCGCCGCGACCCCGGGGCACAGCGGGTAGGCGGCCCCGTCCTCCACCGCCGTCCAGACCTCCGTCAGCCCCAGGGTGAAGACGAGGTAGTCGAGTTCCCGCAGCATGGTGCGGACGCGGCCGAGGTGCCGGGCGCGGTCGGCCTCCAGCTCCTCAGTTGACAGGAAGCCCCCGGGCTGGACGGTCGGGCGGTAGGGGTCGAACCAGCCGCCGTCCGGGCCCTCCCAGGCGCGGTCGGCGGGCACGAACAGCCCCTCGGCGCGCTGCACGAGCTGGAGCATCTGGCGCGCCGTGTAGACGTTGCCGTAGCGAGCCGAGAACTGCGTGTAGGCGAGCTGGTCCGCCACGTTGCCCACGAAGGGGTGGGGCGGCTCGGTGACCAGGAACGCGAAGCCGCGCGCCTTCAGCGCCCGTCCGATGTGCTGGGAGAAGCAGCTTCCCGCCGTGGCGACCTTGTCGCGCGGCGTCAGGCGGAACGGGAAGCCCACGCCGGGGTCGACCTCGGCCGCCGGGACCTCGGCCACCGCCTGGCGCCACTTCGTGTAGGTGGGGGCCTGCTTGTAGGGGTGCTTCACCATGCCAGGGCCTCGATCTGCTCGGCCACCAGCGCGCCGTAGGCCGCGTTGGCGTGCGTCGCGCTGCGGTCGTCCGCGAAGTCGGGAAGGAGGAAGCCGTCCGCGTCGGCGGCTTCCGCGGGGGCGGGCAGGACCGCGATGCCGAGCCCCTCGCAGGCGGCCCGCGTGACGGCCGAGTGCAGCCGCCACATCTTGAGCCGCAGCCAGGGGTCGGCGACCTCCGCGCCGGGATGGGCGTCGACGAAGTAGCGGTCCATGCGGGCGCGGATCAGGCCGTTGTCGCGCAAGGGGGGCGGGGACTCGACGTGGACCCGCATCTCGGGCAGCGCGGCGCTGGCCGCGCGCAGCATGGACAGGTCGCCGTCCGCGAGCGTCGCCTCGAACGAGCGGCGGACGCTGCCGTAGGGGATCAGGTGCGCGGCCTCGTCCACGGGCTCAAGCCCGCCGGGCGTGTGGAAGTCGAACGGCGGGTCGGCCGCGATCATCGCGAGGACGTTGTGGGCGTTGCCCGCGATCGTCGAGACGCACAGGGTGCCGGGGCCGATCCGCCGCCGCAGGGCCGCGGCGATGTCCGGCCTGAGGTGGTCGCCCTCCGCGGTGCGCACGACCGGGCTCTCCCCCGACGCCGTGTTGAGCGTGCCCCAGCCGACCGGGGCCGACCGGGCCTGGAAAGCCTGCACGATGGCCTGGGTGTGGCTGTGGCCGATCAGCAGGGTTTCGGCCGGCCGGGCGCCGCGCAGCACCGCGGGCGCCGCGACGGGCGGCGCGGGGTTGGCGGCCGCGGCGATCACGGCGGCCTGGTGGTCCATGATCTCCTGCGCCTTGACCCTGTCGCGCTGGAGGTCGAGGAACCGCATCCGGAGGTCGTCGTAGTCGGCCGCGCTGACGAGGCCCGCGGGGGGCGGCAGCACCACGGCGGCCGTCCGCGCCGGCGCGGGCAGGTCCGCGTAGGCCGAGGCCGGCAGGCGCCAGCCCGCGGCGCCGGTGCGGCTTTCGGGGGGCGCGTAGTCGCGGCCCCGCACGGGCGCGAGGTCGACCTCGGCGGGCCAGGCGACGGCCTCGCCGCGGGGCACGCCCAGCACGTTCACCTCGCAGGTGCCGCCGAAGATGTTGGCGGCCTCGCCCCGGGCGTTGCCGGCGTTGAACGGGTTGGCGGTGTGCCAGAAGAGGTCGTAGTCGAGCTCGTCGAGCAGCGCCGCGATTTCCGTGAAGTTGGCGGCCGAGGTCTGCTCGAAGTAGACCACCGGCCGGAGCCGCGCCAGCGTCGCCCGGGCGCCCTGGAGGACGTCGAACTCCATGCCCTCGACGTCGACCTTGAGCAGCCGGCAGGCCAGGAGGCCGAGGCTGTCCAGCGTGAACAGGGCGGCGGGCAGGGGCGCGCGGGCCGCCTCGGCTCCCCGGTCGAGCGCGCCGCGGAACGACCGGCCGCCCAGGTTGGCGAGGTCGGAGTCCGCGTCGTCCAGGGTGACGACGCGGGTTTCGCGGCCCGCGAGCCCTTCCACCCGCGTCACGTTGCGCAGCCCGTTGAGCAGCACCGTCAGGGTCAGGACCTCGGCCGCCCGGCGCTGGCCGTCGACGGCTAGCACCCGGCCCGCCTCGCCCACCATCCGGCTGAAGGCGAGCGCGTGGCTGCCCACGTTGGCGCCCACGTCGACCACGGTGTCGCCCGGGCGCAGCGCGTGGGACAGCAGGAACACCTCCTCCTCCGCCCACTCGCCGTAGAGCCGCAGCGCGCGGCCGATCACCTGGTCCTCGTCGTGGTGGGCGACGAGGCCGTGCCGGCCTTCGTGAACCGTTATCGTCATCGTCGGGCGTCCGGGTGGGAAGGGCGTGTCAGGCCGCGAGGGCCAGGCTGGTGTCGAGAACGAAGTCGCTCGGCAGCGACACCGTCCCGCGGTCGGTCGCGTAGAGGATCGCGGCCTCGTAGCGGCCCGGCGGGAGGTCCCCCAGCGTCAGCAGCACCTCGAAGCCCGCGCCCTCGGCGTCGGGAGCGCCGAGGTGGTCGGCGACGTCGGGCCGCGACTCGGGGGCGAGCGGCACCCGCAGCGACGCCTGCGCGCCGCGCAGGAGGAGCGCCAGCCCCGCGGGCCGCCCGAGGTCGGGCACGAAGGCCCAGCCGCGCAGGTACAGCAAGCGCCCCCCCGCGCCCGGCCGGCCGGGCGCGTCGAGCACGTCCGCGCGGTCGAGGGTGATGCGGTGCTCCGGGGCGGGGGCGGCGTTCCTCCCGTCCGCGTCGGGATGGGTGCCCCGGCTCGACATCACGGCGCGGCCGGGCAGCACGAGCACGGCCTCACCCACCTCGTGCAGGAGCGATTCCGCGCCGTCCGACTGGGCCACGACGATCCGGTGAAGCCCGAGCTCCAGCGCGGCCGGGGACAGGTCGAGGCGGAAACCGCAGAAGGCGTAGAGCGCGTCCTCGGCCAGCAGGGCCGCGGGCGCGCGGGAGCGCGTGGCCGCGACCCACGCGGTCCGGCCGCCCTGCCGGACGAAGCCCAGGTGGACCAGCGGCAGCACCCGCCGGCCGGCGCGGTCCGCGGCCCAGCCTTCGAGCGCCACGGGCTCGTCCTCGCGCGCGGTCCGCGGCGCGCGGGCCACGGCCGCGTCGCCCTGCCGGACGCCGGGCGGCCCGTTGGCTTCGGGATCGAAGGAGGAAACGGGCGCCGGGGCGGGCCGCGCGTCGCCGCGCTCGACCGTGACGGCCGCGACCGCGCCGAGGTCCAGCACGACGCCGTCGTGGACCTGCAGCAGGACCGCCTCGTAGCGCCCCTCGCGCAGCCCCGACAGGTCCAGCTCGAAGTCGAAGCCGGACGCCGCCGCCTCGGGCCTGCGGAGGTGTTCGGCGACGTCGAGGCGCGGCACCGGCGCGCTGGCGGCGTACAGGTCCTGGGCGGCCCCCCGCAGGTGCAGCACGACGTCGAGCGCCGGGCCGTGGCCGCCCGCGAAGGCCCAACCCGCGATCCTGAGCGCGTGCCGCACCGCGGGCGCGTCGCGGCCCACGAGGCGCCCGTCGACCTCCATGCGCTCGACCACCAGCCGGTCGGCCGCGGCGGACCCCCGCCGCAGGTGGCCGAACCGCATGGGAAACGTGCGCCACACCTGGGCCGCGGGCGACGGGGACGCGGAGCGTGACGGGGCCCGGGGCGCGGGGTCCCAGCCGAAGCCGTCGTCCTTCCAGGACGGCGTGTTGGTGCGGATGCCGCAGGCCGCGGCGGTCAGGATGTAGTCGCGCTCCGCCCTGATCGGCACGGCCGTCGAGGCCACCGGGCGGGCGCGGATCAGCCCCGCGTAAAGCGCGCCGAGCTGGCGGAGGTGCTCGGCGGGCGACACGATGCGGCAGCCCGCGAGGTTGGCGCGCATCGCCTCCAGGCGCGGCCGGTCCGCGTCCATGGCGCGCAGGACGTCGCACACCCGCCCCACGTCGTCGATGTCGACCTTGAAGCCGTCGTGGCCGTCCCGCACGCGCTCGCCGGGGGCGCCGAGGTCGGTGACGATCGGGACCACGCCCGCAGCCCAGGCCTCGCTGAGCGAGATCATGTAGGTTTCGGGCCAGATCGACAGGTGCAGCGACAGGTCCATGGCCCCGAGCAGGCCGGGCAGGTCCGCGCTCTCATAGCCGCCGCGCACCCTCACGCGGGGCAGGCGGAGGTCGCGCAGGTGGTCGGCGAGGTCGGGCTCCTGGATGGCGCCCAGCACGTGGAAGTCGATGGGGTCGGCGCGCAGCGCGTTCATGACGCGGATCACCGCGTCGGCCCCCTTGGCCCGGGTGAAGTTGCCCGGCACCGTAACCTGCAGGGCCGGCGCTCCAGCCCCGTCCCGCGCGGGCGTCCTGGTTCGGCCGGGCCGGCGCGTCGGCGTCATCATCTCCACCACCGCGATTCGGTCGGGTTCGAGACCGGGGTAGATCGCCCGGAGGGTGGAGGCCGTGTAGGGCGTGTTGCAGACCACACGGTCGACCGCGTCGAGCACCGTTCCCACGAAGTTGCGCCGCCGCCGCTGCGCATCCCCGGACAGGCCGCCCGACGCGAGGCAGACGTCGCACTCGGTGGGCGACCGGTTGGCGATGTCGCAGAACCGGCCCCGGTAGTCGATCAGGTTGAAGCTCGCGCAGACCAGGTAGTAGTCGTGGGCCGTGTAGACGGAGGGCACCCCGCAGGCCTTGGCGACCAGCGGCAGCGACAGGGGCATTCCCAGCAGGTGCTGGAAATGGACCAGGTCGATCTCGTTCTCGATCAGGATCTGCTCGAAGACGCGCTCGTGGTGGGCGTCGTGGAGCACCTCGCTGCCCACCCCGTGCGGCACGCCGTAGCGGGAGCGGGTGCCCGCCCGGTGGTCGAGCAGCGTGTAGAAGACCGAGGCGCCCTCGTTCTCGGGCACCAGGGTGAGCACGTCGAAGTCGCGGGCGCCGTCGGCGAGCTTCTGCTGGTAGACCTCGACCCCGCCGCCGGGCTTGCTCCCCGCGAGGTTGTGGGTGACGAGCAGCACCTTGGCGCGACGGTCCGCGCGGGGCTCGGCGGGCGCGCGGTCGTGGCCCGCGAGCGCCGCCAGCACGGCCGCCACGCGATGGTCGTAAAGGTGCTCGGCCTTGGCCCGCTCGCGCGAGGCCCGCGCCATGGCGATGCGGGCCTCGGGGTGGTCGAGCGCCCAGTCGATGCGGTCGAGCAGCTCGTCCTCGCCGGCGCAGCGCGCCACCTCCGTGCGGGGGTCGAAGTAGCGGTCGGCCTCGACGCTGCCGCCGAGCGAGATCTGGAAGCCGCCCGCGAGCGCGGTCTCGAACAGGCGCGGCGGCGGCGTCGAGCCGCTCGCCTGGTCGGGGCTGTAGGCCGAGAAGCGGCGCTCCAGGTTGAGCGTCACCCGGCTGCGGTTGGCGATGCGGGCGAGGTCGGGGTTGGACACGCGCCAGTTGGTGGGCAGCTTGGGGTCGACGAGCTCGACGGGCGGCAGGTGCGGGTTGGTGGGCAGCGCGACCTTCATGCGCAGCGGGCGCCGCCGGTTCGACAGGATGCGGTTGACGGTCCGCACCCGGTTGGGCCAGGCCGTGCCCACGAAGCTCACGTCGTACAGGAAGTCCTCGTCGCGCCCGACCGGCTCGATGTCGTGCAGCATGAGGCTGGCCGCGAGCGGCAGGTGGCGCGCCCGGCCCCCGTAGACCGGCAGGGAGGCGAGGTCGTTGGTGAACACGGCGTCGAAGGGGACGCTGACCCGGAGGTTCTCCGCCACCTCGTAGGGGTCTTCCGTGGTCCACAGCGCGGCGCGCCGGGCCATGGCGCAGAGCCGGGTCAGGATCGCCAGGTCGCCCCCCGCGCCGCCCAGCGCGAGCAGGGTGTCGCACGCTTCCGCCCGGAAGCGGGCCAGCGCGTCGCCGTAGCCGGCCCGCGCCACGTGCGCCACGGCCGGGTGGCGCCGGAGCGCGTCCGCGACCGCGAGCGGGATGTGGGGGTTGTGGGTCTGGGCCGCGGTGTCGAGCAGCAGGATGCGGAAGCTCACGCCCACGGCCTGCTCCCTTCCGCGCCGGCGTCCGGTCCGTCCACGGCCGCCTCGTCCAGGCCGACCGGCTCGCGCCCGAGCGCGTCGCGCAGGATCGCCTCGGCCCGGTGCGCGTAGCAGTGCTCGGCCAGCGCGCGCCTTTGCGCGCGCTCCGCCACCCCCAGCGCCCAGGCCGGGTCGTCCAGCGCGCGTTCCAGGCAGCGCCCGAGGTCGGCGGGTCCGTCGATCAGGATGATCTCCTCGCCGCCGCGGAAATAGTCGAGCACCTCCAGGCCCTCCGCCACGAACAGCTGCGCCGAGCCCATCAGCGCGACCTCGAAGGTGCGCGGGCCCGGCGTCGAGGGCGGCAGGTTGAGCCGGGCGTTGGCGACGTTGAGGTCGCGGCCGATGTTGATGGTGAACAGCGCGCGGGCCGCCGTGTCGGCGAACAGCTCCGGGTCGAGCCGCGCGTTGCGCGCGAAGGGGAGGTCGGCGGGCCACTCGGCCCCGCACACGTAGGCGTCGTAGCGGCGCAGCACGTCCGCGGCCTCCCGGAAGAAGGCCACGCGGTTGTCGTAGGCGTAGCCGCAGAAGAAGGCGTCGAGGTCGCGGGGGCCCGCCGGATCGATCGGGCGCAGGTGGGTCTCGGGGCAGCCCGCGAGCGGCAGGTGGATCGCGGGCTCCGGGTAGTGGGCCGCGGACCAGCGGTCGGTGGTGAACACGCGGTCGGCCAGGCCCCGCAGGCGGAACGCGTAGTCGAACTCGTAGGGGTCATCGTGGACCCAGAAGGCCAGCACCGCCCCGGCGCGGTCCGCGAAGCGGCGCAGCGCGTGGAGGTTGCTGCCGTCGATGGCCACGCTGCCGATCGCCAGCACGAGGTCCGCGCGCACGCCGTCGGACGCGTCCAGCCGCGGGCCGTAGGGGATCGCGCGCACGCTCACCCGGGGTCCCAGCGCGCGGAACCCGCGCACGACGTGCTCGCGCAGGATGGCGTTGGCGTTCAGGAGGTCGCCCACCGTGCCGGTGACGACAACCGACGTCCCTTGTCCGTTCATGGCTGGTTTGTCCCAAAGAGGTGAGGTCGAGGCAGCGCGGGGCGCGGCTCAGGCGGCTTGGCGGACGCCCCGGTCGAGCGCCGCGCGGAACACCGCTTCCCAGTCCGCGTCGGAGCCGAACACGTCGGACGCGCCGGGCTCCAGCACGTGGACGTTGAAGCCGGTCGCGTTGCCGGCGAGGTCGAGGCGGTCCGCGCGCGCCACGAAATGGACCTCGCTGTCCTGGCCGAACGCGGTGCGGACGGCGCGCTCCAACCGCCCCATCGCGTCCTGGGTGAAGGCGAAATCCAAGGTCGGCGACACCCGCTCGACCTCGTCGAGGTTGCCCTGCGTGTTGGACACGAAGAACAGCCGGCGCTCGCGGGTGCGGATCGCGGCGAGCCGGTCGAGCAGGTGGTCGAACTTGGCCCGCGTCCGCGCGAAGGTCGCGTGCAGGGCGGGAACCCCGTCCTGCGTGAACTCGTGCCAGAAGTGAAGGTTGTGCCGGGGCCAGCGGAAGTTCGGGTGGACCACGATCTCGTCCGGGGAAGCGGGGAACCGCGCGCCCGCCTCCATCCAGCTCACGAAGGCCCCGGGCGGCATGATCAGCCAGTCGAACGGGGTCGAGACCCGGCGGAGCGCCTCGCCCGCGAGCCGCGACAGCAGGCCGACGTGCCGGTTGATCTGCCACGCCGTTTGGCACGACACGCCCAGGCTGACGACCGCCGTGCGGTCCCCGATGGCTGACATGGTGGGATGGTCCGGGCTGAGCTTGACGGGGAAGTCCGGGCCGCCGAACCGGTCGAGGGCGAATCAGCGGCGCAAACCCATTATGCAAAGGTTAACGCGATAGCTCAACCCAAGATTGAAAAAACTCAACCTACTCGCCCACCCCGCGCCTATGCCGGCCGGATCACGCCCTTTTTCAGGATGACGTTGCCGTAGAGCCGCCGCTCGCCGCTGGCCAGGATCGCCGCGCAGCCCCGCGCGCGCTCGTAGAAGGCGAAGCGGTCGAGGCGGCCCAGGGTCGGCGCGCCCGCGTGGCGGGTCAGCAGGGCCCTGAACTCGGCGAAGACGGGCTGCTCGGCCCCGGGGTCGCCCACGACCTCCATCCGGAACGCCGCCTCCGGCACGAAATCGTCCAGCGGCAGCACGGACAGCACCGCGTCCAGCACGGCCGCGGCGGGGTGCCCGTCGAAGCGCAGCACGGGGCGGCCGGACGCCTCGGCGGGGTAGTTGGCGTCCACGATGGCGATCTCGTCGCCGTGGCCCATCGCGCGCAGCACGCGCAGGAGGTCGGGCGACAGCAGCGGGTTGAGGCCTTTCAGCACCGGGCGGTTCCTCCCTCGGGTGGCGCGGGCGCAGGGAGCGAGCCTAGCCCGGCCGGGGCCGCCGTGTCACGGCCGCGGCCGAGCGTCGCAAGATCGCCCGATTGGACGGGCTTAAGCCCCCTTCCGTTCTTTCCCGCGAGCCCGCCCCTCGTCCGGCGGGGTGCCCCGCCCGAGGCCTGCCCGTGCGCCGTTTCCTTCTGTTCTGCCTGCTGCTCCTCCTCGCGCTCGCCGCGCCGGCCGCCCGGGCGCAGGATGCCCTTCCCAACCCGATCGCGCAGCTCGACGCGGCGAAATCCGCGCTCGACCAGGTCGAGGCCGCGCTCGGGCGCACGGACCTGTCGGACGCGACCCTCCAGGACCTTCGCGCGCAGGTCGACCCCGTGGGTGCCGACCTCCAGGCGGTGGTGGCCGAGCTGACCCCCCGCCTCGACGCCGCGAAGGCGCGCCTCGCCCAGCTCGGCCCCAAGCCCGACCCCAAGGCGCCGCCGGAGGCGCCCGCCATCACGGCCGAGCGCGCCGCCCAGGGCAAGCTGTTCGACGACCTCGACGCCACCGTGAAGCGCGCCAAGGTGCTGGCCGTGCAGAGCGCGCAGCTCGACGCCCGCATCGTGGCCAAGCGCCGCGACGCCTTCGCGCGCTCGGTGCTGACCCAGTCCGACAGCCTGCTCGACCCGCGGCTGTGGGTGCCGGTCGCGACCGAGTGGCCCGCCGACATGGGCGCGCTGGGCCTGCTGGCGCGCGACTGGTGGGACGGCCCCTGGGCGCGGCTCAACGCCTGGCAGCGGACCACCGCGCTGGTGCTGCTCGCGGCCGTGGTCGCGGCCTACCTGCCCGTGCGGCGCGTCGCGCTCCGGCTGACGGCGCGGGACGCGCGCGTCGACAACCCGACGCGGCTCCGCCGGGTGACGGCGGCCCTGTGGATCACCGTGGTGCTGGCGGTGCTCCCGGTCGCGCTCGCGCTGCTGGCCGGCGCCGTGCTGCGCGGCTTCGACCTCATCACGCCGCGGCTGGAGCCGATCGCGGCGGCCGTGCTGCGCGGCGCCATTGTCGTGGGCCTCAACGTGGGCCTCGCGCGCGGCTTCCTGTCGCCGCGCGCCACCCACCGGCGCCTGCCGCCCATCTCGGACTTCGGGGCCGAGCGGCTCTACCGGCTGGCCATCGTGGTCAGCGCCGCGGTCGCCATGACGCGCGTCATGGAGGCGCTCAACGAGGCGATCGCGGTGGGCCTGCCCACGGCGGTGGCGTCGCGCGGCGTGCTGGCGGGAATCGCGACCGCGGGGATCGGGGTCGCGCTGCGCCAGCTCGGCAGCCCGGAGGGCGCCGCCAGCGCCCGCGCGGTGCGCAAAACGGGGCGCGACTGGTCGGGCCCGCTGCGGCTCCTGTTCTGGCTGCTGTTCACCGTGCTCTCCGGCGCGCTGCTCGCGGGCTTCGTGGCCTTCGCCTCCTTCCTGGTGCTGCAGATCGTGGCCTGCTCGGTGATCGGCATCCTGCTGTTCCTCCTGCTGGCCCTGACCGACGAGGGAACGGCTGCGGGGTTCGAGCCCAACCGGGCGCTCGGCCGGCTGTTCATCCAGAACTTCGGGATGCGCCGCGACGCGCTCGACCAGATCGGCATCCTGCTCGCGGGCGCGGTCCGGGTCGCGCTGATCACCGTCGCGGTGCTGCTGGTGCTGGCGCCCTGGCGGATCGAGTCGGGCGACGCCTGGACCATCGCCAAGGCCGCCTTCTTCGGCTTCTCGGTGGGCGACGTGACCATCTCGCTGTCCGCGGTGGCGGTGGCGCTGGTGCTGTTCCTCCTGGGCATCGCGGTCACGCGCGGCGTGCAGCGCTGGCTGGAGGTGAAGTTCCTGCCCCACACCCGGCTCGACACGGGGTTGCAGAACTCCATCAAGACGAGCCTGGGCTACGTGGGCGTGCTGGTGGCGGTCTCGCTGGGCTTGAGCCAGCTGGGGCTGAGCTTCGAGCGGCTCGCGATCGTGGCGGGGGCGCTGTCGGTCGGCATCGGGTTCGGGCTCCAATCGATCGTCAACAACTTCGTGTCGGGCCTGATCCTGCTGTGGGAGCGCGCGATCCGGGTCGGCGACTGGGTCGTGGTGGGCGACGAGCAGGGCTACGTGAAGCGCATCAACGTGCGCTCCACCGAGATCGAGACCTTCGACCGCGCCACCATCATCGTGCCGAACTCCAACCTGGTCAGCGGCGTGGTCAAGAACTGGCTGCGCAACGACCACGTGGGCCGCGTCCGGATCCCGTTCTCGATCGGCATCGGGCAGGACCCCGAGCAGGTGCGCGAGATCCTGGTCGCGGCCGCCAAGGAGCACGAGCACGTGCTCTCCATCCCCGCCCCGCAGGTGATCTTCTCGGCGCTGGGCGACACGGCCATGAAGCTGGAGCTCCAGTGCTTCATCGAGGACATCGAGAGCGCGGCGCGCGTCACCAGCGACCTCCTGTTCACGGTCACCCGCCGGTTCCGCGAGACCGGCCTGATCGCCCCGCCCGCGCCGCCAACCGTGACCAGCCCCGCGCTGGAGAAGCTCGACGCCTGGCTGTCGGGGCGCGAGGCGGACCGGCCCAAGCCCCGGCGCGCCGCCAACACGTGACGACCGAAGCGCCGCCGCGCGCAAGCTCCTGTTGACAGGTCGCGGGCTCGCTGGCGCGGCGGCTCGCGCTTCCCCATACTGTAGGGAGCAGCCCGAGTTCCGACCGCGATGGCGTTCCGCTTCGTCCACACCGCCGATTGGCACGTCGGCAAGCCGTTCGGCTCGTTCCCCGACGAGGTCGCGCACGACCTGCGCGGGGAGCGCATCCACGCGGTCCGGCGCATCGCGGCCTGCGCGCGGGAGCGCGAGGCCGACGCCGTGCTGGTGGCGGGCGACGCGTTCGACGGCAACACGGTGTCGAATCGGACGCTCCACCAGACGCTCGACGCGCTGCGGGAGTTCTGCGGCACCTGGGTTTTCCTGCCGGGCAACCACGACGCGGCCCTGTCGCACAGCGTGTGGACGCGCCTGCGCGACATCGGCGTGCCCGCCAACGTGGTGATCGCCGACGAGCCCGCGGCCGTGGACCGGTGGGACGGCCGCGCCGTGGTGCTGCCCGCGCCGCTCCGCCGCAGGCGGGAAGCCGCCGACCTCACGGCCTGGTTCGACGCGGCCCCCAGCCCGGAGGGCGCCGCCCGCGTGGGCCTGGCGCACGGCAGCGTCGCCAACCGCCTGCCCGGGCGAGGCGAGAGCGGCAACGAGATCGCCGAGGACCGCGCCGCCAAGGCCGACCTGCGCTACCTGGCGCTGGGCGACTGGCACGGGGCGCTCGCGGTCGCGCCCCGCACCCACTATTCCGGCACGCCCGAGCCCGACCGCCACCGCGACAACGAGGCGGGCCACGTCCACGTCGTCACCCTCGACGGCCCCGGGGCGCCGCCGGGCGTCGAGCGCGTGCGGGTCGGCCGCTTCGCCTGGGCGGACCGCGAGGTGGAGCTGCTCGGCACCTGCGACCGCGCGCTGGAAACCCTCGACGGGTTGGACGGGGAGGCGCGCAACAGCGTCGTGGCGCTGCGCCTGTCGGGCAGCGTCAGCCTCGCGGAGCGGCACCGGCTCGGGTGCGCGCTGGACGGCTGGGCCGCCCGGCTGCACCACCTGGAGGTGGACGATGCCGCGCTGCGCGACGAGCCCACGCCCGACGACCTCGACGCGCTCGACACCGGCGGCTTCGTGCGCCTCGCGGTGGAGCGCCTGAAGGCGCAGGCCGCCGATCCCGCCGACCCGGAGCGCGACGCGGCCCGCATGGCGCTGCGCATGCTCTACCTCGACCACGTCGGCCAAGCCAGCTAGGCGCCGCCCGTGCAGCTCCGCCGCATCGAGGTCCGCGACTTCCGCAAGTTGCGCCACGCCGTGGTGGACGACCTGGGAGACGGGCTCAACGTCGTGGTGGGCGACAACGAGGCGGGCAAGTCCACCCTGCTCGCGGCCCTGCGCGCGGCGCTGTTCGAGCGCCACCGGGTGGGCGGGCTCGTGGCCGAGGCCATGCAGCCGCACGGCGCCGCGGTGCGCCCGGAGGTGTCGGTCGAGTTCGACCTGAAGGGTGGCCGCTGGCGGCTGCGCAAGGCCTTCTGCCAGCGCCCCGAGGCCGAGCTGGTCGATCCCGCGGGCAACCGCACCACGGGCGACGCCGTGGAGGAGCGCCTCGTCGACCTCCTGGGCTTCGCGCCGCCCTCCGGCCGCGGCGAGCGCCGCCCCGAGGAGCACCACGGCATCTACGGGCTCCTGTGGGTCGAGCAGGCCTCCGCCCACCAGCGCCTGAGCGCGGGCGCCTCGCGCGGCACGTTGGCCGTGGCCCTCGAAGGCGAGGTCGGCCACGTCATGGGCGGCGAGCGCGGCCGCCGGCTGATGGCCGACGCCGAGAAGCGCCGCAACGACCATTGGGACAGGCGCGAGCCCCCGAAGCCCAAGGGGGACTTCCGCAAGCTCGGCGACGAGGTCGAGGCGCTGGAGCGCGAGCGCGCCGAGGTCGAGGCGCGCCTCCGCGCGCACGACGACAAGGTCGCGGCGCTGTCCGCCAAGACCGAGATCCTGGCCCGCCACGCCCGCGACGACCGGCTCGCGGCGGCCGGCGCAAAGCTGGTCCGCGCTCGCGATGCCCAGGCCCGCGCGGCCCGGCTCGGCGCCACGCTCAAGGAATTGGGGGTCGCGCGGGGCCGGACCGAGGCCGAGCGCGACGTGGCGCTGGTGCGCTCCCGCGCCCGCGACGAGGCCGTGGGGAGGCTCGACGCCGGCAAGGCCGCGCTCGCCTCCCGCGAGCGGGAGGCCGCCGAGGCGCGGGCCGACCTTGACGGCGTCGAAGAGGGGTGCCGCCGCGCCGCCGTGCGTGCCGCCGAGGCGCGCCAGCCCGCGCGCCGCGC
>CAXTDZ010000103.1:0-15955 GCA_964243035.1 uncultured Lichenihabitans sp.
GGCCCGGTCCGGGCCGGAGGGGGACGCGTTCCGCGCGCTGGCCGCGGGGCTGCCGCTCGCGGCGCTGCGCATCGGGCCCGACCTCGTCGACGCGCTCGCGCAGGCGGGGCTGCACGGGGTGGGCGACCTCCTGCGCCAGCCCCGGGCCCCGCTCGCGGCCCGTTTCGGCGAGGCGCTGCTGGGCCGGCTCGACGCCGTGCTGGGCGGGGCGCGGCACCCGATCTCGCCCTGCCCCGAGCCGCCCCGCTTCCGGGTCGAGCGGCGCTTCGCCGAGCCGATCGCGACGCGCGAGGCGATCGAGCGCGTGCTGCACGACCTGTCCGTCCGCCTGTGCGAGGCCCTGCGCCGCGGCGGCCGGGGCGCGCGGCGGATCGAGGCGCGGTTCATGCGGGTGGACGGCGCCGTCGCCCGCGTCGCGGTGGGCGCGGCGCGCCCGCTGGACCGCCCGGACGCCCTGGCACGGCTGTTCCGGGAGCGGGTCGAGGGTTTGGGCGAGGACGGGATCGAGGCGGGCTTCGGTTTCGACGCGGCGGACCTGTCCGCGACCCGCACGGAGCCGATGGCGGTCGTGCAGCACGGGCTCGCGCCCGAGGCTGCGCCGCGGGCGGGGGCGTCGGACCTGGCCGACCTCGTGGACCGGCTGGGGGCGCGGCTCGGCGCGGCCCAGGTGTCGCGGCTCGCGGGGGAGGCCACCCACGTGCCCGAGCGCGCGAGCCGGGCCGTCCCCGCGGCGCTCGGGGGCGCGCGGTCCCCGGTTCCCGCGCACCCGGAGGCGCCCGACCGGCCGATCCGCCTGTTCGACCGGCCCGAACCCGTCACGGACACGGTGTCGGCCTTCCCCGACGGCCCCCCGCGCCGCTTCCGGTGGCGCCGCGCGGTCCACGACGTGGTCGCGGTGGAGGGCCCGGAGCGGATCGCGCCCGAATGGTGGCGGGCGGGCGCGCCGGGGCTGACGCGCGACTACTTCCGCGCCGAGGACGGGTTCGGGCGCCGCTACTGGCTCTTCCGCGAGGGGATCTGCCGCGAGCTGGTCGCGGCCGAGCCCGACACGGAGGACGGCGAGGCCCTGCAACCGCGCTGGTTCCTCCACGGGCTGTTCGGTTGAGGGCCGCGACCGTGCCGCCCTTCGCGGAACTGGGGGTCGCGACCAACTTCAGCTTCCTCCGCGGCGCCTCCCACCCCGAGGAACTGGTGGCGCAGGCGCACGGGCTGGGGCTCGCCGGCATCGGGATCGCGGACCGCAACACGATGGCGGGGATCGTGCGGGCCTGGTCCTTCGCGAGGCTCAGGTTCGCGGGCGACGCGTTCAGGGTGGTGAGCGGCACGCGCCTCGTGTTCGCGGACGGCACGCCCGACGTCCTGGCCTACCCGGCCGACCGCGCCGCCTACGGGCGGCTGACGCGGCTTCTGACGCTGGGCAACTCGCGGGCCCCCAAGGGCGCCTGCGTCCTGTTCGCCGCCGACCTGCTCGCCGCGGCTCCCGGCCTGCAGCTGATCGTCACCGACCGCTCCACCGCGGAGGAGCCCGGCCCCGGCCGCGTGCCGCCCGCGCTCGCGGACGGCCTCGCGGCGGCGGGGCGGGCCGGCAAGGTGGTGGACTTCCCCGGACCGGCCCCGGCCTCCCGCCCCGGCGCGGGCGCCCCGGCCGGGGAAGCGGGCGGGGCCGCCTCGGTGCACCGCTTCGAGCCCGCGGCGGGACGCCACTCCCCAAAACTCCCGCGGAACGACGGCGCGCTCCTTCGCGACCTCCGCGCGGCCGGCGCCCGGGTGTGGGTCGCGGCCGTCCCCACCTACGGGCCCGACCCGCAGCGGCGGCTCGCCACCCGCGTCGCGCTCGCCCGGGCTCACGGGCTGCCGCTCATCGCCACCAACGACGTCACCATGCACGCGCCCGACCGCCGCCCCTTAAGCGACGTGCTGGCCTGCATCCGCCACGGGGTGAGCCTGGACGAGGCGGGCTTCCGGCTCGCGGCCAACGCGGAACGCCACCTCAAGGCCCCGGTCGAGATGGCGCGGCTGTTCGAGGGGATCGAGGACGCGGTGGCCGAGACGGGCCACTTCCTGGACGGCATCGGCTTCTCGCTGGACCAGCTCAGGAACGAGTACCCGGACGAGTCGCGCGACGGCTTCGCGAGCGAGCAGGATGCCTTGGAGGCCTATGCCGCGGCGGGCGCCGCGCAGCGTTACCCGGCCGGCGTGCCCGAAGGGGTGCGGGACGGGCTCGCGCGCGAGCTCGCGATCGTGGCCCAGATGGCGTACGCGGCCTATTTCCTGACCGTGCACGCCATCGTGCGCTTCGCCAAGGACCAGGGCATCCTGTGCCAGGGGCGCGGCTCGGCCGCCAACTCGCTGCTCTGCTACTGCCTGGGCATCACGGACGTCAGCCCCGAGCTGACCAACCTCCTGTTCGAGCGCTTCATCTCGCCCTCGCGCAACGAGCCGCCCGACATCGACGTCGACTTCGAGCACGAGCGGCGCGAGGTCGTCATGCAGCACATCTACGGGCGCTACGGGCGGCTCCACGCGGGGCTGACCGCGACGGTGGTGACCTACCGCACCCGCTCCACGCTGCGCGAGGTGGGCCGCGCCTTCGGGCTGTCGGACGACACCGTCGCGGCGCTGACGGGCACGGTGTGGGGCTACTGGTCGGGCGGGGTCGACACGGACCAGGCCAGGCGCGTCGGGCTCGACCCCGACGAGCCCCGGATGGCCGCCGTGCTGCGCCTCGCGGGCGAGCTGGCGGGCTTCCCGCGCCACCTGTCCCAGCACACGGGCGGCTTCGTGATCACCCGCGCGCGGCTCGACGAAACCGTGCCGGTCGCCAACGCGGCGATGAAGGAGCGCACCACCGTCGAGTGGGACAAGGACGACCTCGACGCCGTGGGTCTGCTCAAGGTCGACGTGCTCGCGCTGGGCATGCTGACCTGCCTGAAGCGCGGGTTCGATCTGCTCGAAGCCCACTACGGGCGGAGGCTCGCGCTCGACAGCATCCCCAAGGAGGAGCCCGCCGTCTACGCCATGATCGCGCGCGCCGACACGCTGGGCGTGTTCCAGATCGAGAGCCGGGCGCAGATGTCCATGCTGCCGCGCCTCAGGCCCGACTGCTTCTACGACCTGGTGATCGAGGTCGCGATCGTGCGGCCGGGGCCCATCCAGGGCGACATGGTGCATCCCTACCTGAAGCGCCGGCTGAACCGCGAGGCGGTCGAGTATCCGTCGCCCGAGCTCAAGGAGATCCTCAAGAAGACGCTGGGCGTGCCGCTGTTCCAGGAACAGGCCATGCGGATCGCCATGGTGGCGGCGGAGTTCACGTCCGCCGAGGCCGACGAGCTCAGGCGCGCGATGGCCACCTTCAAGCGCGCGGGCGCCATCGGCGGCCTGCGCGACCGCATGGTCGAGACCATGGTGCGGAAGGGCTACCCGCGCGAGTTCGCGGAGCGCTGCTTCAAGCAGATCGAGGGGTTCGGGACCTACGGCTTCCCCGAGTCGCACGCGGCCTCCTTCGCGCTGCTCGTCTACGCCTCGGCCTGGCTGAAGTGCCGCTACCCGGACGTGTTCGCCTGCGCGATGCTGAACAGCCAGCCGATGGGCTTCTACGCCCCCGCCCAGCTCGTGCGCGACGCCCGCGACCACGGCGTCGAGGTCCGGCCCGCGGACGTCAACGCGTCGCGGTGGGACCACGCGCTGGAGGACGGAACCGGAGCGGGAGCCCTGCACCCGGATCACGTCACGATGGCGGGCGCCATCCTGGGCGACCGGGCGCTGCGGCTGGGCCTCCGCCAGGTCAAGGGCCTGCGCGAGGCGGACGCCGCGCTGCTCGTGGACGCGCGGGGGCCGGGCTACGACTCGGTGCGCGACCTGTGGCTGCGCGCCCGGCTCGGGAGCCAGGCGTTGGAGCGGCTGGCCGCGGCCGACGCCTTCCGCTCGCTGGGGCTCGACCGGCGCGACGCCCTGTGGGCCGTGCGCGGCCTCAACCGGAGCGGCGACAAGGACGACCTGCCGCTGTTCGCGCGGACCTCGGGGGAGGTCGAGGCGGAGGCCAGCCTCCCCCGCATGCCGCCCGGCGAGCACGTGGTGGAGGACTACCGCGCCCTGTCGCTGTCGCTGAAGGCGCACCCCGTGTCGTTCCTGCGCGCGACGCTCGACGGGCGGCGCGCCCTGCGGGCCGCCGACCTGGGAGCCCGCGCCCCCGGGGGGCAGGTCACGGTGGCGGGGCTGGTGCTGATCCGCCAGCGCCCCGGCACGGCGGCGGGGATCATCTTCGTGACGATCGAGGACGAGACGGGGGTGGCCAACGTGATCGTCAAGCCAACGGTGTTCGAGCGGCAGCGCGCGGCCGTGGTGGCGGCGCGCTTCGTGGCCGTGACGGGGCGGCTGCAGAACCACGCGGGGGTGGTCCACGTGGTGGCCGAGCGGGTCGCGGACCTGTCCCCCCTGCTCGCCACCCTGTCGCGGCGCGGTCCCGAGGTGTCGAGCCTGGCGCGGGCCGACGAGGTGGCGAGGCCCGTCGTGTCCAGGACCGGGGCCGACCGCGGCGCCCGGGAAACGGTCGGCAGCGCCGGCTTTCCCCTCGCCCGCGACAACCGCGGCAGCGCGCCCGGCCACGCCGCGGCGGCCCGCGCCATGCCGAAGGGACGCAACTTCCACTGAGGACGGCGGGCCGGAGCCGGGCACCACCGCGCCGGGAACCCGCCGCCACTCCTTGCAAAGGATATGATCCCGTTACCGCGGATTAAACCTTTCGAGGTAAGCAGTTCGCTACGACGTCCCGAAAACGTTCAGGTCGTAATGCGCAAGCAGCCGAGACACTGGAGAGCCTTCGCCGTGGTGGGCGCCGGTGCCCTGCTGGCGCTGACCGCGCATGTCGCGCTGGTGCTCGTCCACAAGGAGGAGACGCTCGGCAAGCTGTCGAGAGAGCCCTCCTTCGCGGGCGTCATGACCGCGACCTCGGACCTGCGCGCCGCCCTCAAGGGGCGTCACGCCACTGCCGCGGCCGGCGACGACGCGGTCGGTCGCGCCATGGCCGCGCTGGTCCGGAGCTGGACGGCCTTCTCCGGCGTGGCGGAGCTTCGGATCGGGTCCGATCCCGCCGGCATCGCGGCGAGCCTCGCCTTCAACGAGGGGCTGAGCGACCTCCAGACGTCGCTCGGACCCCAGGCGTCCGCGACCGGTTCCGACACGGCGGCCCAGCTCACCGGGCTGGAACGCGAGGGACGCCGCATCTCCGCGGTGACCAACGAGGACTTCCGGGCCGACCTCGTGGCCCAGGAAGCCGCCGTGCGGCGAAGCGGGCAGGCCTACCTTTGGCTGAGCGCCGCCGTCGGCGGCCTGGGGTGCCTCGTCATCCTTTGGCTCCTGAAACGCGTCGACCAGGTTCGCGCCGTGGCCCGGCGGGACAACCTGACCGGCCTGCAGAACAGGCTGACCTTCACCGAAACCCTCGCGGATCACATCAACGACCCGGGTCCCGGAAACGAGGTCGGGCTCATGTTGCTCGACCTGGATTCGTTCAAGGCCATCAACGACTCCCTCGGCCATTCGGCGGGCGACGAGCTTCTCAAGGCGATCGCCGAGCGGTTCCGAGGCCTGCCCAGGGAGGGCCTCACCCTGGCGCGCCTCGGCGGCGACGAGTTTGCCATTCTCCTCGTCGCGCGGAGCGCCCACCGCGTCGCGATCAACGTCGCCGGCCTCGTGGAGGGGCTGCTCAGGGACCCGTTCACGCTCGACGGCAAATCCGTGCAGATCGCGGCGAGCATCGGGATCGCGTCGACGCCGGCCGACTGGTGCGGCGCCGAGGACCTCCTGAAATTCGCCGACGTGGCCCTCTACGAGGCCAAGAGCGCGGGCCGCAACACGTTCCGCGTCTACAACTCCAAGATGAGCAAGAAGCTGCTCACGCGCCGGGAACTCGAGGCCGACCTGAGGCAGGCCGTGGCGGACGGGACGCTCGACCTCCATTTCCAGCCCCTCGTCGACCTCAAGTCGCGGACGATCGTCAGCTTCGAGGCCCTGGCGCGCTGGAACCACCCCCGCCGGGGTTTCGTGCCCCCGGCGAAGTTCATCGCCGTGGCGGAGGAGATCGGCCTCATCAAGCAGATCGGGACCTGGGTCATCGAGGAAGCCTGCCGCGTCGCGAAGGCGTGGCCGCACCACATCCGCATCTGCATCAACCTGTCGGCCCACCAGTTCGACGGCGACGACCTTCCCGCCACCCTGGCCGGCATCCTGGCCCGCACCGGGATGGTGCCGAGCCGCGTCGAGCTGGAGATCACCGAGTCCGTCCTGCTGCGCGACACCGCCCAAACGCTGCGGATCCTGACCGACCTCAAGACCCTCGGGGTCCGCATCGCGCTCGACGACTTCGGGACGGGCTACTCGTCGCTGGCCTACCTCCAGACCTACCCGATCGACAAGATCAAGATCGACAAGAGCTTCGTCCGGGAAGCCGCCGGCAAGCCGCAGTCCGCCGCCATCATCGAGGCGATCACGCTCCTGGCGGGGCGGTTGGGGGTGACGACGACGGCCGAGGGCGTGGAAACGGAAGGGGACGTCGAACTGGTCTGCACCCTGGGATGCGACGAGGGGCAGGGCTACTTCTTCGACCGCCCGCTCACGCGCGAGGTCTGCCTGGACAAGCTGTGCGCCGCGGGCGGCGTGAGCCCCGGGGTCGCCGCGGCCGCGTGAGCCGGCCCGCGGCCGGGGCGCCCAAACGGGGCCCGGACCCGCGGTTGACCTCCCGCGCCCGCCGGGGCTAGCAACGCGGCGGAAGTCAACCTGTCCCCATCGCGGAGCCGGGCCATGCAGGTCGAGCGTCTCGCCATTCCCGACGTGGTCCTGGTCACGCCCAGGCGCTTCGGCGACGCGCGGGGGTGGTTCTCGGAGACGTTCAGCGCGCGGGCCTTCGCGGGCGAGGTCGCGGCCGTGACGTTCGTTCAGGACAACGAGGCCTTCTCGGCCGAGACCGGCACGTTGCGCGGCCTGCATTTCCAGCGGCCGCCCGCGGCCCAGGGCAAGCTCGTGCGCGTGCTGAAGGGCGCGATCCTCGACGTGGCCGTGGACATCCGGGTGGGGTCGCCCAGCTACGGGCGGCACGTGGCGGCGCGGCTCGACGCCGCCACCGGAACGCAGATCTGGGTGCCGCCGGGCTTCGCGCACGGCTATTGCACGCTGGAGCCCGACACGGCCGTGGCCTACAAGGTCACGGACTTCTACAGCCCCGCGCACGACGGCGGCATCCTGTGGGACGACGAGGCGCTGGGGATCGCCTGGCCGTTGCCGCCGGGCGGCGCGGTGCTCTCCGACAAGGACACCAAACTGCCCCGGCTCGCCGACCTCCCGCCGGTGTTCGCGGCCGAGCCGTGACGCCTCAGTCCTGCGACTTGGCGTCGATGACGGCGTTCAGCACGTCGAAGGGCTGCCAGGGCTTGCGAAGGTAGCGGACGCGCGGGTGCAGGTGCGCGGGCGACTCGGGGATCTCCCCGGACGTGACGACGACCGCGATGTGGGGGCAGGTCTCCGCGACCTGTCCGGCGAGGTCGAGGCCGTCCGTCTCACCCAGGATCTTCACGTCGGTGAACACGGCCGCGACCCTCGCCCCGTCCGTCCGAAGGTAGTCCAGCGCACGGTCGCCGTTGGCGAAGCCCACGACCGTCATCCCCGCCGCCTCGAACAGGTCGGCAGCCCCGGCGAGCAGGACCGGGTCGTCCTCGATGACCAGGATCGTCCGGTTCTGCGCGGCGGGTTCCATCGTCCGTCAACGCGGGGGCGGCCCGCGCGGTTCGGGCCGCTCAGGCGAAGTCCGCCTTGCCGACGTCGCCGGGCTTGGCGGGCTTGCCGGTCGTGACCGCCTTGAGGTAGCCGAGCGCGTAGACCATCGCGCTCGTGGGATTGTCCCAATATTCCGCGTGGGCGGCCTCGACGCGGATCAGCACCACGTCGGGGTCCTCGGGCCCGTTGGGGAACCAGGCCCGGTAGATCTCGCTCCACAGCGCCCCGACCTTGGCGCGGTCCTCGACGATGGTGCTCGTTCCGCCGATCGTCACGAAATTCTGCTTGCGCGGGTCGGCGAAGCTCACCAGCGTGGCCGGGTCGGCCTTGAGCTCCTCCACCTTGCGCGAGTTGCGCTTGGTGAAGAACCAGAACACCCCGTCGGGCTCGGCCGAGCGGTAGGCCATGGGGCGGGCGTGCATCCCGCCCTCGCCCTCGGCGAGCGCGCGCGTGGTGACCACCGCGTAGTCGATCGTCCCCACGAGGTCGAAGATCTTCTTGTGCGCGGCGGCGTCGGACTGGTCTGCCATGGCGGCGGGCTCCCCTGGAGCGGCACCCCGTGGCCGCCCATGCTCGATCAGGGCGGGGAACGCGGGACGCGCGCCCGTGTTGCCCCGTCCGGGCCGGGTCCTTGTGTCGCGCCCGGCCGGCGTTCACGCCCGGCAACCCGCGCCCGGAGGGGCGAATTGCCTGACCGCGCGCGGCCGGACGCCGCGCCGCCACAGCATGGAGGGATCAGGCGTGCCCCAGTTCGACGCGACGATCAAGCACATCAAGGACGGCGTGAAGGGGTTCACGGTGTCGGCGGCGGTCAAGAACATCGAGGGATGGGAAGCGACCCTCGAAAAGGTCGAGGCGCCCGGCGCCAAGGGCATCCTCAGGGACTTGGAGGCGCTGAAGAAGCACCTGCAGGCCGAGACGATCAACGGCGAGCAGGTCAAGAAGCTCGTGCTCAAGCTCGGCAAGGAGACGGTCACCATCGCGGGCAAGAGCGAGGGCAAGAACGCCGAGAAGATCAAGGCGCTGGGCGAGGCCCTCACCCACGCGGCGGAAACCACCGCGGACGCCTGAGCGCCCGCACCCCGCGCGAGCCGCGGTTGAAGGACACCGTGCCCGGGACCCGTGGCGGCCCCGGGCGGAGCGCTCTATGATCCGGGCCACGTCCCCGAAACGGTCCCGGCCCCCATGACAGTTGACCCGCACAGCTCCCCCACCATGGACCCAGCCAAGCTGGACGCCCTGGCCGAGACCGCCGTCAAGGTCGGGCTCAACCTCCGCCGGGGGCAGGACCTGTTCCTCACCGCCCCCGTGACGGCGCTGCCCCTGGTGCGCCGGATCGTCGAGCACGCCTACCGGGCCGGCGCGGGCCTGGTGACGCCGCTCCTGTCCGACGAGGAAACCACGCTGGCCCGCTACCGCTACGGGGCGGACGAGGGGTTCGACCGCGCCGCGGGCTGGCTCTACGAGGGGGTCGCCAAGGCTTTCGGGGCCAACACCGCGCGGCTCGCGGTGGTGGGCGACGACCCGATGCTGCTCGCCGACCAGGACCCCGCCAAGGTGTCCCGCGCCAGCAAGGCCAACTCGGTCGCCTACCAGCCCGCCCTGGAGAAGATCACGGGCTTCGACACCAACTGGACCATCGTGGCCTATCCGGGCCCCTCCTGGGCGGCCCGGATGTTCCCCGGCGAGCCCGCGGCCGAGGCGGAGGCCAAGCTCGCGCGGGCCATCTTCGCGGCCTCGCGCGTGGACGGCCCCGACCCCGTGGCGGCCTGGGCCGCCCACAACGCCGCGCTCAGCGCGCGCACGGCCTGGCTCAACGCCCAAAACTTCCAGGCGCTGCACTTCCGGGGCCCGGGCACCGACCTCACCGTGGGGCTGGCGGACGGGCACGAATGGCAGGGCGGGGCCTCGGCCGCCAAGAACGGCATCGTCTGCAACCCCAACATCCCCAGCGAGGAGGTGTTCACCACGCCCCACGCCCGGCGCGTGGAAGGTACGGTCGCGAGCACCAAGCCCCTGTCCTACCAGGGCACGCTGATCGACCGCATCGCGGTGCGCTTCGAGGGCGGCCGCATCGTGGAGGCCCGCGCCGCGAGGGGCGAGGCGGTGCTCAACAAGGTGCTGGACACCGACGAGGGCGCGCGGCGCCTGGGCGAGGTGGCGCTGGTGCCGCACTCCTCCCCCATCTCGGCGGGGGGCCTGCTGTTCTTCAACACGCTGTTCGACGAGAACGCCGCCTGCCACATCGCGCTCGGCCAGTGCTACTCGCAGTGCTTCGCGGGCGGGGCCGGCCTCAGCCCGGAGCAGGTCGAGGCGCAGGGGGGCAACAGGAGCTTCATCCACATCGATTGGATGATCGGCTCGCGCGAGATCGACATCGACGGCCTGCACGCCGACGGCACCCGCGTGCCGGTGTTCCGCGCCGGCGAATGGGCCTGAGGGGTCTCACGCGCCGTCGGCGGTCTCGACCTGCGTCACGGCCGGGAGGTCCTTGAGCCTGCGCACGACGTCGCGGAACGCGGGCTCCGGGAGCCGCTCGAAGGTGATCTCGACCTCGTCGACGTCCTCCGTGCCGCTCGGCCGGAGCACGAACTGGCGCACGCGGCGCGCGTGCGCGCCCGACACCTGGTTCAGCGCGTCCAGCGAGAACTCCCCGTGCCGCGCCAGCAGCGTCAACCCGCGCGTCTGCATCCGGCGGCGGTAGCGCTCCTCGACGGGCTTCAGGCCCGCCAGGACGCCGAGCACGATCGCGGTGCCGACGGTGGCCGCCAGATACATCCCGGCCCCCGCCGCGAGGCCGATCGCGGCCACGGCCCAGAGGCTCGCGGCCGTGGTGAGGCCGCGGACGGCCTCGCCGCGGAACAGGATGGTGCCCGCGCCCAGGAAGCCCACGCCCGACACGACCTGCGCGGCGATCCGGGACGGGTCCAGCACGACGTTCTTGCCGATCACGTCGTTGAAGCCGTAGGCCGACACGATGATGATGAGGCCCGAGCCCACGCAGACCAGCATGTGGGTCCGCAAGCCCGCGGCCCACAGCAGCCGCTCCCGCTCGAAGCCGATGACGCCGCCGAACGCCGCCGCGCAAACCAGGCGGCCGGCGAGTTCCCCGTTTGACAGCATGGCACGCACCTCCCCATCGTGCCGGAGCATGTGGGGTCGGGACGAGCCGAAGGCGAGCGGGCGGACCGGCAAGCCGTCCGATCGCGTTTCGCTGGGGCGGTGATCCGGAAAGACGATGGGGCAAGGCGGCTCCGTCCGGGTAACCTGCCCGTCCACGTTGGAGGACCCGCCTTGTTCACCGGAGCGAAGACGCAGCGACGCCCGACCAAGCTCCTTGCCGACCTCGACGGCGCGGTGGAGGCGGCCGGGCTGCGCGACGGGGCCGTGATCTCGTTCCACCACCACCTGCGCAACGGCGACGGCGTGCTGAACGCCGTGATGGCGGCGGTGGCCCGGCGCGGCCTCCGCGACGTCCACGTCGCGGCGTCCTCGCTGTTCGCCGTGCACGCCCCGCTGGTTGAGCACATCGCGACGGGCACGGTTCGTTCCGTGTCGGCGGGCTTCGTGGCGGGGCCCGTCGCGGCCGCGATCTCGGCCGGCCGCCTGCCCGCGCCGGCCCGCCTGCTGACCCACGGCGGACGGGCGCGCGCGATCGAGGCGGGGGAGATCCGGATCGACGCGGCCTTTGTCGCGGCCCCCACCGCCGACCCGCTCGGCAACCTGAACGGGGTCAGCGGCCCCTCCGCCTGCGGCACGCTGGGCTACCCGCAGGTCGACGCGGCCCACGCCCGCTTCGTGGTGGCGGTCACGGACAACCTGGTGCCCTACCCGGCCTGCCCGGTCGCGATCGGGCAGGAAAGCGTGGACGCCGTGGTCGCGGTGCCCTCCATCGGCGACGCGGCCGGCATCGTGTCGGGCACGACGCGGCCCACGACCGAGCCCGCGGGGCTGACGATCGCGGACCTGGCGGCGCGGGCGATCGCGGCCTCCGGCCTGCTCCTCGAGGGCTTCTCGTTCCAGACGGGGGCGGGCGGCGTGTCGCTCGCGGCCGCGGCCGAGGTGCGCGCGCTGATGCGCGGGCGGGGCGTCGTGGGCAGCTTCGCGTCGGGCGGCATCACGGGCCAGCACGTCGCCATGCTTGAGGAAGGGTTGTTCCGGACCCTGCTCGACGTGCAGTGCTTCGACCTGGAGGCGGTGCGGTCCTTCGCCCGAAACCCAAAACACCTCGCCATGTCGGCCTCGCGCTACGCCAACCCGCACCGGCGCGGCGCCGTGGTGGACCAGCTCGACGCCGTGATCCTGGGCGCGACCGAGGTCGACCGCGGCTTCAACGTCAACGTCGCGACCGGCAGCCACGGCCAGATCATAGGCGGCTCGGGCGGCCACGCCGACACGGCGGCCGGCGCCAAGCTCGCGATCGTGACGAGCCGGCTCACGGCCGGCGGCCACGCCAAGCTCGTCGAGCGGGTGCGCACGGTGACGACGCCCGGCCCCACGGTGGACGTGGTCGCGACCGAGGTGGGCCTGGCGGTCAACCCGGCCCGCGCCGACCTGGCGGACCGGTTCAGGGACGCGGGCCTGCCGGTGCTGGCCATGGACGAGCTGATCGCCCGCGCGGCCGCGCTCGCCACCCAGCCCCTCCGGCCGCGGCCCGAGGGGCGCACGGTCGCGACCGTCGAGTACAGGGACGGCACCGTGATCGACACGGTGCCGGAGGTGGCCGCGTAGGCCGCCTCAGATGGACGTGACGCCGATCTGGCGGAGCAACCCGAGGTTGTCGAGCAGCGCCCAGTGCTCGACCAGCAGGCCGTCCTGGAAGCGGAACAGGTCCAGCACGCCGATGTCGATCGGCCTGCCGGTGGCCTTGAGACCTATCAGGTCGCCCCCGTGCGTGCCTTTCACGCGCAGGCGCACCAGCACCTTCTCGCCCTCCGCGATCACGTCCTCGATGGGCAGCGTCATGTCCGGGATGCCGGGGTGGAGCGCGTCGGCGAGCTGCTTGACGCCCTCCGGGCCCCTCACCTCGAAGGGCAGGCCGGGATCGTGGCGCTGGAACTCCGGCGCGATATGGGCCGTCCACCACGCCTCGTCGCGGTCGAGGAAGGCCTGGAAGTAGTCGCGGGCGAGCTGCTTGTTGGTGTCGGCGGTGGCCACGGCGTCTCCTCCTGGTGTGTCCTGCTTGAGCGCGGCGGCGCGGCCGTCACGGGATGTAGGGCTTCGTTTCCGCGAAGGCCGGGCGGTCCGCCACGGCATTGCGCAGCGCTTCCAGCTTCGGGATCGGCTCGACCCAGGGGTGGTCGGGGAAGCGCAGCGGCAGGTAGTCGGCCGCCACCGCCGCGGTCAGCACCGCGATGTCGGGCACCCCGCCCCGGTAGGGCGGCGGGTCGGCTTCGAGGGCGCGGAAGCCGTTGACCACCGTGCGCCGGCGTTTCAGCCCGACCCTGCTGTCCTCGAAGCCCGCGTCGATCTGCATCCGGCCGGTGACGAGGTTCGCCATCGCGTCGATCACGCCCATGGCGAGGCCCGCCTGCGAGACGACGCGGTCGACGTCGTCGCCGAGCAGCGAGGGCTCGGGCACCGTCTTCTCCAGCCACAGCAGGATCAGCAGGCTTTCGGACAGCGGCAGGCCGGACGGCAGCTCCAGCGTCGGCACCTTTGAGGCCGGGTTCAGCCGCAGCATCTCGGCGTCGTCGGCCCACGGGTTCATCATGCGCAGGCCGGACGCGTCATAGCCCTTCTCGATCAGCGCGACGCGGGCGATGCGGGCAAACGGGCTCGTGGTGTTCGACAGGATCCTCATCGGGCGGCCTCCGCGACCGCGCCGTAGCCGAAGCGGGGGACGTGGACGTGGACGGTGCCCACGCGCGGGTCCTCGTGGCGGATCACCAGCTCGGTCGCGTCCGCGCCCACCAGCGTGCCCGAGACGGGGTCGTTGGCGTCGTCGCAACGGATCGCGACCCGGTCGCCGGCCTTCAGTCCCGACGGGTCATCGGCCGCGACACCGCGCACGGGCCCCGGCTCGGCCGCGCGGGCGACGTCGAGCGCCTCGGCCGCCTCCATCGCCCGCCGCTCGCCGTGGCCCAGCGCCGCGACGCGGTCCATCCAGGAGGCCAGGGGCGCGAAGGGCAGCATGGCCTCGGCCTCGGCGCCGCCGTTCTTCCGCGCGAACCAGAGCGGGTGGTAGGCGGACAGGTCCGCGACCGACACCGTCGGGCCGAGCAGGAAGGGCCGGCCGTCCTTCAGCATGTCGGCGATGAAGACCATCTGCGCCGCGACGCGCTGCCGGTTGAGGGGCAGGTCCCGCAGGGAGGCCGCCTTGGAGAAGTCGTGCTTCATGAAGGCGATGCGGTCGGCGATGAAGGCCTCGGGCACGGCGTCGCCGATGATGCTGGTGGCGAGCGTCGCGGCCGGCAGGAACATGGTGGTGTCGGCCCACCAGCTCAGCACGGCGCCGAGCCCCACCGCGCCCTCGGGGTAGAGGGTGGGCTCGGGGTGGCGGCGGTCGAGCTCGCGCAGGATCAGGAGCGTGTCGCAGTAGACGTCGGCGCCGACCTGCAGCACGGGCGTGCGGCGGAAGCCCGCGGTGAGCGGCACCGTGTCGGGCCGGGGCGGCCAGATCGGCACCTCCACGGAGCGCCAGGCGAGGCCCTTGCGGCCCAGGGCCAGGCGGATCTTCTCGCCGAAGGGCGACAGGTCGTAGTGGTGCAGGATCAGCTCGGCCAAGGCGGTCTCCCCAAAATCGTGGCGGCGGTCAGGCCAGGCAGCGCGCGAAGATCGCCTCGGCCTGGGCGACGGTCATCTTGCGCGCGGAGGGGCAGGCGATCACGGTGCGGTCACCCGCGGTGGACGGGTCGAAGTCCCGGGCCGCGATCCCGGCGTAGAGGCCGGGCACGGCGCGCTGGGCCATCTCGCGGACGCGGGTTGCGGGAAGCTGCTCGGCCGTGAACCGTTCGGGGAAGCCGATGTCGGCGTAGAGCGCGCGGATCGCGTCCGCGCAGGCCTCGATGGCCTCGGCCCGGCTGAGGCCCCGATCATCGACCTCCAGCGCCTCGGCGAGCGGCCTCACCTTCTGCGGCAGAACGGCGAGGTCGAAGCGCACGACGTGCGGCAGCAGCACGCCCACCCCGAACGGGTGAGGCAGGTCGAGGTGGCCTTCGAGCGGCAGCGACAGCGCGTGGCCGTGGCCGAGCCGGGCGTTGCCGCAGGCGATGTTGGCCATGCAGGAGGCGACCAGGTTGTCGGCGCGCGCCCGCTCGTCGTCGGAGTTGATGGAGGCCCGGAGCGAGCCGAACTGGAGCCGCACGGCCCCGAGCGCCAGGGCGTCGGTGATGGGGGACGCGATGCCGCTGAGATACGCCTCGACGCCGTGCGTGAGGGCGTCCACGGCGGGCAGCGCCGCCACGTGCATGGGCAGCGAGCGCAGCGTCACGGGGTCGAGGATGGCGGCGTCGGGGAAGGACAGCGGGCCGCCGCCGAGCAGCTTCAGGTGGCGCACCTCGTCCTTGACGATGGTCCACTGCGACACCTCGGACCCGGACCCCGCGGTGGTCGGCACCATGATCATGGGCAGCGCTCGGCGGTCGAACCTGCCGACCCCGGTGCACTCGGCCATGGGCCTGTCGTTGGTGGCGACGATGGCGATGCCCTTGCCGGTGCACATCACCGAGCCGCCGCCGATGCACACGACCCCGTCGATGCGGTCGCGCCGCACGCGCGCGCCCTGGTCGTCGATGTGCGAGCAGCGCGCGTCGATCCCGCACTCGTCGAAGCGGGCGATGGCCAGCCCCGCCCCGTCGAGCGCCGCGAGCGCGTCGGCGTGGAACGGTTGGGCCGAGATCACGGGATCGGACACCACCAGGACGCGCGTCATCCTCAGGTCGCGGGCGAGCGTCCCGATCGTGGCGAGCGAGCCGGGGCCCGCCACGACGCGCGTCGGCATGTAGAAGGTGGTGACCACGGGGCGTTTCCTCCCAACCCGGCGTCTTGGAGCCGCGCCGGACGTCTTGTTCTGGTTGGCGTCGTTTGTGCAGCCGGACGGCGTGCCCGGCCAATATCGTTTTGATCCGGGCGTCATCGCCGGAGCGTATGAAGGCCGGCGGTGCCGCCCCTCCATCCAGGGTCTGAACTCAGGTCAACGCAACCCTGTGCCAAGCTCTGTCCTTCGCCCCGCTACGCGGGGAGAAGG
>CAXTDZ010000104.1:0-15866 GCA_964243035.1 uncultured Lichenihabitans sp.
GCGGGGTGGGCGGCAGCGGGGGCGGGGTTTCCTCGGCCCTGGCCGGCGGCAAGGGCGGAGGGGGAGGCGGGGGCGGCGGGGTCGCGTCGCGGGTCTGGTCGGGGGGCGTGGCGGCGGCGTCGGGGGCCGCCTGCTCGGCCGAGGCGGTCGCCTCGGGGTGGACCTCCTTGGCGCTCTTGTCGCCCTTCATGATCTGGTTGAACTGCGAATCCGTGACCATCTCGATCGGCACGGTTTCCTCGATGTCCTCCAGCTTCTGCGGCGGCGTGCAGGAGAACGTCACGAGCACGGAGAGCAGCGCGCCCCCGTGCAGCAGCACGGACACGATGAAGCCCGGTTCGGAAACGCGCCGCGGCAGCCTCAAGGCCGGCTCACTTGGCTTCGGCTTCGGTGACGAGCGCCACCTTCTTGTAACCCGCCGCGGTGACCAGCGACATGACCTCGGCCACCCGGCCGTAGTTCACGGTCTTGGAGCCGCGCACGTAGATGCGCTCGTCGTAGCCGTCCTTGGCGAGCTCCTGGAGCTTGGCGGTCAGCTGCTCCTCGGCCACGGGCTGGTCCATGACGGTGATCTCGCCGTGGTCGTCGATCGCGACCGAGAGCGGCTTGTGGTCCACCGTGAGCGGGCCCGCGGCGGTCTTGGGCAGGTCGATGGGCACGCCGCTGGCGAGCAGGGGGGCCGCCACCATGAAGATGATCAGCAGCACCAGCATCACGTCGATGAACGGCGTCATGTTGATCTCGGCCATGGCGCCGTAGCGCGGCACTCCGCGCCGCCGCCTGCCGCCCTTGTGCCCCGCCGCCTGGACCGACCCGCCCATCCGCTTCCCCTCCCGAAGGCTGCCCCGTCAGGCGGCGCGGTCGCGCTCGCCGCCCACGTGCTGGTCGATCTGCCGCGACAGGATGGACGAGAACTCGTCCGCGAAACTTTCCATGCGGGCCTGGAACTTGGCCACGACGCCCTGGAGGTTGTTGAAGAAGATCAGCGCGGGAATGGCCGCGAACAGCCCGATCGCGGTGGCGAGCAGCGCCTCGGCCAGGCCCGGCGCGATCACGGCGAGCGAGGTGTTCTTGGAGGCCGCGATGGAGCGGAACGAGGTCATGATGCCCCACACGGTGCCGAACAGCCCCACGAAGGGCGCCGTGGAGGCGACGGTCGCGAGCACGATCAGGCTCGATTCGAGCTTCTCGACCTCGCGCGCGATGGACACGTCCAGCACCTTCTCCAGCCGCGCGTGCAGGCCCATGAAGGACGAGCCCACGTTCTGGAACGATCGCTTCCATTCCCGCATCGCGGCCACGAACAGGGAGGCCATGCCGATGGTCTCGCGCTGGCTCAGGTTGACGTAAAGCTCCTCCAGCGACTGGCCCGACCAGAACACGCCCTCGAAGCGGTCGATCGCCTTGCGCGTCCTGGAGAACAGGATCGTCTTGTTGATGATGATCGCCCAGCACCACACGGACGAGAACAGCAGCCCCAGCATCACGCACTTGACGACGAGATGCGCGTTCCAGAACATGCCGAAGATCGAGATGTCGGCAACCGGGGCGGCCGCGGCGTCGGCAGGGTTCATCGGAACGGCGTCCTCGTGCGATTGCGCGCTGGCTGATCGGGGAGAGACAGGTCTCCTGTCGCCCAATTCCGTCAATTCTGGGGCTTGACGGACGGGGGCGGCGAGGCCGGCGGGCCGCGCCCGTTAAGCGCCGCTTGAGGTTAAGGCGGGGTTACCAGCGCCGCGAGCTGCGCCGCGAACGGGGCCGGCAGCCGCACGGGCCGCCCCGCGCGCACCAGGGCCACGCGCACCTCGGCCTCCAGCAGCAGGTCGCGGCCGCGCAGGACGCGCTGGTCGAGCGTGACGGACGCGCCGCCCACCGCCGTGACCCGCGACTCCACCGCCAGCACGTCGTCCACCCGCGCCGCGGCGCGGAAGTCCAGGCGCAGGCCGCGCACCGCGAAGAAGGCGGGCGGCTCCCCCGCGAACAGCGCCGCGAGGTCGACGCGCAGGTCGCGCAGCCATTCGGTGCGCGCCCGCTCCAGGAAGCGCAGGTAGTTGGGGTGGTAGACCACGCCGGACAGGTCCGCGTCCTCGAAGTAGACGCGGAGGGCGAGGCGGTGCGGGGCGCTCACCCGCCGTCGCCCTCGTCGAACAGGCCGATCTGGTTGGCCGGGGTGGCGCCCGGGGGCACCGCGAGCCCGAGGTGGCGGAAGGCGTGCGGCGTCAGGGTGCGGCCGCGCGGCGTGCGCTGGAGGAAGCCCAGCTGGATCAAGTAGGGCTCGATGATGTCCTCGATGGCGTCGCGCGGCTCCGACAGCGCCGCAGCCAGCGTCTCGATGCCCACCGGGCCGCCCCCGAAGGAGATCGCGATCGCGTCGAGGTAGCGGCGGTCCATGCCGTCGAGCCCCGCGTCGTCCACGTCGAGCAGCTTCAAGGCCCGGTCCGCGCTGGCCCGCGTGATCGTGGGCTCGCCGTCCACGATCGCGAAGTCGCGCACCCGGCGCAGCAGCCGGCCCGCGATGCGCGGCGTCCCCCGCGCGCGCCGCGCGATCTCGTTGGCGCCGTCGGCCGCCATGCCGATGTCGAGCACGCGGGCGCCGCGCCGGATGATCAGCTCCAGTTCCGCCACCGTGTAGAAGTTGAGCCGCATCGGGATGCCGAAGCGGTCGCGGAGCGGCGTGGTGAGCAGGCCCGCCCGGGTGGTGGCGCCCACCAGGGTGAAGCGGGCGAGGTCGATCTTGACCGAGCGGGCCGCCGGGCCCTGGCCGATGATGAGGTCGAGCTGGAAATCCTCCATGGCGGGGTAGAGGATCTCCTCCACGGCCGGGTTGAGGCGGTGGATCTCGTCGATGAACAGCACGTCGCGCTCCTCCAGCCCGGTGAGCTGGGCCGCGAGGTCGCCCGCCTTCGCGATCACGGGGCCGGAGGTCGAGCGGAAGTTGACGCCGAGCTCGCGCGCCACGATCTGCGCCAGCGTGGTCTTGCCCAGGCCCGGCGGCCCCACGAACAGCACGTGGTCGAGCGCCTCCCCGCGCGCCTTGGCGGCCTCCACGAACACCTTCAGGTTCTTGCGCAGCGCCTCCTGGCCGGTGAAGTCGGCCAGCACCTGCGGGCGCAGCGACGCGTCGAGGTCGTCGTCGCGCTTGTCGGCGTTGAGCAGGCGGCGGGGGGTGTCGGGCACGAGGGGTCCGGGTTGGAGCGAAGCGCGAAGGCACGTGAGCGCGCAGCCGCGAAAGGGCGATTGAGCGATTTAGCGACTGTGCTAAGCGTTTGCACGAAGGCAAGCGAGGCTGCCGCGATGCACCGACCCTCGAAGCAGTTCGATTACATGAGCCTCGACGACTTCGAGGAATTGCTGGCCGACAAGCCCCATGACGAGAAATGGGAGCTGATCGGCGGCCGCGTGGTCAAAATGATGGTGGGCGCCCGGTGGGGGCACCACATCATCACCCAGAACCTCGCTTTCGGCCTGCGCCAGCGCCTGCGCGCCAGAGGTAGCGACTGCCAGGTCTCGACCGAAACCTTCTACATGAAGAACGCTTCGGTCGAGAGCGCGACCTTGCCGGACGTCATGGTCCGGTGCGGGCCCGTTTCGCCCGACGTCACATCCTTCGATGATCCTGTTATCCTCGTCGAGGTCGTGTCGCCCGGCAGCGAAGGGCGCGACCGGTGGGAGAAGTGGCACATCTACCGCAAGCTCGCCTCGCTCCAGCACTACGTCCTGATCGAGCGCGACCGGGCCGTGATCGACGTGTTCGACCGGGCGGGCGAGGCCTGGGCGAGCCGCCGCACCCTGGAGGGCGTGGGCGACGCCCTGGACCTGCCCGCGCTGGACCTGTCGGTCCCGCTGGCGGAGATCTACGAGGGCGTGCTGGCCGCCTGATGGCCCCCCGCGCCTTCGTGATCGGCCACCCGGTCGCCCAGTCCCGGTCGCCGACCCTGCACGGCCACTGGCTGCGGGCGCTGGGGCTCCCGGGCTCCTACGAGAAGATCGACGTGGCGCCCGACGCGCTGCCCGCCTTCGTGCGCGGCCTGCGCGACGGAGGCTTGGCGGGCGGCAACGTCACGGTGCCGCACAAGACCGCCGTTCTCGCCCTGGTCGACGAGGTGGACGCGGCCGCAACCGCGATCGGCGCCGTCAACACGCTCTGGGTCGAGGACGGGCGCCTCCACGGCGGCAACACGGACGCCTTCGGCTTCCTGGCCAACCTGGACGAGGCTGCGCCGGGCTGGGACGCGGGGCGGAACGGCCCGGCGGTCGTGCTGGGCGCGGGCGGGGCCGCGCGGGCGGTCGTCCACGGGCTGCTCGGGCGCGGCCTCGCGGTGGCGCTCGTCAACCGCACGGTCGAGACCGCGGCGGCGCTCGCCCGGGATCTCGGGCCCCGGGTGACGGCGCACGGCTTCGAGCACCTGCCGGACTTGCTGCCCGCGGCCGGCCTCCTGGTCAACACCACCTCGCTCGGCATGGCGGGCAAGCCGCCCCTCGCGCTCGACCTCCGGCCCCTGCCGCCCGGCGCCGTGGTGAACGACATCGTCTACGTGCCGCTGGAAACCGAGCTGCTGCGGGCGGCCCGCGCGCGGGGCCTGCGCGCCGTGGACGGGTTGGGCATGCTGCTGCACCAGGCCGTGCCGGGGTTCGCCCGCTGGTTCGGGACCGTCCCGACCGTCACGCCGGCGCTGCGCACCGCGCTGGAGCGCGACATCGCCGCGAGGTAGCGACGGCAAAAATGTGGCTGCCCCGGCGAACCCGGGCCGGGCGTCGCGGATTTCAACGGTCGAGCCTTGTTCCTCTCCCCGCCGCACCGTCGAGGGCATGCCCCGTGTCGAACCAGTCAGTCCGAAGCCGTACCCGCTCGACGTCGTGGTGGCCGGTGGTGGGCATCGCGGCGCTGACGCTGTGGACCTTCGTGCGCCCGCCGGCCGGGCAGGGCGCCGCGCCGCGCGAGGCCGGGCAGGGGAGCGCGGCGGACGCGTCCCGTCCCGTCGAGGCGCCGGCCGCGGCGGCGGCCGAGCCGGGCCACGGGCGCCGGGCGTCCTCCCCCACCGAGATCCCGGCGCGCGGCTGGAAGGACGTGGGGATGCGCGTGTTCGGCGACCTGTCGAGCCACCGCATCCTGGCGGTCGCGGCCGGGGTGACCTTCTACGCGCTGCTCGCCATCTTCCCCGCGATCGCGGCCCTTGTGTCGCTCTACGGCCTGTTCGCCGACCCCGCCACCATCGGCAAGCAGCTCGCCGCCGTCTCGGGCTTCCTGCCGGGCGGCGCCACCGACATTTTGGGCGAGCAGGTCAAGCGCATCGCGGCCAAGGGCGGCGGCTCGCTGAGCTTCGGCTTCGTGTCGGGCCTGGCCGTGGCGCTGTGGAGCGCCAACGCCGGCATGAAGGCCATGTTCGACGCCCTCAACGTCGTCTACGACGAAGCGGAGAAGCGCAGCTTCGTCCGGCTGAACGCCGCGTCGCTCACCTTCACGCTCGGCGCCATCGGGGTGCTGCTGCTCGCGGTCGCCTCGGTGGTCGTGCTGCCGGTGGTGCTGAACCTCGTGAGCTTCGGACCGCTCGTCGAGCAGGGCCTCGCGCTGCTGCGCTGGCCGGTGCTGCTCGTCCTGGTGGTCCTGGGCTTCGCGCTGCTCTACCGCTTCGGCCCGAGCCGCGCCCGCGCGCGGTGGCGCTGGATCACGCCCGGGAGCGCCTTCGCGGCCGTGGCCTGGCTCGTGGGCTCGGCGCTGTTCTCCTGGTACGTGTCGAGCTTCGGCAGCTACAACGCGACCTACGGGTCGCTCGGCGCGGCCATCGGCTTCATGACCTGGATCTGGATCTCCACGATCATCGTGCTGATCGGCGGCGAGCTCAACGCCGAGATGGAGCTGCAGACCGTGGCCGACACGACCGCGGGCTCGCCCAAGCCGCTCGGCACCCGCGGGGCCGCGGCGGCCGACCAGGTCGGCAAGGCGGCCTGACGGGCGCTGTTGAACGGGGGAGGACCATGGTGATGACGGGGCGGGTCGCGACGTGGATCGCGGCGGGGTTGGCTGTATCCGCGGCAGGGCCGGCGTCAGCGCAGACGACGAGCTCGCAGACCTACATGGTCGTCCGCGCGGGCGCGACCATCACGGTCTTCAAGCAGGCCTACGTCAACCCCGACTGCTCCTCGCTCGGCTCCGCGTCGGTCAGCCTCGTCGCGGCGCCGGCCGGTGGCCAGGTCAGCGTCGGCAACACCCGCGACTACGCGGCCTACTCCCCCACCAACCCGCGGTCGGCCTGCAACCGGCGCAAGCTTCCCGTCACGGTGATCGTGTACCGGTCGCGCCCGGACTTCACCGGCACCGACCAGTTCAGCGCCGAGGTGGTGATGCCCACCGGCGCCGCGCGCACCTACACCTTCACGATCCAGGTGCGCTGAAAGGTCCGCTCAGCGCGAGAGCGGCGTGATCTGCGGCTCCAGCCGCGCCACGGGGCGGGTCGTGCGGATCTCGCCGCGCACCACGGTGGTGAAGGCGAGCGCGGCCAGGCCCAGCAGCGTCATCCACCAGAGCTGCGTCGTGTCGAGCCCGTTGAACGCGATCGTCAGCGCCGCCACGAGTTCGGCCAGCACGAAGGGCGCCACCGCGGGCGACAGCCGCCCCACCACCCCGAAGGCGCCGTAAAGCAGCGCCGCGGCCAGCACCGCGCCGATCACGCCGTAGTCGTACCAAACCTCGAACAGCAGGCTTTTGGGCGTTTCGGGGGGCAGGAACCCCGTGCTGGGCGCGAGCGCCGCCATGCCGATGCCGTGGCCGGTGATGAGCCGGACCGGCTCGCGCACCACGAGGTCGGCCCACACCCGCATGGACAGCGTCACGGCGGTCAGGTCGGGCAGCCGGTCGCCCGCGAGCGTCCCCAACCCCTTGAGCACGAGCGCCGCGCCGAACGGCACCAGGGGGCCGAGCAGGAACAGGGCCGCCGCCGCCACGCCCAGCACGCGCCCGGCCCGGCCCGGGTGCAGGGTCGCGACCGCGAAGGTGAAGGCCCCGAGCGCGAGCGCGGCCAGCGCCACGGAGGTCCAGGCCGTGATGGCCGCGGCCGCCACGCACACCACGACCACGGTCGCCGACACCCAGCGCTCGCGGATGGCGAGCGCCCCCAGCGCGGGCCACACCAGCACCACGAGGCTCACCACCGCGCGCTCCAGCGTGGAATCGTCGGCCTGCGCCGCCAGCGCGCCGCCCGGCACGTTCAGCACGGTTCCGATCGTTGCGAACACCGCGGCCAGCACGCCCACCGGGAACAGGTTCATGTTGGAGGTGCGCGTCCGCTCGGGCAGGAAGGCCGCGGTCACGATCACCAGGAGCAGCGTGCCCGCGACCTTGGCGAGCCGCAGCGACGCGTCCGGCCCCACGGGGCTCCACACGATCGACAGCACGCCCCAGCCGATCAGCCCCACCCCGCACAGGCCCGAGCGGGACAGGAAGGTGTCGCGCAGCCGCGCCCGGATCGGGGCGTCGGACAGGAGCACGCCCGCGATCAGCACCAGGGCCGCGCCGACCGGCATCAGGATGAACAGGAGCCGGCGCGACAGCGCGGTGCTGACCGGGACGCCCAGGGCGAGCACCGCGAGGCCGATCCGCAGCAGCAGAACGGCCGCGTCCTCGGCCGGGTCCTCGTGAAGTTTGGGCGGCGGGCTCGACATCGGTTTTGGTTCGGGCGCGGGCAGGCGCGGGTCACGCCATCGTAGGGCCACACCCGCCGCAGTTGTGTGCGCGTTTCGCCACAGTTCGAGACGAATTCAGGTCGGGCGCGCCGTCACGCGGGCGGCGCGCCGTTGCGGGCGAGCACCTCTCCGGCGAGGTACAGCGACCCCGTGATCAGCACGCGGGGCGGAACCGGGAAGGGCTGGGCCGCGATGGCCCGCAGCGCCGCCTCGTACCCGTCCGCGACGCTGCTCCGCAGCCCGGCGCCCGCCGCCACCGCGGCCAGCCCCGCGGCTGCCTGGCCGTCGTGCCCGCCGCCGACCGGGACGGCCACGACCTGCTGGGCCAGCCCCGCGAACGGGGCCAGGAAGCCCCGGGCGTCCTTGGTGGTGAGCATGCCGCAGACCAGGAGGAGCGGGCGGGGCGCGCGCTCCTCCATCTCGCCCAGGGCCGCGGCAAGCACGCGCCCGCCGTCGGCGTTGTGGCCGCCGTCGAGCCAGAGCTCCGCCCCCTCGCCCAGCAGGCCGGGAAGCGGGCCGCGGGCGAGCCGCTGGAGCCGCGCGGGCCAGTCGGCCCCGACCAGGCCCGCCTCGATCGCGGCGGGGGGGAAGTCGGGGTCGAGCAGGCGCAGCGCCGCGATCGCGGTGCCCGCGTTGCCGTGCTGGTGGCGGCCGGCGAGCCGGGGCAGCGGCAGGTCCAGGAGCCCGCGCCCGTCCTCGAACACCAGCCGCCCGCGCTCCTCGCGCACGCCGAAATCGCGGTCGCCGATGCGCGCGTCGACCCCGACGCGCTCCGCTTCGCGCACCAGCACGGCCAGCGCCGCCTCGTCCTGGGCCGCGAACACGGCCGGCGAGCCCGGCTTCAGGATGCCGGCCTTCTCGAAGGCGATGCGCTCCACCGTGGTGCCCAGGTACTCGGGGTGGTCGATCGACACGGGGGTGACCACGCTCAGCGCCGGCCGGGCCACGACGTTGGTGGCGTCCAGGCGGCCGCCCAGGCCCACTTCGAGCAGCAGCACGTCGGCGGGCTCGCGCGAGAAGGCCAGCATCGCCGCGGCGGTGACGACCTCGAAGAAGCTGACCGGCCGACCGGCGTTGACGCGCTCGCACTCGGCCAGGACGGAGGCGAGCGCGGCGTCGCCGATCAGCCGCCCGCCCTCCGGTGACCCCAGCCGGATGCGCTCGTTGAACCGCACCAGGTGGGGCGACGTGTAGGCGTGGACGCGCCGGCCCGCCGCCTCCAGCATGGCGCGGAGGAAGGCGACCGTGGACCCCTTGCCGTTGGTGCCCGCGACGTGGATCACGGGCGGCAGGCGCCGCTCGGGGTGGCCGAGGTCGGCCAGCAGCCGCTCGACGCGGCCCAGCGACAGGTCGATCGTGCGGGGGAAGAGCGCGGGCAGCCGGGCCAGGACGGCTTCGAGCGGCTCCCCGCCCGGCAGGGTCGGGGCGGCGGTCAGGCGGCGGCCGTCAGATCGCCGCCCGCCGCGGCCGCGGGTTGCGGCACCTCGCGCGCGGGCGCCCTGGTGAGCAGCGCGCAGAGCCGCGCCAGCGTGGCGCGCATCTCGCCCCGGGGCACCACCATGTCCACCATGCCGTGGTCGCGCAGGTATTCCGCGCGCTGGAAGCCGTCGGGCAGCTTCTCGCGCACGGTCTGCTCGATGACGCGGGGGCCCGCGAAGCCGATCAAGGCGCCGGGCTCGGCCAGGTGGACGTCGCCCAGCATGGCGTAGGACGCCGTGACGCCGCCCGTGGTGGGGTTGGTGAGCACCACGACGTAGGGCAGCCGCGCGGCGCGCAGCCGCCGCACCGCCACGGTGGTGCGCGGCATCTGCATCAGCGAGAACATGCCCTCGTGCATCCGCGCCCCGCCCGAGGCCGCGAACAGGATGAAGGGCGTGCGCGCCTTGACCGCGTGCTCGGCCCCCGTCACCACGGCCTCGCCCGCCCCCATGCCGAGCGAGCCGCCGATGAAGTCGAAGTCCTGCACCGCGACCGTCGCGGGCTGGCCCAAAATGGTGCCCGCGCCGAGCTTGACCGCGTCGGTCAGCCCGGTCTTGGCGCGCGCCTCCTTGAGCTTGTCGACGTAGCGCTTCTCGTCCCTGAACTTCAGGGGGTCGAGCGGCACCTCGGGGACCGCGATGTCGGTCCAGGCGCCGTCGTCGAATGTGGCCTGGAGGCGCGCCTCGGCGCCGAGGCGCATGTGGTGGCCCGACCCCGGCACCACGAACAGGTTGGCCTCCAGGTCCTTGTGGTGGACGAGCTGGCCGGATTCCGGGCACTTCACCCAAAGGTTCTCCGGCGTGTCGCGCTTCAGGAACGACCGGATCTTCGGGGGGACGACGTTCAGCATCCAGTTCATGCGCGGGCTCCCGTCACGCTCCACGGCGGCCATCCCGCACCCCGCCGGCGAGGTCGCGCACGAGGCCGAGCACGGCCGGCACCGTGCCGGCCGAGGCGGCCCCGCCCGCGTCCAGCGTGCCCGCCAGCGCGTTGATCAGCGCCGTGCCCACCACCACGCCGTCCGCGCGGGCCGCGACGGCCGCCGCGTCCGCGGGCGTCTTGACCCCGAAGCCGACCGCAACCGGCAGCGGCGTGTGCGCCTTGATGCGCGCCACCGCGTCGCCCACCGCCGCGTAGTCCGGCACGGCCGCGCCCGTGACGCCCGCCACCGACACGTAGTAAACGAAGCCCGACGTGTTGGCGAGCACGGCCGGCAGGCGCGCCGCGTCCGTGGTGGGCGTCGCGAGCCGGATGAAGTTGAGGCCCGCCTTGAGCGCGGGGAGGCAGAGTTCGGCGTCCTCCTCGGGGGGAAGGTCCACCACGATGAGGCCGTCCACCCCCGCCTCGCGCGCCTCGGCGAGGAAGCGCTCGGCCCCGTAGGTGTGGACCGGGTTGTAGTAGCCCATCAGCACCACGGGCGTGTCGGGGTCTCGCGCGCGGAACGCGCGCACCATGTTCAGCGTGCCCGCGAGCGTCTGCCCGGCCCTCAGCGCCCGCGCCGACGCGGCCTGGATGGCGGGGCCGTCCGCCATGGGGTCGGTGAAGGGCATGCCGAGCTCGATCACGTCGGCGCCGGCTCCCGGCAGCGCGTCGAGGATGGCGGCCGAGGTGACGGGGTCCGGGTCGCCGGCGGTCAGGAAGGTGACGAGCGCGGCGCGGTTGCTGTCCGCGAGGGTCGCGAAACGGTTCGCGATGCGGGTCGTCACGCTTGGGCGCCTTCGAGGTGCACGACGCGGGTCTTGAGGTCCTGCACCTCCGTCAGGAGCGACCCAACGGAAACCGTCATGATGTAGCCCGCGCCGCGAACCTGCGTTTCGACCGGGTCCAGCCGCTCGTTGACGGCCTTGAACTGCTCACTCATGGCCGAGAATTGTTCCTGCATGTCGGCTCGCATGCTGCGCAGCAGGTCCAGGACGAGGTTGGCGGTTTCGTCGCTCATCAGTCACATCCCGCCCTCGTAATCCGCCACGGTGGCGAGGTCCTTGTCGCCGCGCCCGCTCATGTTGAGCACCATCAGGTGGTCGCGCGGGCGCTCGGGCGCGAGCTTCAGCACGGCCGCGAGCGCGTGGGCGGGCTCCAGCGCCGGGATGATGCCTTCGAGCTTGGAGCAGAGCCCGAAGGCGTCGAGGGCCTCCCTGTCGGTGGCCGACAGGTAGGTGACGCGGCCGCTGTCCTTCAGCCAGGCGTGTTCGGGCCCGACGCCCGGGTAGTCGAGGCCGGCCGAGATCGAGTGCCCTTCGAGGATCTGGCCCTCGTCGTCCATCAGCAGGTAGGTGCGATTGCCGTGCAGCACGCCGGGCCGGCCGCCCGTGATCGAGGCCGCGTGGGCGGGCGTGTCGAGGCCGTGGCCTGCCGCCTCCACCCCGACGATCTCCACGTCCGGGTCGTCCAGGAAGGGGTGGAACAGGCCCATGGCGTTGGAGCCGCCGCCGATGCAGGCGAACAGCGAGTCGGGTAGGCGGCCCTCCATGTCGAGGATCTGGCTCCGCACCTCGGTGCCGATCACCGACTGGAAGTCGCGCACCATGGCGGGGTAGGGGTGCGGGCCCGCGACCGTGCCGAGGCAGTAGAACGTGTCGTGGACGTTGGTGACCCAGTCGCGCAGGGCCTCGTTCAGGGCGTCCTTGAGCGTCTTGGCGCCCGCCTGCACGGGCCGCACCTCGGCGCCCAGCATCTTCATGCGGTACACGTTGGGCTTCTGCCGCTCCACGTCGACCGCGCCCATGAACACCGTGCAGGGCAGGCCGAAGCGCGCGCACACGGTGGCGGTCGCGACCCCGTGGCTGCCCGCGCCGGTTTCCGCGATGATGCGGGTCTTGCCCATGCGCCGGGCGAGCAGGATCTGGCCCAGCACGTTGTTGATCTTGTGCGCGCCCGTGTGGTTCAGGTCCTCGCGCTTGAAGAAGATCTTGGCGCCCCCGCAGTGCTCGGTCAGCCGTTCCGCGAAGTAGAGCGGGGACGGGCGGCCCACGTAGTGCCTGTGGAGGTGGGTGATCTCGGCCGCGAAGGCGGGGTCGGCCCGCGCCTCGGCGTAGGCGCGCTCCAGGTCCAGGATCAGCGGCATCAGGGTCTCGGCCACGAACCGCCCGCCGTAGAGCCCGAAGCGGCCGCGCTCGTCCGGCCCGTTGCGGAAGGAGTTCGGCTTGTCGAGCTTACCCATGGACGGCCTCTCCCGGCGCGAGGTCGCGCGCCGCCTCCCGAACGGTCTCGACGAAGGCGCGGATGCGGTCGGGATCCTTGACGCCCGGCTCGCGCTCGACGCCGGACGACACGTCGACCGCGGGCGCGCCGGTGATGCGCAGGGCGTCCGCGACGTTGTCGAGCGCCAAACCTCCGGAAAGCATGAAGGGCACGGGCAGGTCAAGGCCGCGCAGCAGCCGCCAGTCGAAGCTGCGCCCGTTGCCGCCCGGCAGAACCGCGCCCCGCGGCGGCTTGGCGTCGAACAGGATGCGGTCCGCACCCACCCCGTAGGCTTCCGCGGCCCGCGCGTCCTCCGGCCCCGACACCCCGAGCGCCTTGATGACGCGGCACCCCGTGCGGGCCTTCAGGGCCGCGGCGCGCGCGGGTGTTTCCCGGCCGTGCAGTTGCAGCCAGTCCGGCTCCACCGCGGCCACGATGGCGTCGAGGGCGTCGTCCGCGGCGTCCACCGTGAGCGCCACGACCCCCGCGCGCCCGCGGGCCAACCGCGCGAGGTCCCGGGCCGCAGCGAGGCCGAGGTTGCGCGGGCTCGGGGCGAAGAACACGAAGCCCACGAGGTCGGCGCCGGCGTCCAGCGCGGCCCGGAGCGTCGGCGCGCTCGACAACCCGCAGATCTTCACCTCGACGCGCGTCCCCATGCGTGCTCCCCGCCGGTGCCGGCCCGATATAGGCGGCAGGGGAGGGGCCGTCGAGGCGCGGCGCGCGGCCCCGTCGCGCGCGATCTCGGGCGTCGATGATACATTCGCAAAAAATTTCACGGGCGCGGAAAAATTTCACGTGAATCGTCTTGCTTCTTGTGCACTGCACTGACACATTGTGGCGGTGCGGCAACCTCGTTGTCGCACATGCCCTCCTTGGGCGTTTCCTCCCTAGACTTGGGCCGCTTGTGCATCGCGCGAGCGGCCTCTTTCTTTCGCGAGCCCCCCGCGGCGGGGTGAGCGGCGGCCGGCACCGAAGGCTCGTGCTGCTTTGGGTCGCGCCGGCCTGGCCCGCCGCGGCGCGTGTTTTTTCGCACCGTCCGCCGCCGATCCTGTAACACCGCCGCGAGCGCCATCGTACCTCGTTGCAGGCCGGCTCGCCCGGCGCGCGGAGACACCACCATGACGACACGCCGGTTCTTGCTCGCCCGGGCCGCCGCGGGCGTCGCGGCCGCCCTCGCGACCCCGGTCCTGACCGCGGCGGCCCGGGCCGCGGAAGCCTTCGCGGTCGCGATGAGCGACGCCGACTGGCGCAAGACGCTCAACGCGGACCAGTACGCCGTGCTGCGCGAGAGCGGCACCGAGCGGCCCTGGAGCAGCCCCCTGCTCGACGAGCACCGCCGCGGCACCTTCGCCTGCGCGGGCTGCGCGCAGGGCGCCTTCCCGTCCGCCACCAAGTTCGACAGCGGCACGGGCTGGCCCAGCTTCTGGGCCCCGATCGAGGGCGCCGTGGCCACCGAGGACGACGAAAGCCTCGGGATGAGCCGCACGACCGTCCATTGCAGCCGCTGCGGCGGCCACCTGGGCCACGTGTTCCCCGACGGCCCCAAGCCCACCGGGCTGCGCTACTGCATGAACGGCGTGGCGCTCAGCTTCGCGCCCGCGACCGCCTGACGGGAGCCGCGCCGTGATCCTGTTCCTGCTGGCCTATTTCGGCGGCGTGCTGACGATCGCGAGCCCCTGCATCCTGCCGGTGCTGCCCTTCGTGTTCGCCCGGGCCGACCGGCCCTTCCTGCGCTCCGGCCTGCCGTTGCTGGCCGGCATGGCGCTGACCTTCGCGGCCGTGGCCACGCTGGCCGCGGTGGCGGGCGGCTGGGCGGTGGCGGCCAACAGCTACGGCCGCGACGCCGCGCTGGTGCTGCTGGCGCTGTTCGGCCTGACGCTGCTGCTCCCGCACCTGGCGGACCGCGCCACCCGGCCGCTGGTGGCGCTCGGCGCCCGGCTGTCCGACGCGGCCCGCGGCGAGGCCGGCCAGCGGCGCGGGGGCGTCCTGTCCTCCCTGCTGCTCGGGGTCGCGACCGGCCTGCTGTGGGCGCCCTGCGCGGGACCGGTGCTGGGGCTGATCCTGACCGGCGCGGCGCTGGGGGGCGCGAGCCTGGGCACCTCGGTGCTGCTGCTCGCCTACGCGCTCGGCGCCGCGACCTCGCTCGCCCTGGCGCTGCTGATCGGCGGGCGCGTGTTCGCGGCCATGAAGCGCTCGCTCGGCGCGAGCGAGTGGGTCCGGCGCGGCCTGGGCGTGGCGGTGCTGGCCGGCGTGGCCGCCATCGCGCTCGGGTTCGACACGGGCGTGCTGACTCAGGCCTCCTTCGCGAGCACCGCGACGCTGGAACAGGGCCTGGTCGACCGGATCAAGCCGGCCGGAACGCCCGCGCCGGCGCTCGCCGCCGCGACGGCGGCGGGCGCCATGGACCTGCCGGTCGAGGGCACCCTGCCGCCCTTGACCGGCGCGGTCCGCTGGCTGAACTCGCCCCCGCTCACCCCCGAGGCGCTGAAGGGCAAGGTGGTGCTGGTCGACTTCTGGACCTATTCCTGCATCAACTGCCTGCGGGCGCTGCCTTACGTGCGGGCCTGGGCCGACAAGTACAGGGACCAGGGCCTGGTGGTGATCGGCGTGCACGCCCCCGAGTTCGCCTTCGAGAAGGACGTCGGCAACGTGACCAAGGCGGTCGCCGACCTGCACGTCGACTATCCCGTCGCGATCGACAACGATTACGCGATCTGGCGCGCCTTCAACAACGAGTACTGGCCCGCCCACTACTTCATCGACGCGCAGGGCCGCGTCCGCCACCACCACTTCGGCGAGGGCGAGTACGACGGGTCCGAGCGCGTCATCCGCCAGCTGCTGGCCGAGGCCGGGCACGCCGCGGCGCCCGGCGCCCTCGTGGCCGTGAACGCCGCGGGCGTCCAGGCCGCGCCCGACATGGGCGACGTCCGCTCGCCCGAGACCTACGTGGGGGCCGACCGGGCGCAAAACTTCGTGTCGCCCGGCGGCGCCGTGCCGGGCACCGCGCACGGCTACGAGCCGGGCGCGCCCGCGCTCAACCAGTGGGGCCTGTCCGGCCGCTGGACGGTGGGGGGCGAGAACGCGGTGCTGGACAACGGCGACGGCGGCATCGTGTACCGCTTCCACGCCCGCGACCTCCACCTCGTGCTGGGCCCCGCGGCCGGCGACAAGCCGGTCCGCTTCGAGGTGACGATCGACGGGCGGCCGCCGGGCGACAGCCACGGCAGCGACACGGACGCGCAGGGCCGCGGCACCGTCACCGGGCAGCGGCTCTACCAGCTCGTGCGGCAGGCGGGCCCCGTCGCCGACCACACCTTCGCGATCAAGTTCCTCGATCCCGGCGTAGAGGCCTACGCCTTCACCTTCGGCTGAGCCCCGTTCCAAGGAGACCCGATCATGTCCACCTCCCCCCGCGACACCGCCCCCGGCCGCCGCCGGGCCACCCTGCGCACCGCGCTGCTCGCCACCGCGGCCCTCGCCCTGCTGGCGACCGTGGGGCTGCGCGGCACATCGCGGGCCGCCGAGGG
>CAXTDZ010000105.1:0-15831 GCA_964243035.1 uncultured Lichenihabitans sp.
ACACCGACTACCTGGAAGTGGACCTGGCCTACTTCGAGGCGGGGCAGATCCCCAATATTCCGATCATCGAGATCAAGGCGTAGATTTGGTCAGTTCTCATAGAAACTCTTTCCGCCTGGAATGCTGCAAATACCATAAATATCCAGAGTATAAATATCAAGGTTCTAAGATTTACGCCGACCCTGCTGAGGGTGGGCGCTAATGCGCCCTGTAAACACCTAAAATTTCCGCCGAATTGAACATCGCGAAGCGCTGCGCGCCCGCCTTGGCTGCACCAGCATCTCGTGCCGGCCCTCTGGCGGCGAGGCAGTCGCAGTGGTTCGGCCCGCAATCTGCCCGTCGGTTGCAGATATAAAGTCAAATGAGCCAACTTGTAGGGATGAAATCATGAGCACATCTCATGCTGCGAAATGTATTTTGCGTGACGATACCTTTCATCGCGCTCGCCGGAGCTGGTTTTGGACCAGCTTGGCTTCCACCGTCCTGATCACGTGCGCGCTCGCGCAGCCGTCCCTGGCCGACCCGCTTGCCGTCCCGCAGGGAGGTACGGGTGCCGCGTCGTTGACGGGCGTGCTCAAGGGCAACGGGACGAGCCCGGTCGCCTCCGCGACGGCGGGAACCGACTACCTGGCGCCCACCGGGTCCGGAGCCGGCCTGACCGGCATCACGGCATCCCAGGTCGGCGCGCTGCCGCTCACGGGCGGCACGCTGACAGGCAACTTGGCGGCAGTAGGCTCTGTAACGTCCTCAGTGGCTAAAAACGGCAACGCTCTGTTCGGGCTCCAGACTAACGGAACGCAGAAATGGAGCATATACACCAACGACACCGAAACCGGTAGCAACGGCGGCGCTAACCTCTACATCGGTGCCTACGGCGACACGGGCGCTTATCTCAATAGCGGTCTCACCATCACGCGGTCGACTGGCATCGTCACCATTCCGGGCGCCCTGAACGTCAACGGCGGGATGAGTGTCACCCAAGGCATCGCTTCGCTCGGAGCCTCAGCCGGGTTCTCGACTGTTGACCGGACGACAGGGGGGCAGTCGATCTTCTACAGGGCCGGGGGGCAGACCCGCCTGTGGGACAGCGCATACGGTGACGTCATCACCTACACGAATGCGGGTGTCGTCGGCCTACCACGCCTGGGTGTCAACACCGCGACACCCGTCGGTCTCGTCGATCTCAAGGAGAAGGCGAACGAGCACGTCAACTTCGTCGCCGACGTGAATGGAAACTGGCCCGGCGCAACTGGCATTACGTCGATCAACGACAACAACACCGGCTACACACCGCTCGGTTTCCTAGCGTCGTCCTACGACTTCGTCAGCGGCAACGTCGGGATCGGTACCAATGCGCCCGCCTACCCACTCGACGTGAACGGCGCTGCACGGATAGGCAGCACGCTGTTCATGACGGCGGCAGGGGCCAACGCTGAAATCGGTTCTAGCACGACCGCCAACTCGCCCTACATCGACTTCCACTCCTCTGGGTCGGGCAACTACGACGCCCGCATCCTGGCTTCGGGTGGCGCGGCGGGAACGAGCGGACAGGGTACCCTGGCCTTCCTCGGTGGCGGCTTCTCGTTCGCGGGCCCGCTCACCATGGCGGACACCGCGCAGTCCTTTAACCCCACCTCCGTGCCAGGCCGCTATGTCGGGGACAGCGTCAAAGATCAAAGCGGCAACAGCTGCCTTCCATCGGCGGGTGGCTTCGAGACGCAGTCGGCAGCGCTTGGTCGGTCTCCAACACAGTCCTGGGTGCCCACCTGCTCGGGCAGTTGGATGGGGTCCAACATTCTTCAGGTTCCAACCTATGACGTGATCGGGGTTGGCTGCATTACCTCTGACGCTGCGGGTGATTGCGCCTCGCCGCTCCAGCCCGACCCGACCGCGCTGATGTCGTCGCAGCTCCTTGTTCAGTCGATCGCGGTCGCAACGACGGAATTTCAGTCTGCTCTGACGGTCAACATGGATAGCGCCAATGGTGCAAATGGCTACGTGAACGGCACCTACAAGAAAACGAATCGAGTATCCAACAATGTCGCCATCACGGGATACATGCGCACTCACGCTTTCCCAGACGGGACCCCAGCTCCCGCCAGTTGGGTCTTCAACCCTGAAATTGAGTGCGGCCCAGGAAGTCAGGGTAGCCTATGCCTCACGGAGGAACTTGACTACGTAAATTTTGATAAGGCCTGCCCGGTGGACTCTTGCAGTGGCTTGCATGCTGTTAGCTGGATCAGCCCGTTCGGTAACCTGAGCGGGGTGGGTCAGTTCTTCTCAGATGCGGGGACTTCTAACTACAGGGGAAGTGTCACCATCACAGGTGCGACCATTGCGCGTGGAAGCATTCATGCATTTTCATCCGATACAACAACTATTTACATCGGATCAGACAGTAATCCGTACCGCGTCATCCCAGGATCGCAAAGCGCCAACAGCCTAACGCTGACGCAATCGCCTCCAGCTTCGGAGCAAGGTTCGCAGTCGATCACCTTCAACTCGCACGCGCTGTCAGACGGCATCTTCATGATCCACGACGAGCTCGTGGCCGAGTACGATTTCGAGAGCGACGATTCGGCCGAGGCGATGCTGTTCGCGGGCGGGCACCACGAGACCGTACTGGATTCATCCAACGACAGCGCGCCCTATGGCTTGGTGCTTGGGCAAGAGCAGCAGATGTGCTTCACGAACAATAACGAGGTGAAGGACCGCTGCCTCGTGTGGCATGGCAATAAAATCAACCACCTAAGCTACGTTGTTGGTGGCGTCACGATGGCTTCGTTCGATGACAACGGTAACGTGCGAGCCCGAGGGAATTTTTTGTCCAACGTCAACCCTGATAGCAATTAAGGAATTCTATGCGTTTTCTTACAATTACCTTTCTCGTGGCGGCGAGCGTTCCGGCCATGGCGGAGGCGCCTCAGCGCGTCGTCGCTCCTCCGCCTCACGCCATCATCGCACGGACGCTCGGTCAGCCCGCGACGGACCGTCTGTGCCGTCACTATCCAAACAACTGCACCAAGGACGCGAATGGCGTTCTCCACTTTGGAGTATCCAACTGATGCGTAAGCTCGCTCTCACCGTTGTCCTTCTCGCCCTCGCCACCCCGGCCCTCGCCCAGCAACCCAGCCCCGCCGAGCAGGTCCAGGCGCTGCAGGTCGAACTCAGCCAGGCCCGCCGCGACGGTACCGAGCTCGCCACAGCGCTGGCCCGGTCGCAGACCGCGCTCGCCGCGTCGCAGGCCGAGAATGACAAATTGAAGGCCGCGCAGGCCGCCCCGGCGTCCAAGCCGAACACCGGAGCGCTCGCCAAGCCCTGAGGGCTCACCAGCTTCTCAGTACTGCCACGACAATAGCCCAGGCGCGCCTGCCGCGCCTGGGCGTACCGTCGAACATGTCCCAGCACCGGTTTTTGCCGCCATCCTCGACCCCACGGGGCCGCGAGCGGCCGAACCGCCAGAGCCCGCCCATGAAAGCCATCCCGTCCGCCCTGGCCGCGCATCTGGCCACCGGCGCCACCACGCTCGCCTACTGCTGGCGCGTCACGCGCCGCGACGGCACCGTGCTGGGCTTCACCGAGCACGACCGCGACATCGCCTACGCGGGGACGGTGTTCTCCGCCTCCACCGGCTTCACGGCGAGCGAGATCCAGCAGTCGCTGGACCTGTCGGTCGACAACATGGCCGCCACGGGCGCGCTGTCGGCCGCGGCCCTGTCGGAGACCGACATCCTGGCCGGGCGCTACGACGACGCGGCCGTGGACCTGTTCTGGGTCAACTGGGCCGACCCGACGCAAGGGATCGCGGTCGCCTCCGGCAACCTGGGCGAGGTCACCCGCGCGGGGCTCGCGTTCACGGCCGAGTTCCGCTCGGTCGCGAACCGCCTCAACCAGACGCTCGGCACCACCTGCGAGCGCGTCTGCGCGGCCCAGCTCGGCGACGCGCGCTGCAAGGTCGACCTCACGGCGGCGGGCTTCCGCGCGAGCGTCGCGGCGCAGACGGCGGGCGCCGTGAGCGAGATCACCGTGACGGGCTTGTCCGCCTTCGCGCCCGACTGGTTCAGCTTGGGCACGCTCACTTTCACGACCGGCGCCAACGCCGGGCTGGTGCTGGAGATCAAGGCGCACGGGCGCACGAGCGGGGTCGACGTCCTGCAGCTATGGGGGCCGACCGCCTTTCCCGTGGCGGTGGGCGACGCGGCCACCGCCGCGGCGGGGTGCCGCAAGACGCTGTCGATCTGCCAGAGCAAGTTCAACAACGTGCCGAACTTCCGCGGCTACCCCTTCATCCCGGGCGCCGACGCCGTGACGCGCTACGCCGTGCAGGGCGCGCTCGGGCAGAGCGGCGGCTCGCTGTTCGCGGGCGGGTGAGGGCGCCTCAGTCCTCGTGCCGGATGCCGGGCCCCTCGATGCCGACCCAGGCGTGCTTGCGGCGCTCGTAGACCGAGAAGGCCGGCCGCGTCGAGAAGGCCGGCCGCTCGAACATCCCGAGCGGGACCGCGACGAGGTCGGGCTGGTCCGCGATCTGGTAGGCCATCGTGGCGCCGCAGCCGGGGCAGAACCGGTAGGCGACGGCGTTGCCGTCGTCCGACCGCCGCTCGAACACCGCCACCTCGCCCGCGACCGTCACGCGGCCTGTCGGAAAGCGGACCTGCGCCGAGAAGGCGCTGCCCGTGCGCTTCCGGCAGGCGAGGCAGTGGCACACCGACACGCGGACCGGCTCGCCCTCGCAGCGAACCGTGACGCGCCCGCAGCGGCAGACGGCAACGTGTGTCTCCATCGCCCGGCGTAGCCCCGCGACCCGATCCGCCACCATCGTCGGGGGCCGGCGCGCGCCGGTCAACCACCGGTCCGACCGCGCCCCGGCCCCCCAACCCCCTTCCCGGACCCCGACCCATGCCGACCCGAGCCGTCATCGTGGCCGCGGCGCGCCGCTACCTGGGCACGCCCTACCACCACCAGGGCGCGCTCGCGGGCGCGGGCTGCGACTGCGTCGGGCTGCTGCGGGGCGTGTGGCGCGACCTCTACGGCGCCGAGCCCGAACCCGTGCCGCCCTATCCGCCCGACGTGGGCGAGACCGGGCGGATCGAGCTGCTGCTGGAGGCGGGCCGCCGCCACATGCGCCCGATCGAGCCCGCCGCGGCGCGGGCGGGCGACGCGCTGGTGTTCCGGCTGCGGCCCCACCTGATCGCCAAGCACGTCGGCATCCTGTCCGACCCCGGCGCGATGGTCCACGCCATCTCGAACGACCGCGTCCGCGAAACCCGCCTGGGCACCCTCTGGCGCGCCCGGGCGGTCGCGGGCTTCGCCTTCCCCGGAGTGACGGACTGATGGCCACCCTCGTGCTCCGCGCGGTAGGCTCCGCGGTGGGGACCGCGCTGGGCGGCCCCGTGGGCGGGCTGATCGGCGGCGCGCTGGGCGCGGTCGGCGGCGCGGTGACCGACGCGCTGCTCGTCAACGCGCTCGCGCCGCGCCGCACCCGCCCGCAGCTCACCGAGCTGCCCATCACCAACTCGGCCGAGACCGTCACGCTGCACAAGCTGTGGGGCCGGATGCGGCTCGGCGGCAACGTCATCTGGGCCACCCAGTTCAATACATACACGACCAAGCAGTCGACCGGCGCGGGCAAGGGCAGCGTCCTCCAGCCCAAGGCCACGGTGACGCACTACACCCTGTCCTTCGCGGTGGCGTTCTGCGAGGCCGCGGGCGACGTGACGCTCGGGCGCGTGTGGGCCGACGGCAACCTCATCGACCTCGGCAAATACCCGTTCGCCTTCTACAACGGGTCCGAGGCCCAGGAGCCCGACCCCACCATCGAGGGCATCGAGGGGGTGGGCAACGTGCCCGCCTACCGCGGCACCTGCTACCTCGTGTTCCAGAACATGGTGCTGGACGACTTCGGCAACCGCATGCCGCAGATCACGGCCGAGCTCGTCCGCAGGCCCGCAAGTCCCGACCCGGACGACCTCAACGCCAACCTCCAGGCCGTGTGCCTGCTGCCGGGCGCGGGCGAGTTCGTGCTGGGGACGACCGAGTACAAGTCCGGCGACGGGTTCGGGACCTGGTTCCCCGAGAACCTCCACCAGCAGCACGTCAGCGATCGCGGCGACGTCGACGTGACCGACTTCCTTGGCTCGCTGAGCGAGCTCTCGGCCGCGCTGCCCAACCGGGGCGCCGTGAGCCTGGTCGTGACCTGGTTCGGCACGGACCTGCGGGCGGGTGCCTGCCAGGTCGTGCCCAAGGTCGAGACGCCCACCAAGGTCGTGACCCCGAACGACTGGTCTGTCGCGGGGCAGACCCGCGCGACCGCTGCGGTGGTGAGCCAGGTGCTCCCCGCCGCCCTCGACCCCACCGGCCTCACCGACCTGCCGGACGTGGGCGGCCCGGTGCCGGCCTTCGGCGGCACGCCGTCCGACGACACCGTGGTGCAGGCCATCCAGGCGATCCGGGGGCAGGGCCTGCGGGTGCTGTTCTACCCCTTCGTGCAGATGGACATTCCCGCCGGCAACGGGCTGCCCGACCCCTACGGGGCCGCGGAGCAGGCGACCTACCCGTGGCGGGGCCGGGTCACCTGCCATCCCGCGCCCGGCCAGCCCGGCACGGTGGACATGACGGGGACCGCGGCCTCGCAGGTGACGGGTTTCTTCGCGCAGTACGGCGCCATGGTCATGCACTACGCCGGGCTCTGCGCGGGGGCGGGCGGGGTGGACGCCTTCGTGATCGGCTCGGAACTGGTGGGGCTCACGCGGGTGCGCTCGGCGCCGGGCGACGGCGCCTATCCCGCGGTGGCGGCGCTCAAAACCCTGGCGGCGCAGGTCAAGGCCGCCCTGGGCGCGTCCTGCCAGGTCGGCTACGCGGCCGACTGGAGCGAGTACCACTCGCACCGGCCCGCGGACGGCTCGAACGACGTCATCTTCAACATGGACCCGCTGTGGTCCGACCCGTCGATCGACTTCATCGGCATCGACAACTACCTGCCGCTCAGCGACTGGCGCGACGGCTCGCCCAACCTCGACTGCGACCCCGTCAACGGGCCGACCGACATCCACGATCCGGCCTACCTCGCCCGCAACGTCGAGGGCGGCGAGGACTACGACTGGTACTACGCGAGCCCCGCCAACCGGGTCGCGCAGAACCGCACGCCGATCGTCGACACGGCCTACGGCGAGACGTGGGTGTTCCGGCAGAAGGACATCCGCAACTGGTGGTCCAACGCCCACCGGAGCCGGCCGGGCGGCGTGCGCGAGACCGCGGCGACCCCCTTCGTGCCGCAGGGCAAGCCGATCTGGTTCACCGAGTTCGGCTGCCCCGCGGTCGACAAGGGGTCCAACCAGCCCAACGTCTTCTACGACCCGAAGTCGGCCGAGTCGGCGCTGCCCTACTTCTCGCTGGGGTCCAAGGACGACGCGATCCAGCGCGCCCACCTGGAAACCACGCTCGGCTACTGGCGCGACCACGCCCCCGTCTCGACCGTCTACGGCGGCCCGATGGTGTCGGTCGCGAACATGTTCGCGTGGGCCTGGGACGCGCGGCCCTACCCGGACTTCCCCGGCCTCACCAGCGTGTGGCGCGACAGCCCCAACTACGAGCTCGGCCACTGGCTGACGGGCCGGTTGGAGGCCGTGCCGCTCGCGAGCGTCATCGCGGAGCTCTGCGCCGCCGTGGGGGTCACGGGTTACGACACGGCCGGGCTGCTCGGCCCCGCCACGCTGGTGCCGGGCTACGCGACCGAGGCGCTGGCCTCGCCGCGCGACATCCTGGCCGGGCTGATGGACGCCTTCCAGTTCGACACCTGCGAGAGCGGCGGCGTCCTGCGCTTCTTCGCCCGCGGCAACGTCGGCCGCGTGAGCCTGACGGAGGCCGACCTCGTCGTGGACGGCGACGCCGACGCGGGCTACAGCCTCGTGCGCGCCCCCGAGACCGACCTGCCGGGCGCCCTGCGCCTGAGCTTCGTGGACCCGTTCCGCGGCTACGCGACCGGCTCGGTCGAGGCGCGCAAGGCGACGGGCACCAGCCAGGCGGTGTCGACGCTCTCGACCGGCGCCGTGCTCGACACCACCTACGCGGCCGAGGTCGCGCTGAGCCTGCTCCAGCAGACCTGGGCGGCGCGCGAGACCGCGACCGTCAAGCTGCCGCCCTCGTGGCTGAGCCTGGACCCGGGCGACGCGCTGACGCTCGGCGTGGGCGGCGTCACGCTGCCGTTCCGCGTCAGGCAGGTCGACACCACCACCTACCGCACGCTGGACCTGGTCGGCTTCGACCCGTCCCTGCTCAAGGTGGCCCTGTCGCCCGAGCCCGCGCCGGGCATCCCGTCCCCCGGCGCCCTGGGGCCGCCGGTGATCGAGGTCATGGACCTGCCGCTCGTCACCGGCGCCGAGGACCAGCCCTGGGCGCCGCGGGTCGCGGCCTACGCCAACCCCTGGGCCGGGGTGGACCTGTACCGGCAGAACGGCGGCGGGGGCTTCGACTACGTCGCCACCGTGACCAGCCCCGCCGCCATGGGCGAGCTGACCGCGCCCCTCTACCCGGGCCCGGTCGACCGCTGGGACGGCGGCAACACGCTGTCCGTCCGCTTCTACGCTCCCGCGGGCCTGCTGTCCGTCACCGACGCCCAGGTGCTGGCGGGGGCCAACGCGCTGCTGGTCAAGAACCCGGCCGGCGCCTGGGAGGTGGTGCAGTTCGCCACCGCCCGGCTCACCGGCGCGAACCGTTACGCGCTGACCCGGCTCCTGCGCGGCCAGCTCGGCACCGAGGGCGCCATGGCCACGGCCGCGGCCCCCGTGCCCGCGGGCGCCCGCGTCGTGGTGTTCGACCCCGACCGCTTCGCGGTGCTGGCCGAGGCGCTCGACAGCCGCGCCTACGCCCAGGTGCTGCGCTACGGCCCGGCCGGCGGGCCGGTGTCCAACCCGGGCTTCACCCAGATCGCGGTGCAGGCGCAGGGAGTGGGGCTGCGGCCCTGGTCGGTCAGCCAGATCGCGGGCGCGCGCGACCCCGTCACGGGCGACCTCGCGCTCACCTGGGTGCGCCGGACCCGCTTCGGCGGCGACAGCTGGGATCCCGACGCGGTGCCCCTCAACGAGGAAGCCGAGCTCTACGTGCTGGACGTGCTCCGGCCGGACGGCTCGACGGCGCGCCGCGTGTCCGGCCTGACCGCGCCCGCCTGGACCTACGCGGCCGCCCTGCAACGGGCCGACTTCGGCGCGACCCAAACCGCCTGCACGGTCCGCGTCGCGCAGGTGTCCGCCCTGTTCGGGCCCGGCCAGCCCGCAACCGCAACGGTGAGCCCATGAGCAGCAGCACCAACCTCCGCCTGCCCTACATCGACGCCAACCAGAACCAGAAGAGCGTGACCCACAACGCCGCGCTGACGGTGCTGGACGCACTGGTCAACCTCCGCGTGGCCGCAACCACGCTGACGGCCCCGCCGGCCGCGCCGAACGACGGCCAGTGCTGGATCGTGGCGTCCGGCGGCACGGGGGCCTGGGCCGGCAAGGATCTCAACGTCGCGGCCTGGCAGGACGGGGTCTGGGCCTTCTACGCCCCGAACCCCGGCTTCGTGGCCTACGTCGACGCGCTCGGCGGCGCCCTGATGTGGAACGGCACCGCCTGGGTGTCGCTGCTGGGCGCCATCTCGACGCTGGCGCTGGCCACGCTCGGGCTCGGCACCGCGGCCGACCCGGCCAACCCGCTGTCCGCCAAGCTCAACGCGGCGCTGTTCGCGGCCGTGCCCACGAGCGCGAGCCCGGCCGGCACCGGCGACGTCCGGCTGAAGCTGAGCAAGCAGGCCGCCTCCAACACGGCCTCGCTCCTGTTCCAGGACAATTATTCCGGCCGGGCCGAGATCGGCCTGACGGGGGACGACACCCTCCACCTCAAGGTGTCGCCGGACGGCTCGACCTTCTACGACGCCGTCCGGGTGGCGGCCGCGGGCGGCGGGGTCACCTTTCTCGTCGCTCCCACGGCGCCCACCCCCGCCAGCGCCGACAACTCGACGCGCCTCGCCACCACGGCCTACGCGGACCGCGCAGCCGCCGCCACCCTCGCGCGCACGGCCGTGAGCGACGCGGCCTACGCCGTTCTGCCGACCGACCGCATCGTCGCGGTCACCGCGCTCACCGCCGCCCGGGTCGTGACCTTGCCCGCGGCCTCCGGCTACCCCGTCGGCGCCACCCTGACGGTGGTGGACGAGTCCGGGTCCTGCTCGGCCACCCGGACGATCACGGTGGCCTGCGCGGGCTCCGACACGCTGAACGGCGCGCCGGCCGCCGTGCTGGCGCGGGCCTATGCGCTCGTGTCGCTCGAAAGCAACGGGGCCGGCAGGTGGACGGTGACGGAGCCCATCGGCACGCTGGTGGCCGCGGGGCCCGGCAGCACGGTCGGCTCGTCCTCCGGCTCCGGCGCCTATGTCACCCACACGCCCGCCGTGACCCTCCCGGCCGGCTTCCTCCAGAACGGCAGGCCGGTCCGGGTGTCCGCGGGCTTCAGGGTCACGACCGGCGGCGCGCCCCCCAACCTGCAGGTCGCGCTGCTCGCGGGCGGCACGCCGCTCGTCACCTTCGCGCCGATCGCGACATCCGCGAACCAGGCCAGCGTGTCGTTCGGCCTGACCTTTCTGCTGCTGGCGACGGCGGCCCCGAGCGCGTCCGCGCCGGTCGAGGCCGCCCCCTTCGGCAACACGAACGCCCCGGGCTTGAACAACAACGTGGTCAACCAGACCCCGACGCCCGTCAACCTGGCCACCAACGCGGCCCTCGGTCTCGCGCTGGCGAGCCAGTGGTCCGCGGCCGGCACGGGCACCACGGCGATCACCCTGACGCAGCTCGTCGTCGAGGCCCTGACCTGACCGCCGCCGCACGCGGGTCGACTTGGTTCTGAAATCCGGAGACCGCCATGACCATGACGACCAGCCCGGCCGGGCGCGCCGCCATCCGGCAGCGCGAGGGCTGCCGGCTCCAGGCCTACCGGGACGGCGTCGGCGTGTGGACGATCGGGGTGGGGCACACCGGCCGGGCCACGCCGCCGCCCGTCGCCGAAGGCATGGTGATCAGCGTCGCCGAAGCGGACGCCTTCCTGGCCGCCGACCTGAAGCCGTTCGAGGCGGCCGTCAACGAGGCCGTGGCGGCACCGCTGGCCCAGAACGCGTTCGACGCCTGCGTGAGCCTCGCCTTCAACATCGGCGCCGGGGCGTTCCGGACGTCGAGCGTGGCGCGGTTCGCGGCGGCCGGGCGCGCCGCCGCCGCCGCCGACGCCTTTCTCCTGTGGAACCGGGCCGGCGGGAGGGTGGTCGACGGCCTCGCGGCGCGGCGGCGCGCGGAGCGGGCGCAGTTCCTGACCCCCGACGGGTCCGCCCCCCGGCCCGCCGGCCCCGTTCGCGGCTGGGACCGGCTCCGGGCCTGGCTGCGCGGCCTCTGGGCCGCCTGAACCTCCGCGAGCCTGGGCGCCGCACCCGATCGAGAGCCGCCCCGACCCGGAGCGGCTCGCTTCACATCCGCGCCCCGGCGGCTCCCGGGGCTTCAGCCGCGAAAGGCAAGACCCATGAACGCGATCTCCCTGCTCATGACCCTGTTCACCCTGGCCCGCTCGGTCGCCCCGCTCGTGCCCGAGGCCGTGGGGGACGTGAAGACCTTCGTGGGCGACATGGAGAAGGTCACGGCCGACATCGGCAAGTTGAACGGTGCCGCCACCCTGGCCGACCTCGAAGCGCTGTTCGCCGACGTGCAGACCGACCTGCCGACCGTCACCAAGGTGATCGCCGCCTCGCGCGGCATCGCGCTCTGACCGCGCGACGTTCCATTGATGCCGCGGGGCGGCCCGTCCGCCCCGCGCGCCCTGCCGCGGAGACCGTCCCGTGACCCACGACGCCGCCTATCCCGACCGGCTGATCGAGTGGCTGTTCGCGTGCATGATGCTGTCCTGGGGCGTGTGGCTCTGCCTGCCCCTCGACACCTTCGCCAACCCGCAGTACGCGGCCCTCAGGGCGCTCGCGCCCGCGGCCGTGTGGGGCACGTTCTCGGTCAGCATCGCGGGCGTGCGGATGACGGCGCTGTGGGTCAACGGCTCCTGGCGCCGGACGCCCGTGATCCGCTGCGGCTGCTCGGTGCTGGGCGTGGTGTGGTGGCTCAGCCTCGTCTTCCTCGCGCTGGCCGCCCCCCAGCCGCACCCGCCCGCCGGCATGACGTGGTACCCGGTGGTGGCGGTGTTCGAGCTGATCTCGTGCTGGCGCTCGGCCGCCGACGGCTTCCACAGCAGGGCGTTCCGGCTCCGGAGGCCGCGCGGGTCATGATCACCCCCGACCAAGCGCTGACGGGCCTGGGCGCCATCGTGGGCGGGGGCGGGCTCAGCGCCATGGTGGTCGCGGTGGTGGGTTACCTGACGGAGGCCCGCAAGGGCCGCAGGCCCGCCGACGGCAGCGTGACGCTGGCGCTCGGCGACGCCTTCGGGCAGAACAAGTGGGCGGAGATCAGCGCCGGCCACCTCGCAGCCCTGTCGCAGACGCTGGCCCGCGGCGTCGCGATCCTTGAGATCGAAGCGGAAAGCCGCTTCGAGGGCCGCGACTTCCACGAGCGGCTGGAGAACAGGCTGTGGCGCTCGCTCTGGCCCAGGGACGGTCCCGCCCCGAAGCCTTGACGGACCCAAGCAAGCGCGTCGACGCCGGCTGGCCCGGCGCCGCGCGGGCGGGCGCCTGCCACCCGGGGCGTTCGTCTCCGGCCTACACGGGCCCGGCGGATTGCTGTAGAAGCCTCAGACAGGTTGTGGTGATCGGCCGGGGAGACGGTGGATGCGGATAATGGCGGCGTGCGCGCTCCTCGTGAGCGGCCTGGCGTTGGGCGGGTGCCACTCCTCGGACGATCCGAGCGTCGACGCCAAGACCCCCCTCGACAAGATGTCGAAGGAGGAATGGTGCAACTTCTACCAGGGCTACCTGGCCCGGCCCAACGTTCCCGACTCCGTCCGCCAGGCCGACCTCAAGCGGATGCGCGACCGCGGTTGCGCGGTGTCGTGACCGCGCGGGGCCGCGACCCCGCGCCGGCGGCCTGTCAGGCGGCCTTCCCGCGCGGTTTGGCTGCGGGCTTCGCGGGCGCCTTGTCGGCCTCCGCCTTGGACTTGGCGAGCTTCGCGTTGGCCTCCTGATCCTCCTCGGCCTCGTCGTCCTCTTCCTCGACCTCGCCTGAGCCGGCGTCCGCGTTGGCCGAGGCCTCCGCGATGGCGGTCAGCTTCTCGTCGGTGTTCTTCTCCTCGCGGAGCGTCTCGTCGAGCAGCTTGGCGGCGTCGGCCAGGCCGAGCTTGGTGGCCCAGGTCTTGAGCATCCCGTAGCGGGCGATCTCGTAGTGCTCCACGGCCTGCGCGCAGCCGATCAGCACGGCGTCGCCCGCGTCCGTGTCGCCAAAGTCCTCCAGGTCCTCCTGCATCTCGTGGACGATGCCCTGCATGGCCTCGCAGGTCTTGGCGCGGGCGGGCTTGCCCAGGATCTCGAACACCTGCTCCAGCCGCTCCACCTGCTTGGCGCTCTCCTCCCGGTGGGTTTCGAACGCATCGCGGAGGTCTGTGGCCTTCGCGGCCTTGGCGGACTTCGTGAGCGCGCGCACCGACTGCTTCTCGGCGTAGTAGACGTCCTTCAGGGTCTCGTAGAAGGCGTCGCTCAGGGTTTTCTCTTTGGCGGCCACGGGTCGGTCCTCCTCGGGATCAACAACACCTCGCGCGCCCGGCCGGCGGCCGGCGCTCAAGGACTCCGGCAACGCGATCCCGCCTGTACGGTTCACCGCGCCCGCGCGGATTCCGGAGATCACGCACGATTTGTCGCGCCGCGGCGGGGTCCCGGGCCCAGGGATCGGCCTTGCTTTTCCCGGCCGCCGCCGCGAAGCAGGGTGCCCCGAGCAGGCCCCGCATGTCCTTCTTCCGCCTCTACCTCCGCGCGCTGGCCGCATTGCGCCCCCAGGCCCGCATCGCGGCCGTGCTGGTGGGGGCCAACGCGGCGCTGGCGGTGGCGCAGTTCGCCGAGCCCGTCCTGTTCGGCCGCATCGTGGACAGGCTCACGCGGGGCAGCGCCGCGGGCTGGGCCGACGTGGCGCCGCTCGGCCTCGCCTGGGGCGGGTTCGGGCTGTTCGTGATCGGCTGCGCGGTGCTGGTGGCGTTGCACGCCGACCGGCTGATCCACCGCAACCGCATGGGCGTGATGGCGGGCTTCTTCGACCACGTGCTGCACCTGCCCATGAGCTTCCATTCCGCCACCCATTCGGGGCGGCTGCTCAAGGTGATGCTGGAGGGCGCCAACGGGATGGCGGCGCTGTGGCTGCCCTTCTTCCGCGAAACCTGCGCGGCCTTCGTGGCGCTGGGCGTGCTGATGCCGGCCTCGCTCTTCGTCAACTGGCGGCTGGGCTCGCTGCTGCTGCTGCTGGTGGGGCTGTTCGGGGCCATGACCATCGCGGTGCTGCGCCACACGGAGGGCATGCAGAAGACGGTCGAGGGCTACCAGACCGCCTTCGCGGAGCGTGCCGCCGACACGCTGGGCAACGTGCCCGTGATCCAGAGCTTCGCCCGCATCGAGGCGGAGGCGGGGGCGGTGCGCACGCTGATCGAGCGGTTGCTCGCGGCCCAGATGCCCGTGCTGAACTGGTGGGCCCTGGCGACGGTCGCGACCAAGGCGTCCTCGACGCTCACCGTGCTGGGCGTCTTCGCGCTCGGCCTGTCGCTGCACTTCCGGGGGCTCGCGACCGTCGGCCAGGTCGTGGCCTTCATGAGCATGTCCACCCTGCTGATCGCCCGGCTCGACCAGACGGTGGCGTTCACCAACGCGCTGTTCCTCCAGGCCCCAAAGATCCGGCAGTTCTTCGCCGTGCTCGACACCGAGCCCGCCGTGCGCGACCGGCCCGGCGCGCGCGACCCCGGCCGCCTCGCGGGCCGCGTGGGGTTCGAGGGCGCGAGCTATTCCTACGACGGCCTGCGCGACGCCGTGGCCGACCTTCGCTTCTCCGCCGAGCCCGGCGAAACGGTGGCGCTGGTGGGCGCCACGGGCTCGGGCAAGAGCACCACGCTGAGCCTGCTCCACCGGGTGTTCGACCCCGCCCGCGGCCGCGTCACGATCGACGGGGTGGACCTGCGCGACATGACGCTCACCGGCCTGCGCCGCAACATCGGCGTGGTGTTCCAGGAACCCATGCTGCTCGCCCGCTCGGTCGCCGAGAACCTGCTGATCGGCAGGCCCGACGCCACCGACGCCGAGCTCTGGGCCGCCCTGGAGCGCGCCCAGGCCGCCGACTTCGTGGCCTGCCAGCCGCAAGGGCTGCGCGCGACGATCGGCGAGCGCGGCCGGCTGCTGTCGGGCGGCGAGCGCCAGCGCCTCGCCATCGCCCGCGCCCTGCTCAAGGACCCACCCATCCTGATCCTGGACGAGGCCACCAGCGCGCTCGACCCCGCCACCGAGCGCGCCGTGCAGCGCGCGCTTGCCGAGGCCACCCGCGGCCGCACCACCTTCGTGATCGCGCACCGGCTGACCACGGTGCGCAACGCGGACCGCATCCTGGTGTTCGACGGGGGGCGGGTGGTGGAGACGGGGTCCTACGGGGAGCTGGACGCGGCGGGGGGACGGTTCGCGGCGCTCGCGCGGGTGTGACGGCTTGAAGCCGTTGCGGACCGGCTTCCCGTTGAGGGGAGCGCAGCCAGTCTGGACGGTGTCGCGGCTGGCTTACGCTACGCGATGGGCGGCTTACGCCGCCATTCTGACGGGCTCCATTACCTTGCGCACGCCCCGGATAGACTGCAGCTGTCCCGAGAACATGATGGTCGGAGTGAGAGGATTCGAACCTCCGACCCCCTCGTCCCGAACGAGGTGCG
>CAXTDZ010000106.1:0-15797 GCA_964243035.1 uncultured Lichenihabitans sp.
GCGCCGGCCTGGGCGGGCGCGGGCTGGGCGGCCTGCGCAGCGGCAGCCCCAGGGGCATCCTTCCCGGCGGCGATCGCGCGGGCAGGGGGCTCGGCCGGTACCGCGGCTACGCGCGGGGCCGCGATTCGGGGCTCGGCCGGTACCGCGGCTACGCGCGGGGCCGCGATTCGGGGTTCGGCCAGAACGGCGACGGGCTCAGCGACTACGCGCCCTACGGCCGCCCCGTCGACGGCTGCGACCCGTCCACCCCCGCGCGTGTCCGCTACCGCTGCGGCTATGGCGGCTACGGGTACGGCTACGGTGGCGAGGGATACGGGTACGGCGGCTACGGCTACGACTGAGCGCGACCGCGCTCAGGGCCATTCCACCCGGGGCGGCAGGGAGGACAGGATGGACTCCACGTTGCCGCCCGTCTTCAGCCCGAAGATCGTGCCGCGGTCGTACAGGAGGTTGAACTCCACGTAGCGGCCGCGGCGGACGAGCTGCTCGCGCACCTCGGCCGCGCCCGCGGGCAGGCCGACGTTGGTGGCGACCAGCGCCGGGTAGACGCCGAGGAAGGCCTCGCCCACCGCCTGCACGAAGGCGAAATGGTCGGCGAACCGGTCGGCCGACAGGTAGTCGAAGAACACGCCGCCGATGCCGCGCGGCTCGTTGCGGTGCTTCAGGTGGAAATACTCGTCGCACCAGGTCTTGAAGCGGTCGTAGGGCGCCACCGCGGCGTGCGCGTCGCAGGCCGCGCGCAGGGCGGCGTGGAAGGCCTGGGCGTCGGGATCATCGGGTGTCCGGCGCCGGTCGAGCACGGGGGTGAGGTCCGCCCCGCCCCCGAACCAGGCCTTGGTGGTGACCACGAACCGGGTGTTCATGTGCACGGCGGGCACGTTGGGATTCCAGGGGTGGACGATCACCGACACGCCCGACGCCCAGAAGCGCGGGTCCGCGTCGGCGCCCGGGATCGCGGCCGCGAACTCGGGCGCGAAGTGGCCATACACCGTTGAGGCGTGGACGCCCGCCTTCTCGAAGACGCGGCCCTTCAGCATCGCCATGGTGCCGCCGCCGCCCGGGCCCCCGGCGTGGTCCGCCCGGGTCCAGGGCTTGCGCGCGAAGCGGCCGTCGAGCCCCTCCGTGCCGGGCCACGGCGGCCCGGCCGCCTCGACGGCCTCCAGCGCCGCGACGATGCGCTCCTGCAACGCCTCGAACCACGCGCGGGCGCGGGCCTGCCGCGCGGGCAGCGCGTCCGCGTCGCCGGGCTGCGGGTCAGCCGTTGCCGTCACGCGCGTCCTCCTTCCTGGCGAGCGCGGCGGTGAGGTCGCCCAGGCCGCGCGCCATGGACACGAACTCGCTCGGCATCATCACGATCGACATCGTGTTCTGCTCGGCGCCCACCTCCGTGATCATCTGCATCCGGCGCAGCTCCAGGCCCGCCGGGTTCTGCATGATGACGGAAGCGGCGTTGCGCAGCTGCTCGGCCGCCTCCAGCTCGGCTTCCGCCTTGATGATGCGGGCGCGCTTCTCGCGCAGCGCCTCGGCCTCCTGCGCCATGGCGCGCTGCATGGTGGGCGGGATCTCGATGTTCTTCATCTGCACCCGCTCGACCTCGACGCCCCACGGCTCGGTGACGCGATCGATGGACTTCTGCATCAGCGCCGAGATGGTGTCCTGGTCCTTCAGCAGCTCGTCCATCGTGTGCTGCCCGAGCACGCTGCGCAGCGTGGTGAGCGACACCTGCGTGACCGCGTTCTCGACGTCGCGCACCGCGATCACGGCGCGGCCCGCGTCGGTGACGCGGAACCAGATCACGGCCGACACCTTGATGGGCACGTTGTCGCGCGTGATGCCTTCCTGCGGTTCCACGGCGCGCGTCACCGTGCGCAGGTCGAGCTTCACCTGCCGTTCGAGCAGCGGCAGCAGCACGTAGAGGCCCGGGCCCGCGATGCGGTTGAAGCGGCCGAGGAAGAACACCACGGCGCGCTGGTACTGCGTGGCGACCCGCAGGCTGCGCGCCGCAACGATCAGCGCCAGGATCGCGCCCGCGACGGCGAGGAACACGGGCGGAAAAGGGAATGCGGCGTCGGCCATGGCGTGCGGGTCCCGTCCGGGTCGCGCTTCCCTTGCCCGGCCGCGGGAGCCGACGCAAGCTCAGCCGCCCGCCCGCCCCTGCCGGAGCGCCTCGCCCAGAACCATGGCGGCCGCCACCGCCACATTGAGCGAGCGCAGCCCCTCCACCATCGGCACGCGCAGCCGCGCGTCGGCGGCCGCGTGGACGGCCTCCGGCACCCCGGCCGACTCGCGGCCCACCATCACGACGTCGTCCGGCGCGAAGGCGAAGTCGAGGTAGGGGGCGGCCCCGCGCGTGGTCAGCAGCACCAGGCGGCGCCCCGCCGCGCGCCGCCACGCCTCGAACGCCGCGAAGGAGGTGTGGCGCGCGAGCGCGAGGTGGTCGAGGTAGTCGAGGCCGGCGCGGCGGAAATGGCGGTCGGAGGTGGGGAAGCCCGCGGGCTCGATCAGCGCCGCCTCCAGGCCGAGGCAGGCGCACAGGCGCAGCATCGTGCCCGCGTTCTGCGGGATGTCGGGCTGGAACAGGGCGAGCTGGAGCATGGGCGGGAGAACCGGGCCGCGACGCCGCGCGACGGGCGCGCGCCTCCGCACTCTGGACAGCAGTTTGGAACGGTGCCAAGAGCGAGAGTGCGCGGGGCTCGGCGCCTCGGCACGAGAACGGCGTAACGTCGCACGGCGCTTCCCTGCCGGCCGCGACGCGGCTAAACTGAACTTGAGGTGCTTGCTCGCCACCGGCGCGGCCGGTTCCAGGCGATCCCACCTCGAATGGAGCTGGTTTTGGCGACTGCGACGATCGCACCCGGGCAACCCACCCGCCGGGACTTCCTTTACATCGCCACGGGCGCCGTGGGCGCGGTGGCGCTGGGCTCCGCCGTGTGGCCGCTCGTCAACCAGATGAACCCGGACGCCTCCACCCTGGCGCTGGCCTCCACCGAGGTGGACATCTCCAAGGTCGCGGTCGGCCAGATCATGACGGTCAAGTGGCGCGGCAACCCGGTGTTCGTGCGCCACCGCACCCAGAAGGAGATCGACGAGGCGCGCGCCGTGCCCCTCAGCGACCTCAAGGATCCCGCCACCGACGAGTCGCGCTGCCAGAAGGCCGAGTGGCTGATCTGCAGCGGGGTGTGCACCCACCTCGGCTGCATCCCGCTCGGCCACGAGGGCCAGTACGACGGCTGGCGCTGCCCGTGCCACGGCTCCGTTTACGACACCTCCGGGCGCATCCGGCAGGGGCCCGCGCCCTTGAACCTGCCCATCCCCGAGCCGATCGTCTTCCTGAGCCCCACCAAGCTGAAGATCGGCTGAGCGCCGGTCGCACACGAAACCGCGTAGCCCGATGCCCTCGAAAGAAGACCAGCCATGAGCGGACCCTCGACCTACGTCCCCCCGAACGCGTTCCTCCGGTGGTTCGAGAGCCGCCTGCCGATCATCGGGCTCGTCCACTCCTCCTTCATCGCCTTTCCGAACCCGCGCAACCTGAACTACTTCTGGACGTTCGGCGGCATCCTGGCCTTCATGCTGGCCGAGCAGATCGTCACCGGCATCGTGCTCGCCATGCACTACACGCCGGAGTCGACGCTGGCCTTCGCGTCCGTCGAGCACATCATGCGCGACGTGAACTTCGGCTGGCTGCTGCGCTATCTCCACGCCAACGGCGCCACGATGTTCTTCATCGCGGTCTACGTCCACATCGCGCGCGGCATGTACTACGGCTCCTACAAGGCGCCGCGCGAGGTGCTGTGGATCCTGGGCCTCATCATCTTCCTGCTGATGATGGCCACCGCCTTCATGGGCTACGTGCTGCCCTGGGGCCAGATGAGCTTCTGGGGCGCCAAGGTCATCACCAGCCTGTTCTCGGCCATCCCGATCGTGGGCGACTCCATCACGACCTGGCTGTGGGGCGGCTACTCGGTCGGCAACGCGACCCTGAACCGCTTCTTCGCGCTGCACTACCTGATGCCCTTCATGATCGCGGGCGTGGTGGTGCTGCACATCTGGGCGCTGCACATCCCGGGCTCCAACAACCCCGTGGGCGTCGAGGTGCGCAGCCAGAAGGACACGCTGCCCTTCCACCCCTACTTCACGGTCAAGGACGGCTTCGCGCTCGTCTGCTTCATGGTGCTGTTCGCCTACTTCGTGTTCTACGTGCCGAACTACTTTGGGCACGCCGACAACTACATCGAGGCGAACCCGCTGGTGACCCCGGCCCACATCGTGCCGGAATGGTACTTCCTGCCCTATTACGCGATGCTGCGCGCCGTGCCCTCCAAGCTCGGCGGCGTGTGCGCGCTGTTCGGCTCGATCCTGATCCTGGCTTTCCTGCCCTGGATCGACACCAGCCGCGTGCGCTCGGCCAACTTCCGGCCGGTCTACCGGGTGTTCCTGTTCCTGTTCTTCGCCACCGTGTTCATGCTCGGCTGGTGCGGCTCGCAGGAGCCGGTCGGCAACGTGGTGCTGCTGTCGGAGATCCTGACGGTCTGCTACTTCGCCTACTTCCCCATCATCTTCCTGCTGGGCTTCTTCGAGACGCCGCGCAAGATGCCGTCCTCCATCACGGAGGCCGTGCTGGGGCCGCGCGGGGCCTCGGCGGCGCTGGTCGCGGCGCGGACGGCGGCCGAACCCTCGACCAGGGGCTGAGGGCGCCCTGCCGCGCCCCGCTCGAACCACCGGAACCGTGTCCCGATGCTGCTGAAGTCCGCTCTTCTCCCCGCAGCCCTCCTCGCGGGCCTGGCCGCGGGAACCCTGGCCGCCCGGGCGGACGAGGAGAACCTCAGGCCGCCCGCGCAGGGTTGGTCGTTCGGCGGCCCGTTCGGCCGCTTCGACCAGGCGCAGCTCCAGCGCGGCTACCAGGTCTACCGGGAGGTGTGCTCGAACTGCCATTCGATGCACTACATGTCGTTCCGCAACCTGTCGGACGCGGGCGGGCCCGAGTTCACCGACAGCCAGGTCAAGGCGCTCGCCTCAAGCTACAAGGTGCAGGACGGCCCCAACGACTCGGGCGACATGTTCGACCGGCCCGGCCGCGCATCCGACCCGTTCCCGGCGCCCTTCCCCAACGAGCAGGCGGCCCGCGCCGCCAACGGCGGCGCGCTGCCCCCCGACATGTCCGTGCTCGCCAAGGCGCGCGACATCGAAGGACCCTGGTACAGCTTCCTCATCGAGCCCTTCCAGCAGTACCAGGAGGGCGGGCCGGACTACATCCACGCCCTGCTGAACGGCTACGCCGAGAAGCCCCAGGACTTCGACCTGCCCAACGGGAAGTATTACAACGTCTACTTTCCCGGCCACGCGATCTCGATGCCCAAGCCGCTCAGCGACGGGCAGGTCGACTACACGGACGGGTCACCGAAGACCGTCGAGCAGTACAGCCACGACGTCGCGGCGTTCCTGATGTGGGTGGCCGAGCCCAAGCTGACCGAGCGCAAGCGCACCGGCCTCAGCGTGATCGTGTTCCTGGTCGTGTTCGCGGGCCTGCTCTACGCGGTCAAGCGGCGCATCTGGGCCGGGCTGCACGACGTGAGCGGCACGCCCACCCCGGTGGTTGGGCACAGCTGATCCCGGAGGCTTCCGCTCCCCGGTACGAAGGCTCCCGGCGCCCCCGGGAGCCTTTGTTTTTCGCGATGGGCCTCCTGCCATGACTGCTTCGCGCACGTCCGGCGCCGCCGCTGGCATCGCGCTCTACTCGGTGGGCGTGTTTTTCTTCGCCTGCAACGACGCGATCGGCAAATGGCTGGTGGGTGCCTACGGGGCGGGCGAACTCATGGCGATGCGCACGCTCGGCGCCCTCGCGGTGCTGGGGATCCTGCAGTGGCGGGCCCGGGCCGGCCTGCGCCTGCGGGGCTCAGCCGGGTTGCATGCGCTGCGTATCCTGTGCTCGGCCGGCGACACGTTCGCGTTCTACGCGTCCACCAAAGTCCTGCAGCTCGCGGATGTGATGACCTTCTACGCGGCCTCGCCGGTCATCATCGTGGCCCTGTCGGTGCTGGTGCTGGGCGAGCGGCTTTCCGCGGGGCGGCTCGTCGCGGTGGGGATGGGTTTCGTGGGCGTGGTGATCGCGCTGCATCCCACGGCCGGCGCCGTCTCGCCCGCGGCCTTGCTCGCCCTGGGCGGCTCGGCCCTGTTCGCGAGCGCCGTCACGATCACGCGGCGCCTGCGCGACACGCACTGGCTGACGCTGGTGGCCTACCAGTTCGTCGGCTCGGGCGCGATCGGCGCGCTGGCGGCGCTGCCCACCTGGATCACGCCGGACCCGCGCGATTTCGGCCTGCTGCTCCTGATCGGCGTGGTGGCGGTCGGCTGCTTCATCGCCATCACCAAGGCGCTCGCGGTCACCGCGGCCTCGCGCTTGGCGCCGCTGCAGTACGCCTCGGTGGTCTGGGCCGCGATGTTCGGCTGGCTGGTGTGGCGCGACGTCCCGTCCACCGCCACCCTGGTCGGCGTGGCGGTGATCGTCGCGAGCGGCCTGGTCGTGCTCCGGCCCGAGCGGGCCGCGGTGGCGCGGGAGGCCGAGGTCGCCTGACCCCGCCCGGGCTCAGCGCAGCGAGGCCGTGAACCGCTGGATCTTGGCGCAGGCCTTCTCCAGGAGGTCGTTGGAGGTCGCGTAGGAGATGCGGAAGTTCGGCCCCGCCCCGAAGGCCGAGCCGTGCACCGCCGCCACGCCCTCCATGTCCAGGAGCTCGGTCACGAAGTCCTCGTCGGTGTCGAGCCGCTTGCCGCTGGGCGACGTCTTGCCGATCGCCTCCGCGCAGGACGGGTAGACGTAGAAGGCCCCCTCCGGCTTCGGGCATTTGAGGAGCTGGGCCTGGTTCAGCATGGACACGACCAGATCGCGCCGCTCCTCGAAGACGCGGCGGCTCTTCGGGATGAAGTCCTGCGGCCCGGTGAGCGCCTCGACCGCGGCCCACTGGGCGACCGAGCAGGCCCCGGAGGTCTGCTGCCCCTGGAGCATGTCCATGGCCTTGATGAGCCGTTCGGGGCCGGCCGCGTAGCCGATGCGCCAGCCCGTCATGGCGTAGGCCTTGGACACGCCGTTCATGGTCAGCGTCCGCTCCATGAGGTTGGGCTCGACCTGGGCGGGGGTGGTGAAGGTGAACTCGCCGTAGACCAGGTGCTCGTAGATGTCGTCGGTCAGCACCCACACGTCCGGGTGGCGGAGCAGCACGTCGGTGACGGCCTTGAGCTCCGCGCGCGTGTAGGCCGCGCCCGAGGGGTTCGAGGGGGAGTTGAGCAGCACCCACTTGGTGCGCGGCGTGATGGCGCGTTCCAGGTCGGCCGCCTGCAGCTTGAAGCCATGCGCCATGGCGGTCGGCACGATCACCGGCGTGCCGCCCGCGATCAGCACCATGTCGGGGTAGGACACCCAGAAGGGCGCGGGGATCACCACCTCGTCGCCGGGGTTGAGCGTCGCCAGGAAGGCGTTGAACAGCACGTGCTTGCCGCCCGTGCCCACGATGACCTGGGACGCCCTGTAGTCGAGCCCGTTCTCGCGCTTGAACTTCTGGGCCACGGCCTCGCGCAGGGGCACGATGCCGGGCACGGGCGTGTACTTGGTTTCGCCCCGCTCGATGGCCGCGGTCGCGGCGCGCTTGACGTTGTCGGGCGTGTCGAAGTCGGGCTCGCCCACCGACAGGCTGATGATCTCGCGGCCCTGCGCCTTGAGGTCGCGCGCCTTCTGCGTCACCGCGATGGTGGCGGAGGGTTTGACGCGGGACAGGGTCTCGGCGAGAAAAGCCATCGCGGGTCGGGTCCGGATACGTGGGGCGGGATGGCCGCGACCATAGGGAGCGTGCGGTTCACCCGCAACGGCAAACCGGCCGGGGCCCATTCAAAGGCGTGATGGCGCACCCTCGCCGCCGCTGATCAACGCGCGCGAGGACGGTTGGTGAGATCACTGCTGCTGATCGGGGCCGGGGGTGTGGCGGTTCTGCTGCTGGGCGCGCTGCTCGTCGCGGGCGACCTCGCCTTCGACGGCGGCCGGCTCGTGGGCGCCGTCACGGGCCGCGACCGCCTGCTCGCGGCCTGCGCGCCCGTGCTGGAAGCCAAGCTTCGCGAGGCGGGCTACGAGCCGCGCGAGATCGACCTCGGCGCGGCCCCGACGGTCGCGCTCGCCGCCGGGGCGGGCCGCACGCTCGAAGGCCGCTTCACCTTCGAGGACGGTGCGGCCGGCGCCCGGGTCGACGGCATGGTGGCCTGCGTGGTGGGCCGCGCCGTCACGGTCGAGTTCCGCACGAGCGGGCCGCCCGTGCGGGCCACCTGATCAGCCGTCCGCCTTCTTGAGCCAGCCCCGGGCGACCGCGTCCGCGAACACGGTCTCGGCCGCGGCCCACAGGCTCGGCGCCCCGTCCGCGATGCGCCGGGTGAGGGCGCGCGCGCGCCCCTCGTCCACGCCGTAGTCGGTCCAGGTGCCGCCGCCCACCGCGTGGTTGAGCAGGATCGGCTGCAAGCGGTCGAGCGCCTTGGCGAAGCGGGCGTCGTGCGACTCCGCCGCCTCGAACTCCTCCCACAGGGCGCGCAGCGCGGCGCCCTGGTCGGCGGGCAGCAGGCCGAACACCGCGTCGGCCGCGGCGCGCTCCCGCTCGCCCTGCGTCGTGGCGTGCGCCGCGTCGTAGAGCGGCGTGTCACCCGCCTCGATCTCCACGAGGTCGTGCAGGATCAGCATCTCCACGACCCGCCCCACGTCGACCGGCCCCGCGGCGTGCTCGCGCAGCACCAGGGCGAACAGGGTCAGGTGCCAGGAATGCTCGGCCGTGTTCTCCCGCCGGGACGCGTCGCCCACCCGGTTGCGGCGGACCACGCCCTTGAGCCGGTCCGCCTCCATCAGGAAGCGGAGCTGGCGCCCCAGCCGCTCGTCCAGCATCGCGAGCCACGCGTCCGACCGCATCCCGGCACTCCCTTGCGCGGCGCGAGGCTAGCACGGCCGCGGCTGACGGCGAGCGTCGCGGCCGCGCGACTGGTGGTCCGCCGTGCCGAACCTATCTCCTGCGCCGAAGGAGACCAGCCATGGACATCAAGCGCAGCGGCTCGCAGCCCTCCGGCCGGGGGCCGGCCGAGTGGTTCACGGGAACGGTGCGGATCGACCCGCTGTTCAGCCCGCCCGAGCCCGCCCGCGTCGCGGGGGCGCTCGTGACCTTCGAGCCGGGCGCGCGCACGGCCTGGCACACCCACCCGCTCGGCCAGACCCTGGTGGTCACGGCGGGCTGCGGCTGGGCGCAGCGCGAGGGCGGCCCGCTCGAAGAGATCCGGCCGGGCGACGTGGTGTCCTTCGCGCCCGGCGAGAAGCACTGGCACGGCGCCACCGCGACGGCCGCCATGAGCCACATCGCGATCCAGGAGAAGCTCGACGGCAAGCCCGTCGACTGGCTGGAGCAGGTGAGCGACGCGCAATACGGGGCTTGAGCCGTCGCGGCTCCTGCGCCCTCACGCTCGCGCTCCGAACCAGCGGCGCGCGCGAGAGCCCCAGGAGCTGCGTCCTGGTCGCGACCGGCAGGCCGGGAAAGGCGGGGGCGGTTTCGCGCGCGTAGTCGCCGCGGGGCGAGCGCTCGGTCAAGGTTGCGGCCACCGCGTCGCGCGGGCCGTCCAGCAGCGCGCGCCGCAGGGCGTAGCCGTCGCGCTGCCGCGGGTCGCGCCCCGCGAAGCGCTCCAGGTGCGCGGAGGCCAGCCCGAGGAGCCCGGGCTCGACCGCGATGCGGCGCGCGTTCTCGCAGGCCAGCAGGTAGCTGAAGCGCTGGCTCCGGTCGATGAACCCGTCCGACTCCGTTCCGCTGGCCTTCCCGGGCGGTCCCGCGTCACCTGGACAAGCCCACCTGCCTGCCCCATGACGGCGGTCCGGATCAAGGGATTTGGGATGGTGGAGCTGCAACGCATCGCGGGCGACGCGCCCGGCACGACCGAGGCCGTCATGGCCCGCATCGGGCGGGACGCGCGCGCCGCGCAGCGCGTCCTTGCGTCGGCCCCCGACGCCGCCAAGACCCGCGCGCTCGAAGTCGCGGCAGCGGCGGTCCGCGGCTCGGCCGCACGCATCCTCGAGGCCAACACGCGCGACGTGGCGGACGCCGGGCGGCGCGGCGCAACCGCGGCCTCGCTCGACCGTTTGCGGCTCGACGGCCCCCGCTTGGAGGCCGTGGCAGCGGGGCTCGACGCGGTGGCGGCGCTGCCCGACCCGGTCGGGCGCGTGCTGGCCCGCTTCGAACGGCCCAACGGGCTGGTGATCGAGCGCGTCGCGACCCCGCTCGGCGTCGTGGGCGTGATCTACGAGAGCCGCCCCAACGTCACCGCCGACGCGGGGGCGCTGTGCCTGAAGGCCGGCAACGCCGTTGTGCTGCGCGGCGGCTCGGACAGCGCCGCGTCGGCGGCCGCGATCCACGCCTGCCTGCTCGACGGGCTCCGGGCCGCGGGGCTGCCCCCGGGCGCGGTCGGCCTCGTGCCCACCCCCGACCGCGCCGCGGTCGGCCTGATGCTGGCGGGGCTGGACGGCACCCTGGACGTGGTCGTGCCCCGCGGCGGCCGGGCGCTCGTCGAGCGCGTGCGGCGGGACGCGCGCGTGCCCGTGTTCTCCCACCTGGAGGGCGTGAACCACGTCTACGTCGACCGGGCGGCCGACCCGGACAAGGCGCGCCGCATCGTGCTCAACGCCAAGCTGCGCCGCACGGGCGTGTGCGGCGCGGCCGAAGCCCTGCTGGTCGACCGGGCGGGGGGGGCGGCCCACCTCGGCCCGCTCGTGCGGGCGCTGCTCGACGCGGGCTGCGCGGTGCGCGGCGACGAGGCCGCGCGCGCGGCCGACGGGCGCGTCACGCCCGCGACCGAGGCGGACTGGGGCACCGAGTACCTCGACAGCGTCATCGCCTGCCGCGTGGTGGACGGGCTTGAGGGCGCGATCGACCACATCGGGACCTACGGGTCGCACCACACCGACTGCATCGTGACCGAGGACGGCGCCGCGGCCGAGGCCTTCCTGGCCCGGGTCGACTCGGCCATCGTGCTCCACAACGCCTCCACGCAGTTCGCGGACGGCGGCGAGTTCGGCTTCGGGGGCGAGATCGGCATCGCGACGGGCCGCCTGCACGCCCGCGGGCCGGTGGGCGTGGAGCAGTTGACGAGCTTCAACTACCGCGTCCGCGGCACGGGGCAGACGCGCCCGTGACCCGGTTCGGGGCCGGGCCGTGACGCGTCCGGGGGCCGGGTGGCGCTTCCCGGTGCCGCCCCCGGCGGGGCGCGGGTCGCGCATCGGCCTGTTCGGGGGGACGTTCAACCCCGCCCACGAGGGGCATCGCCTCGCCAGCGTGGCCGCCATGAAGCGGCTCCGGCTCGACCGGGTCTGGTGGCTGGTGACGCCCGGCAACCCGCTCAAGGAGCGGGGCGGCCTGCCGACCCTGGCCGCGCGCGTCGAGGCCGCGGCCCACGTGGCGGACCACCCCCGCATCGACGTGACGGGGTTCGAGGAGGCGCTCGGCAGCCGCTACTCCGTCGACACCCTGCGCTACCTGCGGCGGCGCTTCCCCGGCACCGGCTTCGTGTGGATCATGGGCGCCGACATTTTGGGGCAGTTGCACCGCTGGAAGCACTGGCGGGCCTTCGTGGAGGCCGTGCCGCTCGCCGTGGTGGACCGGCCGGGCTCGACCTTCAACGCCGCGCGGGGGCGGGCCGCGACCGTGATGGCGCGCGGGCGGCTGCGCGAGGCCGAGGCCGCCGCCCTGGTGGGCGCGCGCACCCCCGCCTTCGTGTTCATCCACGGGCCGCGGTCGGCGGCCTCCTCGACCCGGCTCAGGGCCGCGGCGGGCGAGGCGGGGTCAGGCGCCCCCGCGTAGCTCCGCGGGTGTCTCAACCGCGGCGGGCAGGTCGGCCTCGTCCCGGCGGGCCGCGTAGCGCTGGGCCAGCGCCGCGCAGGCCATGAGCTGGATCTGGTGGAACAGCATCACGGGCAGCACGAGCAGTCCCACCGACCGGCCCGCGAACAGGATGTTGGCCATGGGCAGGCCGGTCGCCATGCTCTTCTTGGACCCGCAGAACACGATGGCGATCTCGTCGGGCTTGGAAAAGCCCGCGAGCCGGCTCAGCACGGTGGTGGCGACGAGCACGGCCGCGAGCAGGACGGCGTCGGCCGCGAGCAGCAGCGCGAGCTGGCCCGCGTCCACCTGGTGCCACAGGCCCGCCACGACGCTCTCGCTGAAGGCCGTGTAAACGACCAGCAGGATGGAGCCGCGGTCCACCACGCCCGTGAGCCGCTTGTGCCGCTCCAGCCAGGCGCCGATCAGCGGACGGGCGAGCTGCCCCAGGAGGAAGGGCACGAGGAGCTGGAGCGCGATGTCCTCGACGGCGCTGGCCGAGAAGCCGCCGTGCGTCGACAGCATCAGCCCGACCAGCACCGGCGTGATCACCACGCCCGCCAGGTTCGAGACCGAGGCGCTGCACAGCGCCGCGGGCACGTTGCCCCGCGCGGCCGAGGTGAAGGCGATCGACGACTGCACGGTGGAGGGCAGCGCCGACAGGAACACGATGCCGCTCGCGACCGTGGGCCCGAGCAGCGGCCGGGTCGCGGTTTCCACGACCAGCCCCAGCAGCGGGAACAGCAGGAAGGTGAAGCAGAACACCGCGAGCTGGAGCCGCCAGTGCGTCAGCCCCGCCACCACGGCCACCCGCGACAGCCGCGCCCCGTACAGGAAGAACAGGAGCGCGATCACCCCCGTCGTGACGTCCGCCGCGACCGTCGCGCCGACCCCCCGCGCGGGCAGCAGGGTTGCGAGCCCCACCGTGCCCACGATGGTGAGCAGGTAGGTGTCGATGGGCAGGCGCCCCAGGACTGATTTTCGAGTCATCGTTTTCCCGTCTGGCGCGCAACCGCCCGCGTCCCGGCGTGGGCGTCAAGCGGTCTTGAGCGCGGCTGTGTTGGTCACGAAGCGGTCGTGGACATCCTTAATGAGCGGCCGCTCACAGGCCGCGTCGGCGTGCCCCGGAGGGATCACCGTGAGACGTGCGCGCTGACGTCGCGCCGCTGGATGAGGGGCGGGATAGGGGGCTGGGCCGCGCGCCTTCGACGGTCATCATGGGGAACCGGTGCCCTTGGTTTCCGAGTCCCCGCGAGACTTAAGGGAGCGCTCCACACTCGTCCAGGGCCCGGCCGCCCGGCGCGGCCGGCCCCGGGCCCCGGGCTGCCACGACCTCCGCGAGCGCGGCTCCGAAGCGGGCGACCTCCTCGCGCGTGTTGTAATGCACGAGCGAGACGCGGACGGCCCCCGCGTCCATGGCGAGGCCGAGCCTGTTCATCAGCCGCGGCGCGTACATGTGGCCGTCGCGGATGCCGATCCCCGCCGCGGCCACGTGGTCCGTGACCCGCTGCGGCGCGAGCCCGGGCAGGTTGAAGCAGAAGGTCGGTACCCGGCCCTCCACCCGCGCCGGGTCGTCGAGGCCGTAGACCGTGGCGCCGTTCGCCTTCAGCACGGCCAGCATGGCGCGCGACAGGTCCTGCTCGTAGCTGCGGATCGCGCCCATGCCGGCCACGAGCGCGTCGCGCCGGGCCAGGGGCCGGCCCTGCGCGAGGTCCCGGCCGATGGCTTCGAGGTAGCGCACGGCGGCGCCCATGCCCGCGACGTTCTCGTAGACGAACGTGCCGGCCTCGACCTTGTAGGGCGGCTCGTCGGGGATGAAGTCCTCCCGGAAGGTCGGCAGCGCCTTCAGGGCGTCGAAGCGGCCCCACAGGAAGCCCATGTGGGGGGAGAAGGTCTTGTAGCCGGAGCACACGAGGTAGTCGCAGCCCCAGGCCCGGACGTCGATCGGCCCGTGCGGGCCGTAGTGGACGCAGTCGACGAAGAGCTCGGCCCCGGCCGCGTGCGCGGCCTCCGCCACCGCCGCCACGTCGACCAGGCTGCCGAGCGCGTGCGAGGCGGCCGTGCAGGCGACGAGGCGCGTGCGGTCGGTGAGGAGCGGCAGCAGGTCGGCGACGTGCAGCGTCCCGTCCGCCCGCAGGCGCCACCACCTGATGTGCGCGCCCACGTCCCGGAGCGCGAGCCAGGTCGCGACGTTGGCGTCGTGGTCGAGGTCGGTGACGACGATCTCGTCGCGGGTCCCGAGCGTCTGGCCGACGCCGAGGCTGACGAGGCGGATGAACGAGGTCGCGTTCATGCCGAAGCACACCTCGGCGGCGTTCTCGGCGTTGAGGAAGAGTGCCACGCTGTCCCGCGCCTCCCGGATCGAGGCGTCGACCCGGACGCTCATGGGATAGCGGCCGCCCCGCTGGACGTTGTGCCCGACCAGGTGGTCGGTCACGGCGTCGAGCACGCCCTGCGGGATCTGGGCGCCCGCGGCGTTGTCGAAGAACACGAAGTCGCCCGCGCGCGCCAGCGCGGGGAACTGCGCGCGGAGGGCGTCGACCGGGAAGTCCGGGTGGGTGTCGTGCACGGGGGCAAAAACCTTCTTTGACGATGGAAAACCGATGGTCCGGCAGTCACCCTCGCAGCCGCTTCTGCCCTTCGCCCCGCGAGCGGGGCGAAGGGCAGAAGCGGCACGCGTCCGGCTTACGTGAACGCCATGTTTTCACACCTCAGCCCCGATAGCCGGCCTTCGCGAGCAGCGGCAGGACGCGGTCGCAGAAATACGGCAGCTCCCGCGTGTAGTTCACGAAGGACAGCGCGATGCCCGCGTAGCCCGCGTCCGCGATCCCCGCCATCTCGGCCGCGACCGCCTCCGGCGACCCGACGAGCGGGTAGGTCCCCGCCCCGCCCGCGAAGCGCTGGCGGTACAGGTCGTAGGCGCGCCGGTCGTGGGACTGGCTGTGCTCCTTCTTGCCGGCCATATGGGCGTCGACGGCCTCGTGGTCGGCCATGGTGACGGCGTAGCGGTCGTAGTAGGCCCGCGCCTCCTCCACCGTGTCCCGGCACACGACGTGCGCGACCGTGTAGACGCCCACCGACCGGCCGAGCTTGTCCGCCCGCTCCCGGATGTCGTCCACGTGCCGCCCGGCCTCGCCGATCTCCGAGAAGGTCGTGAACAGGTGGTCGCACCGGGCGGCCGCGAAGGTTCGGCCCGGATCGCCGAAGGCCGCGTTCACCGTCACGGGCCGGGGCTTCTGCAGGCTCGCCGGGCGGCTGACCGCCCCCGTCAGCCGGTAGGAGGTGCCGCGATGGTCGAAGGGCTCGGTCTCCCGGTAGAGTTTTTCGACGATCTCCAGCCATTCGGCCGCCCGGTCGTAGCCCTTCTCGGCCAGGTCGGCCCCGAACATGGCGAACTCCTTCGGGTTCCAGCCGCACACGAGGTTGAGGCCGGCCCGCCCGTCGCTGATGTGGTCCACGGTCGCGAGCGCCTTGGCGGCGTAGAGCGGATGCACCAGCGGCACGTGCACGGTCGCGAACAGGCCGATCGACCGCGTCGCGGCCGCGAGGCCGGCCGCCCAGGTGAACGTCTCGAACGACCACTCGCGCACCCGGTTGCGGCCCCCGAAGCCACGCCAGCGCGCGATGGGGAGCAGGAACTCCAGCCCCGCCCGGTCGGCGATCTGCGCCGCCGCCAGATTGTCGGCCCAGGTCGCGGCCCAGCGCTCCGGCACGTCGGTGATCGCGAGCCCGCCGTCCGCGTTCGTCGAGAACACGCCGAGCTTCAACCGGTTGGGGCCCGCGAGGGGATGGGGTCTCACGGCTGCTGTTCTCCCAAGGCCGCGCGGGCGGCACGGTGCTTCGCAGGCGCCCGTTTGCCCAGTATGGCTAGTGTCCTGCGCCGGAAGTTAGTAGCAAAGGAGGATGACTTCTCGGAGCGGC
>CAXTDZ010000107.1:0-15726 GCA_964243035.1 uncultured Lichenihabitans sp.
CGGCGCTCCAGCTCGGGCACCACGAGGTCGACGAAATCCCGGAAGCTCTCGTCCATCACCGCGTAGGACAGGTTGAAGCCGTCGACGTCGCACTCCGCTCTCCAGCCCTCCAGCTCGTCCACCACGGTCGCGGGGCTGCCGACGGTCACGGGGCTCAGGCCGCCGATCCCGCACCAGGACGCGATCTCGCGGATCGTCCACACCCGGTCGGGGTCGGCGGCGCTCAGGGCGTCGACGGCCGAGCGGATCGCGTTGCTTTCGACGTGCTCGAAGGGGTCGTCGAGGCCGTAGCCGCCGAGGTCCACGCCCGTCCAGCCGGACATCATGGCGAGCGCCCCCTCGTCGGAGCAGAAGGCGCGGTATTCGTCGTGCTTGGCGCGGGCGGCCGCGTCGCTCGCCGCCGTGATCACGGTGTGCTCGGCGATCACGGGCACGCTTGCCGGATCGCGGCCCGCCTCCGCGAGCGCCGCCCGCAACCCGGCGACCGTCCGCTTCAGCGCCGGCTTCGAGGGCGAGCCCACGAAGAGGCATTCGGCATGGCGCGCCGCGAAGGCCCGGCCACGGCGGGACGCGCCCGCCTGGTAGAGCACGGGCGTGCGCTGCGGCGAGGGCTCGCTGAGGTGCGGGCCCGCGATCGTGAAGTGCGGCCCGCGGTGGTCGACGGGCCGCACCCGGGCGGGGTCGACGTAGACGCCCCCGCCAACATCCCGGCGCACGGCGTCGTCGTCCCAGGAGCCTTCCCACAGCTTGTAGCAGACGTCCAGGAACTCGTCGGCGCGGTCATAGCGGTTGTCGTGCTCCACCTGCCGCGGCAGGCCGAAGTTGCGCGCAGCCCCCTCGGACGCGGATGTCACGACGTTCCAGCCGACCCGGCCGCCCGTCAGGTGGTCGAGCGTGGAGAAGCGCCGGGCCAGCGCGAAGGGGTGCTCGTAGGTGGTCGAGCACGTCACCGCGAAGGCGAGGTGGGTGGTCACCGCCGCCATGGCGGGCACCAGCAGGAGCGGGTCGTTGATCGGCACGTGCAGGCCCTGCCGCAGCGCCGCGTCGCGGCTGCCCCCGAACGTGTCGTAGGTCCCCCAGCTGTCGGCCAGGAACAGGGCCGAGAAGCGGCCGTGCTCCAGGAGCCGCGCCAGCTCCGTCCAGAACGCCAGGTCCGTGTAGCGGGCCGCCCGGTCGCGCCCGTGCCGCCACAACCCCGGCGACAGGTGGCTCGGCGTGTTCATCGCGAAGGCGTTGAGGATCATCGGCTTCGGCACGGGGCGCCTCGCGTCAGGGGGCGGGCCCGCGCCGGCCCGCGAAGGCGAGCACCAGGGCCGCGAAGATCACCGCCCCGGTGCCGACCTGCTGCCAGTAGAAGGTCCAGCCGATCAGCAGCAGGCCGTTGCTCACGAAGCCGAGCAGCAGCACGCCGAGGATCGTCCCCACCACGTCGGCGCGCCGCCGCGCGCTGACCGAGGTGCCGATGAAGGCCGCCCCGATCGCGTCCAGCAGGTAGGCGTTGCCCGAGAAGGGCACGTAGGCGTTGACGTGGGCGGACAGCAGGATGCCCGCCACCGAGGCGACCCCCGCGCTCCCGGCGTAGACGAGCGCCAGCGTGCGCGGCACCGGCAGGCCGGAATAGTAGGCCACCTGCGGCCGGCTGCCCGTGGCGCGGACCTCCCGCCCGAGGCGGGACCGCTCAAGGACGAGCCAGGTCGCGAGCGCGAAGCCCGCCACCAGCCACAGCGACGGCGGCACGCCCAGCACCGCGCCGCGGCCGAGGGTGGCCAGCGCCTCACCCTGCTTGTCGGCCGGCACGTAGACCGGGTTGCCGCCGTCGGTCGCGAGCTGCTGCAGGCTGTGGCCGATGAACAGGGTGCCGAGCGTCGCGATGAAGGGCGTGATCGACAGCCGGGCGATCAGCAGGGCGTTGAGGAGACCGAGCCCCAGCCCGGCCGCCACGCCGAGCACGCAGCCGAGCCAGACGGGATGGCCGGCCACAACCGTTGCCACGAACGCGAGGCTGCCGAGGTCGACCGCGGTGCCGACCGACAGGTCCGTGCCGCCGGCCGCCACGGCCAGCGTCATGGCGAGCGACACGATCGCGAGCAGCGCGACGTTGTTGACCAGCACGCCCACCATATTCGACAGCGTCATGAAGCCCGGCGCCGCGACCGAGAAGGTCGCGAGCACGAGCGCGAGCGCCAGCGGCACGCCGAGGCGGAGCAGGCCGCCCGCGTTGCGTCCGCCCGGGCCCGGCAGCGCGTCGACGCTCACCGTCGCCGCTCCGCCGCGAGGCCCGAGGTCGCGCCCACCACCGCCAGGATCAGCGCGCCCTCGATGCCGTTCACCCAGTAGGTCGAGGCGTGCAGCAGCTGGAAGCCGTTGGCGAGCGCGCCCAGGAACACGGCCGCCACCAGCGTGCCCGCCACGCTCGGCACGAGCCGCCGCGAGAAAACGATGCCGAGAAAGGCCGTCGCCACGACCGGCAGCAGCATGTCACCCGAGCCCGGCGTGCTGCCGTTGAGAAAGCTCACCGACACGAGCGCCGCCACCCCGCCCAGGGCGCCGCTCGCCGCGTAGGAGGCCGCGACGTAGCGCCACCCCGCGATGCCCGCCGCCGCGGCGGCCTCGGGATGGGCGCCGACCGCCTGGGCGCGCAGCCCCAGCCGGCTCGCGTGCAGGCCGCCCCCGAGCGCGAGCGCCACGGCGAGCAGAACGTAGCCCGTGACGGGCACGGTGAAGGGTCCGGGCGAGCCGAGCCAGTCCATCAGCGGCGAGGTCGCGGGCACCGTGGTGTTCCCCGTCAGCACCAGCTCCAGGCCGGCGCACACGTTCATGACGGCCAGCGTTGCGAGCAGCGGCAGGATACGCAGCACGAGCACCGCGACCGCGTTCACGCAGCCGACCGCGAGGCCCGTCGCCAGCGTGGCGGCCGCGGCAGCCCCATCCGACCAGCCGGCCTCGTTCAGCACCGCGAACACGGCCGCGCCGAGCCCCAGCGTACCCGCGAGCGACAGGTCGACCCCGCCCGCGATCACGTCCGACCCCCCGGTGACCAGCACCAGGGTCAGGCCGAAGCCCAGGAGGCCGAGCACGGCGGACTGCGACAGGATCAGCCCCACGTTGACCGGGGACAGGAAGGACGGGACCTCCGCGGTGAACACCGCCAGGATGCCAAGGCAGAGCAGGAGCGAGCCCGCGCGCAGGGCCCTGGCGGCGACGTCGGCCGCGGTTGAGCGCCAGCGCGGCCGCGCTTCGACGGGATCGACGGCCGGCGCGAGGGCCGCCAGGCCGATCGCCTCCGAGCCCTCACACGGCACGGGCCGGCTCCCCCGCGGTGCCGCGCCCGGTCAGCGCGGCGTCGAGCAGCCGGTCGGGGCCGGTCTCGGCCGCCCGGTGCTCGGACACGATCCGGCCGCGGAACATGACCAGGACGCGGTCGCAGACCCCCAGGAGTTCGTCGAGGTCGGTCGACAGCACCAGGACGGCGGCGCCCCGCTCGGCCAACCGACCGATCAGGCGGTAGATGTCCACCTTGGCGGCGACGTCCACGCCGACGGTCGGCTCATCGAGCACGTAGACGGTGGAGGAGCGGCTCAGCCACTTGGCCAGCGCGACCTTCTGCTGGTTGCCGCCGCTCAGCGTCCGCACCGCCGCCTCCGGCCCAGCCGCCCTGACCCCGAGGTCGGCCACGAGCCGGGCCGCCTCGCGCCGCTCCGCGCCGCGCTTCAGCCAGCCCCAGCGGCTGAAGCGGCCGAGGCTCGCGAGCGTCACGTTCTCGCGCACGCTCATGTCGGGGTCGACGCCCCGGCCGCGCCGGTCTTCCGGCACCAGCGCCAACCCGCGCCGGACGGCCGCCGCGGGGGACGGGAAGCGCCGGACCCGGCCGTCCACCTCGACCTCGCCCGCCCCCGCGGGCGCCAGGCCGAACAGCGTCTGGACAAGGTCCTTGGCGCCGGAGTCCACCAGGCCCGTGAGGCCCAGAACCTCGCCCCTGCGAAGCGCGAAGGAGACGTCCGCGAAGGCACCCGGCCGCGACAGCCCGCGCACCGTCAGGACCGGGCCGCCCAGCGCGATGGCGGGCTTGGGAAAAAGGTCCTTCACGTCGCGGCCGACCATCAGGCGCGTGATGGCGGCGATGGACGTCGCGCGGGGGTCGAGGCGCGCCACGTCGCGGCCGTTGCGCAGCACCGTCACGGCGTCGCAGATGCGCTCGATCTCGGACAGGTAGTGGGAGATGTAGAGCACGGTCAGCCCGGCCGCGCGCAGCTGAGCGATCGCGCGGAACAGGTTCTCGACCTCGACCCGGGTGAGCGCCGCGGTCGGCTCGTCGAACACCACGAGCCGGGGCTCGGCCAGCAGCGCCCGGGTGATCTGCACGATCTGCTGCTGCGCGGTGGTGAGGTCCCGGATCAACGCGCCGCGCGGGAGCGACAGGCCGAAGAACTGCTTGAGCGCCGCTTGGGCGAGGGCGTCGAAGCGGCCCCGCCGCACGCCGAAGCGCGACGCGGTCGCCTCGCGCCCCAGGAACAGCGCCTCGCCCGCCGTGGCGCTGGGCACGAGCAGGCGCTCCTGGTGGATGAAGGCGATGCCGGCCGACGCCGCCCGCGCGGGCGTGATGTCGGCCAGCGGCGCGCCGAACAGCTCCACCGCGCCCGCGTCGGGCGCAACCAGCCCGGCCAGCACCTTGATGAGGGTCGACTTGCCGGCGCCGTTCTGGCCCACGAGCCCGTGCACGGTGCCCGCCTCGACGCTCAGCGTCGCGCCGTCCAGGGCGCGGGTCGCGCCAAACGCCTTGACCAGGCCCCGCATGGCGAGCGCCGTCTCGCGCGCGGGCGGGGCCACCGCCGACCCAACCGCGTCCGGCGCCGTCACGCTTGGCCGAGCTGCTTCTGCACGTCCGCGGCGTTGGCCTTGTTGGCCAGGATCGCGGGCAGAAAGGTCTGCGACGGCAGGGTGGTGTCGCCCGCAAGGTAGCGCGCCACGTTGAGCACGGCGGTGCGGCCGATCACGGACGGCTGCTGGGCCGCGACCGCCGCGGCCGGCGAGGTCGGGTCCTTGACGAGGGCCAGCACCTCCGGGGTGCCGTCCACCCCGTAGGTGCGGACCTCCGTGCGCCCCGCCGCCGTGAGCGCCTGGGTGGCGCCGAGCTGGGGAATGTCCCAGGCCGACCAGATCGCCGCGATCGAGCCCTTGTCGGGGTACTTGCTGAGCAGGGCCGTGATCTGCCCGTAGGCGTCCTGCACGGTGTTGGGGATGACGTCGCGCAGCTCCGGCTGCAGGATCTTGATCTCCGGGTAGTATTTCAGGACGCCGCGCAGCTCGCTGTAGCGGATCTCGCAGACCGGCACGCCCGAGAAGCCGTTGAACACCACCAGGTTGCCCTTGCCGCCGATGTCGGACACGAGCTGGAGGGCGAGCTGGGCGCCCAGCGAGAAGTTGTCCGAGGTCGCGGTGTTGATGACGTTGGCCGAGGGCAGGTCCACGGCGAACACCGGGATGCCGGCCTGCCGGAGACGCTTGAGCCAGGGGTCCACCACGCTCAGCGTGCCCAGCGTCTGGATCACGGCGTCGGGCTTCTGGGTCGCGAGCGTCTGGAGCTGGCTCACCAGCGCCTTGTCGCTGCGGCCGGCGTCGAGCTCGATCGTCGTGCCGCCCAGCTCCTTCACGGCGGCGACCTGGGCCTGGAAGGCCTTGAGGTCGAAGAAGTGATCCGTGCCCGCGACGCTGATCGCGATCGTCTTGCCCTTGAGCGAGGGCGGGTCGCCCGCGGGCTTGGCGGCGTCGGCGCGCCCGAGGGCGGGCAGCGCCAGGGCAGCGCCGATCCCGGACGCCGTCTCCAGGAAGCGGCGGCGGTTGGGCGTGAAGCTTGGGGGGCGCTCGGTCATGGGAGGAGCTCTGATCCGGAAGGGTCGGGGTGGACGGGTTCGCGTCCCGATCCAACGACGGCCGGGGCTATTAGTCAATTAGAATAGTAGACTATGCGCGCGTCACACCGAGAACGGGAAACAGCAGCTCGGCGACCCGGTAGGCTTCCTCCAGGTGCGGGTAGCCGGAGCAGATGAAGGTTTCGACGCCGAGCGCCTGGTACTCGCGCAGCCGCGCCGCCACCTGCTCGGGCGAGCCCACGAGCGCGGTGCCGGCGCCCTTGCGCACGAGGCCCACGCCCGCCCACAGGTTGGGACCGACCACGAGCCGGTCGCGCCGGCCCCCGTGCAGCGCCAGCATGCGCTGCTGCCCCACCGAGTCCATGGCCGCGAACCGCTTCTGCGTGGCCTCGATCTGCTCGTCCGACACGCCGCTGATCAGCCGCTCCGCCGCGGCCCAGGCCTCGCCCTCCGTTTCGCGGACGATCAGGTGGATGCGCAACCCGTAGCGCAGCGCGCGGCCGCGCTTGGCGGCGCGCTCGCGGACGGCGGCGACCTTGGCCGCCACGGCCGCGAGCGGCTCGCCCCAGGTGAGATAGGTGTCGAGCTGCGCGGCCGCGAGGTCCTGCCCCGCGTCCGACGAGCCGCCGAACCACAGCGGTGGCCGGGGACGCTGCACGGGGCCGAAGTCGAGGCGCCCGCCCTCGACGCGGTAGTGGCGGCCGGCGAAGTCGACCGTCTCGCCCGCCACCAGCCGCCGCCAGATCTCCAGGAACTCGCCCGCCTGCGCGTAACGCTCGTCGTGGGGCGTGAAGATGCCGTCGCCCGCGAGCTCGGCCGCGTCGCCGCCCACCACGACGTTGAGCAGGAGGCGCCCCTCGCTGACCCGATCGAGCGCCACGCTCTGGCGCGCCGCGAAGGCGGGAGAGGTCACGCCGGGACGCAGCGCCACCAGCAGCTTCAGCCGCCCGGTCGCCACCGCGAGGCCCGTGCCGACGATCCAGGAGTCCTCGCAGATCTGACCCGTGGGCAGGAGCACGCCCTCGAAGCCGAGGCGGTCGGCCGCGGTCGCGATCTCCCGGAAATAGCGGAAGTCGGGCGGCCGCTGGCGCTCCCGCGCGCCGAGGCGGCCCGCGTCGCCGTGCGTGGGGATGAACCAGAACAGGTGCGGCGGTGGCGGATCGGCACCGGGCGCCGTCATGCGCGTCCTCGCTGCGTTCGGCGCCTGGGACGGGCCGCCTCAGCCGGCCCTTCGCTCACCGGCGACGTTGGGCAGGAGCGGGCCGTCGGCCAGGCGGGCGGGGTCGCGGAAGGCGGCGCCCGCGTGGGTCGCGGGCAGCCGCGCCCCGGCGCCGAACAGCTTCTCGCGCAACGTGCCGGGCGCGTAGTCCGTCTTGAAGACCCCGCGCCGCTGCAGCTCCGGCACGAGGTGGTCGACCACGTCGGCGAACGTCTCGGGCGTGACCGCGTAGGCCAGGTTGAAGCCGTCCACGTCGGTCTCGGCCACCCACTCTTCCATCAGGTCCGCCACGGTTCCCGGCCCGCCCACGAACAGCGGCCCGAGGCCGCCGATGCCGACCCAGTCGGCCAGTTCCGCCACCGTCCACACCTTGGACGGGTCGGCGGACGAGAAGGCGTCCACGGAGGATTGCACCGCGTTGGTCTTGATGTGGCGCAGCGGCTCGTCGGGGCGGTAGGCGCCGAAGTCGATGCCGAGCCAGCCCGACGCCAGCACCAGCGCGCCCTCGCGGCTGACGTACTGCCTGTAGTCCCGCCACTTGGCCTGGGCCTTGGCGTCGGTCGCGTCCACGATCACGGTCTGCAGGTTGAAGATCCGCACCGCCCCGGGGTCGCGGCCGGCCTCGGCCACGGCGCGCCGGATGTCGGCCACGGCTTGTTTGAGGACGGGCTTGGACGGGCAGGCCACGAACACGCATTCGGCGTGCGTGCCCGCGAAGCGACGCCCGCGGTGCGAGGCGCCCGCCTGGTAGAGCACGGGGGTGCGCTGGGGCGAGGGCTCGCACAGGTGGATGCCGGGCACGGTGTAGTGGCGGCCGCGGTGGTTGATCGGGTGCACGCGCGCGGGGTCGGTGAACACGCGGGACTCGCGGTCGCGCTTGACGGCGCCGTCCTCCCAGGAGCCCTCCCAGAGCTTGTAGCAGACCTCCAGGTATTCGTCGGCCACGTCGTAGCGGTCGTCGTGCGCGGCTTGGCCGCCCAGGCCGATGTTGCGCGCCCCGCTGTCGAGGTAGGAGGTCACGACGTTCCAGCCCGCCCGGCCCTTCGTCAGGTGGTCGAGCGTCGAGAGCCTGCGCGCGAACGTGTAGGGGTGCTCGAAGGACAGCGAGGCGGTGAGCCCGAAGCCGAGGTGCTCGGTGACGAGCGCCATGGCGGGCACGAGCTGCAGGGGGTCGCCCACCGGCACCTGGGTGCCGTGGCGCAGCGCCGCCTCCACGCTGCCGTTGAACACGTCGTAGACGCCCAGCACGTCGGCGATGAACAGCCCGTCGAAGCACCCGCGCTCCAGCGTGCGGGCCAGCTCCGTCCAGTACGCTAGGTCCTTGTACTCGGCCGAGCGGTCGCGCGGGTGCGCCCACAGCCCCGGCGACTGGTGGCCGACGCAGGTCATGTCGAAGGCGTTGAGGCGGATGGGCTTGGCCATGGGCGGCCCTCAGATCGCGCCGTGGCGGGGCGGCCGGGTCCCGTTCAGCCAGTAGTCGCCGATGAACTTGTATTTCCAGCGCAGCGGGTCGTGCACCGTGTGGGTGCGGGCATTGCGCCAGTGGCGGTCGAGCCCGTGCTTGATCAGCGTCGCCGAGGAACCGCCCAGTTCGATCAGCTTGGAGGCGACGAACAGGGCCGCCTCCGTGGTCGCCACCTTGGCTTCCGCGACCGCCACGGAGGCGGCCGCCACGCTGTCGTCGGTGGGCTCCGCCGTCGCGGCGTCGACGAAGCGGCCCGCGCGGTCGAGCAGCGCGCCCGACGCGTCGGTCCGCACCTTCATGTCGCCGAGGATCGCGATCGTGTAGGGGTCGAGCCGCGCCTCCGCGACGCCGCTGTCGCGCACGGGGCGGCTCATGTCCCGGACGAAGCGGACCGCGTCGGCGAGCGCGGCCTCGGCGATGCCCTGCTCCACCGCGGCGTGCATCACCTGGGCGAACGGCCCCATGGGCGTCGGCCGCTCGAAAAGGCCCGCGAAGTCGAAGATCGCGAAGTCGTCCACCGGCACGTCGTCGAACAGGGTGCTGCCCGAGCCGGTGGTGCGCTGGCCGAAGCCGGTCCAGTCGTCCAGCACGGTGACGCCGCGCTCGCCCTTGGGCACGAAGGCCAGGGTGCTGCGGCCCGCCTCGTCGTTGGCGACCACCGCGATCCAATGGGCGAACAGCACGCCGGTGGAATAGAACTTGCGGCCGTTCAGCCGCGACCCGCCGCCGGTCCGGGAGAGGGTGGTGGCGTGGTCGTGCGCGGTCTTGGTGCCCTTCTCGGACAGGGCGTTGAAGACCCGCTCGCCTCGCAGCGCGCGGTCGTAGAAGAAGCGCTGCTGCTCGGGCGCGCCCTGCAGGCGCAGCGCCTCCAGCATGAAGAAGTGGTTCTGCGGGATCTGCCCGATCGAGCCGTCGGCCGCGCTGAGCGTGGCGATCACGCGCGCCACCGTGCCGGCCGCCACGCCCGCGCCACCGTAGGCCTTGGGGACCGTGATGGCGAAGAGGCCCGCGTCCGACAGCCGCTCCAGCTCGGCTTCGGGCAGGATGCGCTCGCGGTCGCGCCGGGCGGCATCCACCGCCAGCTCGGCCGCGACGGTGGCGGCCGCGGCCAGGGCCTCGGCGTCGTCGCGGATCACATGCGCCGCCTTCGTCCGCGGGGGCGGCGCGCGGAAAGCGGGCTCAAGGTCGGCGCGGCGGAACTGAACGGCGCTCATGGCGGACACTCGGGTCTGAGACGGTGAGGGGCGAGGCGGGCTTCGCCGTCAGCTCCAGGCGTGGCGCGGCGGGGCTATGCCGTTCAGCAGGTGGTTGCCGATGTGGAAATACTTCCAGCGCACGGGGTCGTGCAGCGTGTGGGTGCGGGCGTTGCGCCAGTGCCTGTCGAGGTTGTAGCGCCCGAGCGTCGAGCGCGTGCCGGCGAGTTCGTGCAGCTTGTTCGCCGCCAGGATCGCGATCTCGGTGGTCAGCACCTTGGCCTCGGCGACCCGGACGGTCGCCTCCGCGAGCGCCGCGTCGCTCGGGTGATCCTTGATGCCGTCGATCGCGTGGCCGGCGCGCTCCAGCAGGGCCTCGGCGGCATGCAGCCGGATTTCGAGGTCGCCGACGTCGCGCAGGGTGAACAGGTCCTCGTGGGCGTGGGCCTGCCCGCTGTCGATCCAGGGCCGGCTCAGCTCGCGCACGAAGCGGATCGTGTCGGCGATCGCGCCGCGCGCGATGCCAGCGTCCACCGCGGCCTGGATGATCTGCGACACGCAGCCGTTGGAGGAGGCGCGCTCGCCCCCGCGCCAGGCGGGGATCACGGCCTCGGGGCCGACGCGGACGCCGTCGATCGTGACCGTGCCGGACGCGGTGGTGCGCTGGCCGAAGCTCGACCAGTCGTCCACGATCGTCAGGCCGGGAGCGCCGCGCTCCGCGATGGCGAGGTGCATGCGGCCGTCCGCGTCGAGCGCGCCGATGTGGTGGTAGTGGGCGAACAGGGCGCCGGTGGCGTAGAACTTCTCGCCCGTGACCCGGAAGCCGTCGCCGTCGGGCACGAGCCGGGTCTGGAAGTCGCCGACGTGCCGGCCCTTGGCTTCCGAGAAGGCGTTGCCGAGCCGGTAGCCCTCCAGCGCGCGACCGAACCAGAGCCGCTTCTGATCTTCCGACCCGGTGACGCGGATCGCGTCCAGCGCCGCCAGGTGGTTCTGCGGGATCTGGCCGATGGAGGGATCGGCGGCCGAGATCGTCGCGATCACGGCGGCGAGCGTCGCGAACGACACCTCGGCGCCGCCGTAGGCCTTGGGGACCGTGATGCCCCACAGGCCCGACCCCGAGAAGCGGTCCAGCTCGGCGGCGGGCAGGCGGCGGTCGCGGTCGCGCTCGGCCGCGCCCGCCTCGAACTCGGCCGCCAGGTCCCGCGCGACCGCGAGCGCCTCGGCGTCGGAGCCGATGCGGTGCGCGTCCGGGTGGAGGTCGAAAACAGGGCTGTCCGGATCCGGGCGGCTCAAGGCAGGCTCCATCTCGCAGGGCGCGCGGCGCCGTCTGGTTCCATCCCGTGGGACGGACGACCCGCAGCCAATCAGGTTCGGCCTTTGAAGTCTACTGGACTCATGGACTAATTTCCCCCAGAATCCGACCCGTCGACGCACCGGGCCGCGGGCCCGACCGGCGGCAAGGCCCATCGAAGGCGGACGAACGATCATGGCTGCGGGTCTTGCCGATACGCACCTGGACGCCGACCGGCGCCGGTGTGCCGGGATGTCCGGCGACGCGGTCGCGTGACCCAATCCCCTCTCCTCGTCCTTCGCGGGCTGCGCAAGGTGTTCGGCGCCACGGTGGCGCTGGACGCGGTCGACCTCCGGTCCACCCCGGGCGAGATCCTGGCCCTCATGGGCGCCAACGGCGCGGGCAAGTCGACCCTCGTGTCCATCCTGGGCGGCGCGGCGCGGCCCGACGCCGGCTCCATGGTGCTCGACGGCCGGCGCTTCGCGCCGGACGGGCCCGCCGACAGCCGCCGAGCCGGGATCGGGATCGTGCACCAGGCGACCGACCGCGCCGGCGTTCCCGGCCAGACGGTCGCGGACGCCCTGGCGCTCGACGCCCTGACGGACCGGCGCTCCCCCCTGTTCGTGTCGCGAGCCGGCATCCGAAGGACGGCCGCCGCGGTGGCCGCCCGGGCGGGCTTCGACCTGCCGCTCGACGCGGACTTCGGGGAGCTGAAGCCGGCCGAGCGGCAGCTGGTGGCAATCGCGCGGGCCCTGTCCGCGGACGCGCGCGTGCTCATCCTCGACGAGCCAACGGCGAGCCTGTCGAACCGCGAGGCGGCGCGGCTGTTCGACCTGCTGGACGGGCTCAGGGCGCGCGGTCTCGCGATCCTCTACATCTCCCACCGGATGGCCGACTTGAAACGCTTGGCCGGCCGCGTCGCCGTGCTCCGCGGCGGCCGCATCGTCGACGAGCAGGCCGCGCCGATCGACTTCGAGCGGGCCGTCACCGCCATGATCGGCAGGCCGCTCCGCGCCGTCCGCGCCGACGATCGGGCGAAGGCCGGACCGGCGGTGCTGGACGCCCAGGGGCTGCAACTGCACGCCGGCGCGGCGCCGTTCGACCTGCAGGTCCGTCGCGGCGAGGTGGTGGCCGTCACCGGGCCGCTCGGCGCCGGAAAAAGCCGGCTGCTTGCCACGCTGTTCGGCCTTCGCGCGCCCACCGCGGGCGCCACCACCCTGGACGGCCGGCCCTACCGCCCGAACAATCCGGCCGAGGCCATCGCGGCAGGCGTCCACATGGCGGCCGAAGACCGCCACCGGACATCCTTCGTGCCGTCCGACTGGCCCGGCGGCACGGTGGCGGGAACGATCGCGCTGCCGCATCTCGGCCGCTGGCACCCGAGCGGCTTGCTCGCCGGCCGTCGGGACGAGCGCGAGGCCGCGGCCGCGATCCGGCGGCTCGCCATCCGCGCGCCCGGGCCGCGGGCGCGCCTCGACGCGCTCTCGGGCGGCAACCAGCAGAAGACCGTGCTCGCCCGCTGGCAGGCCGAGCCCGCGCGGCTGCTGCTGCTCGACGAGCCCTTCCAGGGCGTCGACGTGGGGGCCCGGGCCGACATCATCGCGGCGATCCGGGCCGACCGATCCACGGCGACCCTGATCGCCACGGGCGATCCCGAGGAGGCCGTGGAGGCGGCTGACCGCATCCTGTTCATGGATCGCGGCGTGCTGTCCGCGGCGCCTCCCGCGGTCGGGGCCGCCGCGTCGTGACCACCTCGCTGCTCAAGGCCGCGCCCGCCCGTGCGCCGCGGCCGCCCGGGCGGGTTGCGGCCGCCGCGCGCACGAGCGCGATCTTTGTCCTGCTTGCCGCCATGCTGGCCGGCTTCGGAACGGCGGAGCCGGCTTTCCTTCGCCTCGCCAACATGGTGAGCGTGCTTCAGGCCGTGTCGGTCGTGACGATCCTGGCTGCGGGCGTGACCGTGACGCTGGCGGTGGGCGGCTTCGACCTGTCGATCGGCGCGGTGGCGGCGGGCACCGTCATGGCATCGAGCTACGCCATGGTGGTCTGGCACCAGCCCGCCTGGACCACGGTGCTCTTCGCGCTGATGCTCGGCGTGGCGGTCGGGCTGGTGAACAGCGCCCTCATCCTCCTCCTGCGCGTCCCCGACCTGCTCGCCACCCTGGCGGTCAACTTCCTCCTGACCGGGCTGCAGTTGATCCCCACGGCCGGCCACTCGATCGCGACGGGCGTGATCCTGTCGAACGGCACGGCCGCCACCGGCACGTTCGACCCCGCCTTCCTGGCGATCGGACGCTCGCGGCTGCTCGGCGTGCTGCCGTTTCCCGTGCTGCTGATGGCGGGCGTGGCACTCGTGCTGCACGTCCTGACCGAGCACACCAGAATCGGCCGGCTCCTTTTCGCGACCGGCGGCAACGAACTCGCGGCACGGCTCGCCGGAGCGCCCACGCTCCGGCTCAGGGCCCTGGCCTACATCCTCTCCGGCGCGCTCGCGGCGCTCGGGGGCGTCGTGGTGGCGGCGCGGGTCGGGCGGGGCGACGTGTCCTCGGGCGCCTCCCTGCTGCTCGACGCGGTCGCGGCCGCGCTGATCGGCTTCGCGGTGCTGAACCGCCGCCGCCCCAACGTCCTGGGCGCGGCGGTGGGCGCCATCTTCGTGGGCTTTCTCCTGAACGGCCTCACCATGCTGAACGCGCCCTACTACGCCCAGGACTTCGTCAAGGGCGCGGTGCTGGTGGGTGCGCTGGCCCTCACCTACGGGACCGGCCGCCGGACGGCCTGATCCCCGGACGACTCCCTCCTCCAGCAGGACCCCCTCACCATGCCGATGCGATCCCGTTTCCTCCTCGCGGCCTCGGTTCTCGCCCTCTGCGGTCCGGCCGAAGCCGCGGGCCTGCCCGGCGCGCCCGCGCCCTTCGACAAGGGCGGGGTCAGGATGGCGCTCGTCCGCTACCTGTCGGTGGGCGACTTCTACCAGGCTTACCAGGCGGGCGCCGAGGCGCAGGCCAGGGCGCTCGGCGTCGACCTGCGCGTGTTCCCGGGCCGGCAGGACGCGGCGGAGGAGCGCGAGCAGGTCGAGCAGGCCATCAACCTCGGCGTGCAGGCGATCGTCATCGACCACGGCCTGCCGGAGTCGCTGAAGGACGTGACCCAGCAGGCCGTGGACGCCGGCATCAAAGTCGTGGCCTTCGACGTGAACCTCGACAACCCCAAGATCCCGCAGGTGGAGCAGAGCGACCACGCGCTGGCCACGCAGGCGCTGGAGCAGGTCGTGAAGGAGAACGGCACCGCGTTCCAGGCCGGCTACGTCTACGTCGCCGGCTTCGCGCCGCTCGACCGCCGCAACGAGGTGTGGACGGGATTCAAGGCCAGGAATCCCGGGGTCGTCGAGAAGGCCCGCTTCGGTTCCGTCAGCGACACGACCGCCGCGACCATCGACGACCAGGCCAAGGCGTCGTTGCGCGCCAACCCCGGCATCAGCGTCGTGTTCGCGCCCTACGACGAGTTCGCGCGCGGCGTGAAGCTCGCGGTCAACGAGCTCGGCCTTGCGGGCAAGGTCAGGGTCTACTCGGCCGACATCTCGTCGGCGGACATCGGCGAGATCACCGAGCCAGGTAGCCCATGGGTGGCGACGGTGGCGACCAACCCCGCCGTGGTGGGCCAGGTCTCGATCCGCGCTGCGGCGCTCGCCGTGGCGGGGCAGGACCCCGGGCACCAAGTCACCGTGCAGCCGGTGCTGCTCACCCAGGGCGCGCTGCGCGAGGCGGGTGTGAGGACGGTCGACGACCTGAACGCCAAGCTCCCGGCCTTCGCCAGGTCGGACGCCGCCGCCGCGCCTTGGATCCCGCAGCCGAGATAGCCCGCCAACACCGCCGGGGGCTCGGCCCCGCGACGGCTCGCGCGGCTCAGCCTCCGCATCTGGCGCGGACCCGCTTCGGGTTCGATTGCAGGTAGCCGGCCTATTCCCGAACGGCGCGCTCCAGCGCTGCGGCCAGAGCCGGACGAGGAGGGCACCCGGTTCAAGCGTCGGTCGCAGCGAGCTCGCTGCAGGTATGCCTCTGCTTCAAGCCGAACCAACAAATTATCAGACGTTGGCGACTCGCTGTGGGGCGTCCTCCGCAACGGCGGCAGGCGCGGTGTAGGACGGCGTCGCTCCTGTCACGCCGGACTCGCTCCGAACGTCCGGTTCCCGGCACCCGGATCATTTCCGCTGTCCACCCCTTTGTTGGAGCCGCCCACCCGGCGTGGTCGACCCTGTCGGCACGATCGGCGGATCGTTGTCAACGCGGTGCTGTCCGTGCTGCGCGGCGGCGTGCCCTGGCGCTTGCTGCCGCATGAGGTCCCGCCCTGGCGCAGCGTCTGCGACCAGTTCCGGCGCTGGCGGCAGGCGGGTGTCTGGAGCCGGGTCAACACGGCGCTGCGCAGCCGAGCCCGCGCGCTGCTGGGCCGTTCCTGGCCGCCGCACACGGCCATCATCGACAGCCAGACCGCCCGCATCAGCGAGGCCGGTGGCGAGCGGGGCTACGACGGTGGCAAGCGCGTGTCGGGCCGCAAGCGCCCCCTCGTGGTGGACACGCCCCCTGGTGGTGGACAGCCAAGGGCTGGTGCTGCACGCCTGCGTTCACCGGGCTGACCTGCGTGACCGGCGGGCGGCCGAGGTCGTCCTGGCCGGCCTGAACGCGGCCCATCCGGAC
>CAXTDZ010000108.1:0-15406 GCA_964243035.1 uncultured Lichenihabitans sp.
CCCCCCGCCCGTCCGGCCACGGCGCGTCCCGTTCCGCCCGCGACACCGCCGGCGGCGCCCCCGGTTGCGGAGGACGCGGGCGCGGCCGCCCTGCCCGCGGCTCCCCGCCTCCAGGTGAAGCCGGTCGGCGAACCCGTGCCGCCGCAGCCCGAGAACGCGGTTCCGCCCGCGCCGGCGCGGGACGAAGCCGTCCGACCGATCGCGCCCCGGCAGCCGGTCGCCAAGGAGCGGGTGTCGCTGCGCGGCTTGATCGTGGCGCTGGTGGCCGCGGTCGCGGTGGCGAGCATCGCCTACACGGCGTGGCGGCTGCGCGACAAGCCGGAGGTGTTGGCGCGGGCGCGGGCCGCCCTTCAGGCGTCACAGCCCGCGGAGGCGCCCGGCAAGATCGACAACCGGGCCGACGCGGGCAGTCCGACCCCGGCGCAGGCCGGCCCTGCGGCCGGCACCCCCGCGCCGGCGGCCGGCACCGGAGACGCGGTTGTGACTTCCGGAAGCCAGCCCGCGCCGGCCGGCGGCCAGGACGGGACGCCCGACACGGCCGCAGCCTCGCCGCCCCTTCCCGTCAGCCAGCGCGCCGCCTTCCTGGTGGACGCGCCCGACGATCCCCAGAAGCTCAAAACCTACGTGGGCACCGTGGTGTGGACGTCCGACAGCGCGAGCCCCGGCCAGGGCCTGCCGCTGGTCGCGACCGTGAAGGCCGACGTGGACGTGCCCGACGCGTTCCTGAAGCTCACGATGACGATCCAGAAGAACGTCGAGCCGCAGTTCCCCGCGAGCCACACGATCCAGATCCGCTTCACGCCGACGCCCGGCAACACGCTGGGCCCCGTCAAGCAGATCGGCGTTCCGCAGCTCCGCAACGGCGACGCGCCCGCCGGCGACCCGCTGGCGGGCCTGCCCGTGACCATCACCGACAACTACTTCCTGGTGGGCCTGTCGCGCGGCGACGCGGTCGCGCGCAACCTGGACCTGCTGCAGTCGCGCGGCTGGGTCGACGTCCCCTGCACGCTCGCCTCGGGCAAGATCGCCAAGATCACCTTCGAGAAGGGAACGGCCGGCGACAAGCTGCTGGGCGACGCCATCCAGTCCTGGCAGTGAGGGGCGGGGCGCCCCTCGCTCAGTGGAGCCGCGGCGCCTGCGCGACGATGAGCGGGCGGGTGGCCTCGATCCGCGCCATGCCGGACTTCACCGCCGCCTGCACCTTCTCGAAGGCGCGCACCTCGATCTGCCGGACGCGCTCGCGCGAGATGCCGAACTCCTCTGACAGATGTTCGAGCGTCACCGGATCCTCGGCCAGGCGCCGCGCCTCGAAGATGCGGCGCTCGCGCGGGTTCAGGACGTCCAGGGCGCCCTTGAGGGCGTCATGGCGGTTGCTGCTTTCCTCGTAATCCGCGAGCTGCGCCTCCTGGCTGGTCGAGTCGTCGACGAGCCAGTCCTGCCACTCGCCCTCCCCGTCCTCCCGCATGGGCGAGTTCAGCGACGAGTCGCCGCTCAGGCGGCGGTTCATGTCGATCACGTCCTGCTCGCTGACGCCGAGCCGCGTCGCGATCGTCTGCACGTGCTCGGGGTGGAGGTCGCCTTCCTCCAGGGCGGAGATCTGGCTCTTGGCCTTGCGCAGGTTGAAGAACAGCTTCTTCTGGTTGGCGGTGGTGCCCATCTTCACCAGCGACCACGAGCGCAGGATGTATTCCTGGATGGAGGCCCTGATCCACCAGATCGCGTAGGTCGCGAGCCGGAAGCCGCGGTCCGGCTCGAAGCGCTTCACGGCCTGCATGAGCCCGACGTTGCCCTCCGAGATCACCTCGCCGATCGGCAGCCCGTAGCCGCGGTAGCCCATGGCGATCTTGGCCACGAGCCGCAGGTGCGAGGTGACGAGCTCGTGGGCGGCGTCCCGGTCGCCGTGCTCGCGCCAGCGCTTGGCCAGCATGAACTCCTGGTCCGGCTGCAGCATGGGGAAGCGTCGGATCTCGTTGAGGTAGCGGGTGAGCCCGCTCTCGCTGGAGATCATCGGGAGGGCATGCGCCATGGTTGGGTCCTTTGCGGCTTTCCCGGGTCTCGCCCACGCGACGGCGGCCCGAGGGGCCGCCGGAAAGCCTGTAGCTGATGTCATGTCGGATTGAAGGTCAAACGGGTCCGTGCGGCCCGTCTCACGCTCGGTGCCGTGTCCGCGCCGGACCCGTCGACGCGGGCCAACCCGGCGGCGCACGACCGGATAAGCCCCATATGGGACGGCGCCCGACCGATGTCCAGGTTCGACAGCGTCACGAAGGAGGCCGGAGCGGGTCGGTCCGGCGAGCGAGGGTGCGCACCGCCCGCCGCACGAGGTTGTTCGGGGAGGCTGAACCGTCCGACGCGCCGAGCAGCCTCGCGTAGCCGAAGCCACGACTGGTCTTGCTTTCCCAAGGCAAAATCAGTGCTGCTTTCGACCCTGCCTGCAAGCAGGTTTGGCTGAACCTGCTTAGCGGGCGAGCTTGGCCAGTTCGTCCTTGATGTGGAGCTTGCGGCGCTTCAACTCCGTGACTTCGGCCGGCTCGGAACCGCGCCGGAACCTGAGCGATTCGATTTCCTTTTCGAGGGCGCGATGCTTGCGTGTCAGTTCCTCGATGTGGGTCTGCAGAGACATCCTGAACTCCTCGGTCGGGCAGGTGGTCAACGCGTGAACACGACAGGATCGTGACATGCGGGCCGCGGCGTCGGGAAGGGTTTTGCCGCGGCATGGTGATCAATTCTTCGCAACATTCCCCTCGGTTGGACCAGCCCGGCCGGCTGTGGGTGGGCGGGGGCGCGGGGGCCGGGCCGGCTTGCGGCCGGTTTTCGCCGCGGCCATACTTCCCGCCGATGCGGGACAACCGAGGCTCCTCACCATCATGAATCCGGATGAGAAGCGGGCCGCCGCCATCGAGGTGGAGCGGCTCCGCGAGGAGCACCGCGACCTCGACGCGGCCATCTCGGCCCTGTCCGCCCTCGCCCCCCGCGACCAGATCCAGCTCCAGCGCCTGAAGAAGCGCAAGCTCATGCTGCGGGACCGGATCGGCTTCCTGGAAGACCAGATCACGCCCGACATCATCGCCTGAGCCGCGCCGCCCCGACCGGAACCTTTGCTTTGGCTCGACGGTTGCGGTGGCGGGCCCGGCGGACCGGGTAACGGCAGAAGTCGGAGAGGGCCATGGACGGCGCATCAATCATCACGTGGCTGATCGTCGGCGCGATCGCGGGCTGGCTCGCCGGCATGGTGGTCCAGGGCGGCGGCTTCGGGCTGCTGGGCGACATCGTCATCGGCATCGTGGGCGCGATCGTGGCGGGCTATCTGTTCCCGGCGATTGGCATCCACCTCGGCGGCGGCATCGTGGCCGCCATCATCGACGCCGCGATCGGCGCCATCATCCTGCTTCTCATCATCAGGCTGGTGCGGCGCGCGACCTGAGCGGGTCGCGGCCTCGCGCGGGGAGGAGAGGACACCGTGCAGCTGACCGGCTTCCACCACGTCACGGCGGTCACGGCCGATGCGCCCGGAAACCATCGCTTCTACACCGGCACGCTCGGCCTGCGCCTCGTCAAGAAAACCGTCAACCAGGACGACACGTCGGCCTACCACCTGTTCTACGCGGACGGGCTGGCCAGCCCGGGGTCGGACCTGACCTTCTTCGACTGGCCCGTCGGGCGGGAGCGGCGCGGCACGGGCGCGGTGGTGCGGACCGGGCTGCGGGTGGCGGGCGAGGCCAGCCTTGAGTGGTGGGCCCGGCATCTCGCCGACGCCGGCCTGACGCGGTCGGACGTGCGGGCCGTGGGCGGCCGGGCGGTTCTGGATTTCGAGGACCCGGAAGGGCAACGGCTCCGCCTCGTGGACGACGGGGGCGAGGGTGTCGCGCACCCTTGGGAGCGCAGCCCGGTTCCGCCCGAGCACCAGATCCGCGGTCTGGGACCGGTCACGGTCAGCGTTCCGTCGATCGAGCCGACCGACCGCGTCCTGCGTGAGGTCTTGAGCCTCCGTCCAGGCCGCGGCCACGTCGATCCCGCGACCGGCCACGACACGCACGTCTATGTCATGGAGGCCGGGAACCGGCCCGACCAGGAACTCCACGTCCTGGTCGAGCCGGACGTTCCGGTCGCGACCCAGGGCGCGGGCGCCGTCCACCACGTGGCCTTCCGGACGCCCGACGAGAGCCAGTATCGCGGCTGGGCGGAGCGGCTGCGGGAACACCGCGTGGCGAACAGCGGCCCCGTCGACCGCTTCTACTTCCGCAGCCTGTACCTGCGCGAACCCAACGGCATCCTGATCGAGATCGCCACCGACGGGCCGGGCTTCGCGACCGACGAGCCGCCGGCAGCCCTCGGCGAGCGGCTGTCGCTGCCGCCCTTCCTGGAGGGGCGGCGCGCCGCGATCGAGCGCGGGCTCAAGCCGCTCGACACGGCGCCGCGCGCCTGACGGGGCCGCTCACCCGCGGTGGATGGGGTCGACCCAGGCCACCCGCTCGGGTTTCTCCACCGGCTCGATGTCGAGGTTGACCACCGTGGCCTCGCCGTCGCTGCGCACCAGCACGCATTCGAGAACCTCGTCCGCGCTGGCGTTGATCTCCTGGTGGGGCACGAAAGGCGGCACGAAGATGAAGTCGCCCGGGCCGGCCTCCGCCACGAACTCCAGCGCCTCGCCCCAGCGCATCCGGGCCCGCCCCCGCAGCACGTAGATGACGCTTTCGAGCGCGCCGTGGTGGTGCGCGCCGGTTTTGGCATCCGGGCGGATCGTGACCGTGCCCGCCCACAGCTTGCGCGCCCCCGCCCTGGCGAAGTCGATCGCGCCGCGCCGGTCCATGCCGGCCGTCTGCGGCACGTTGGGGTCGAGGCTCGCGGCGGGGATGACGCGCACCCCGTCGTGCTTCCAGTTCGGCATCGCGCGAGGCTCCGGCGGTTCGGTCGCGACCATTTCACCCCCGCGCCGGCCGATGTAAAGCGCTCCGGCGCGCGGCCGCCGCGCCGAGCGGGACCCCATCCCATGCAGTTCGTCGACCTCCCGCAGAACCCGCTGCCGCCCGGCGCCACGCTCGTGCCCGTGACGGTCGGCCGCGTGGTGCTCCGCGTCGCGCGCTGGGCCGCCCCGGAGCGCCCGGGCCGGGGCTGCCCCGGAACGGTGGTGGTCTGCCCGGGCCGGGCCGAGTTCATCGAGAAATACGCGGAGGTCGTGCGCGATCTCCTGGGGCGCGGCTTCGCGGTGGTCGTGATCGACTGGCGCGGCCAGGGCGGGTCGTCGCGGCCCCTGCGCAATCCGCGCAAGGGCCACGTCCGGAGTTTTGGGGATTACGGGCGCGACCTGGACGCGGTCGGGGCCGCGGTGCTGGAGCCGGCCTGCCCAAAACCCTGGTTCGCCCTGGCCCATTCGATGGGTGGCACGGTGCTCGCCCACCACGCGCGGGCGGGCGGCCTGTTCGACCGGGTGGTGCTGTCCGCCCCGATGCTGGCCATCGCGGGGCTGAGGGCGCCGCGAACCGCGGCAGCCGTCGCCTGGGCCGCGGCGGCGCTGGGCTACGGGGGCTCCTTCGTGCCCAGCGCCCGCCACCGGTCCGCGCTGCCGGCCCGCTTCGAGGGAAACGCGCTGACCAGCGACCCGGCGCGCCACGCCGCGATGGCGGCGCTGGGGCAGGCCGCGCCGCAGCTCCTCACGGGCGGACCGACCTGGGGCTGGCTCCACGCGGCCTTCCGGGCCATGGCCCCTCTGCTCGACGACGAGGTCCCGCGCCGGATCGCGGTGCCCTTCCTCGTGGTCGCGGCCGGGTGCGACCGCATCGTCGACACGCGCGCGACCGAGCAGTTCGCGCTCCGGTTGAAGGCGGGGCACCTGATCGTTTTGCCGGGCGCCGAGCACGAGCTCCTGATGGAGCGCGACGACGTCCGCGACCGGTTCTGGGCGGCCTTCGACGCCTTCATCCCGGGCGCGGCCATGCCACGGGCGGAACCGCGGCCGGGCGCGAGCCGCTGAACCCGGACCGCGCCTACCGGGCGGCCCGCATCGCGCCGCGCAGGCCGAGCGCCGCGACCGCGAGCAGGAACAGCGACACGAACACGTTCCAACCCGCCAGCGACAGGCCGAACACGCGCAGCGCCGCCTCGTCGCAGCGCACGACCTTCACGGTCTGGAGCTGCTTCAGGAACCCGCCCACGTCCGGCACGGCCTGCACGGCGCCCGAACACCCGGTCGGCCCCGCCCAGACCCTCCACTCGACGCCCGCGTGGTAGGCCGCGAGCGCGGCGCTGGCCGCGAACACGGCGGCGAGCAGGCCGAACAGCACGCCCGTCATCCGCCAGGCCTGTATGCGGGCCGCGAGCGCGGTGGCGAGCCCGAGCGGCACCGCCGCGTAGAAGGGGTTGCGTTCCAGGAGGCACAGCTCGCACGGCGTGTAGCCCGCGGCCTCGAAGCCCCACACGGTCGCGATCGTCACCGCGGCCGCGACCGCCACGAGCAGCGCGAGGCCGACCGCGCCGCCGGCGAGCCGCCGCTGCGTGGCGCTCACATCCACCGCAGCGCCACCCAGAAGCCGAGCGCCGTCACCGCGAGGAACCCCGCCAGGATGGCGGCGAAGTGCCGGTCGAGCGCGGCCTTGATGGGTTCGCCGAAGCGGCCCAGCAGCGCCGCCGCCAGGAAGAAGCGAAGCCCGCGGGTGAGCAGCGACAGGATCACGAACAGGACGAAGTTGTAGCCCAGCAGCCCGCTCACGATCGTCACGAGCTTGTAGGGGATCGGCGTCAACCCCTTGACCAGGATGAACAGCGCCCCCCACCGCGCGTAGAAGGCGCGCAACCCGTCGAGCCGCGGCCCGTAGCCGTAGACCGCAATCAGCCAGTGCCCGACCGTGTCGTAGAGCAGCGCGCCCAGCAGGTAGCCCACGATCCCGCCCGCGACGGACGCCAGGGTGGCGAGCCCCGCGTAGCGCCATGCCCGGTCCGGGCGCGCCAGCACCATGGGCACGAGCAGCGCGTCCGGAGGCACGGGAAAGAAGGAGCTTTCCGCGAAGGCGACCAGCCCCAGCGCGAGCGGCGCGCGCGGGCTGTCGGCGAGCGCGAGCACGCCCCGGTACAGGCTCCTGACCATGCGGGGGGCATAGTGGAACGGCCGGCTCCTGTCCATGGAGGGGCGAACCGTGGGTCCGCGCGGCCTCGCCTTGCCTTCGGAGCGTCGACCCGCTACCGGTTGCGGGCCGACGCGAGCGACCCGGCCGGGTCTCCACGTGGCGGCTCACGTCGCCGCCGCTCCCCTCGACAGTTCGTCCTTGCGTCGCTTTCCCGTTCTCCCGGCCCTGCTGCTGGCCTGCCTCGTCCTGATGGGCCTGGGCGGAGGCGCGCGCGCGATCGACGCCGTCCGGGTGCCGGTGGACGGCCGCGCGATCGACCTCACCCGCGCGGTCGAGCGCCCCAGCGGCCAGGGCGACCGCATCCAGGTGTCCACGGCGCCGGGCGCCGACGGCATCGTGCGCCGCATCGAGGTGGGCGCCAAGCAGGCCGGCACGCAGCCCAACTGGATCGTCTTCGCCCTCACCAACGACTCGGACGAGCAGCTCGAACGGCTGGTGGTGGTGCCGCACTTCCGGCTGTCGGGGTCGGGCGTGATCTGGCCGGACCTCGGCACCGTGCGGCTGTCCGCCATCACGGCCAGCCAGGGCTTCGCGCCCGAGAACGAGGGTGCCGCCGACGCCGACGTGTTCCGCCTGACACTCGACCCGGGCGCCACCGTCACCTACGTGGCGGAGCTCCGCTCCCCCACCCTGCCGCAGATCACCCTCTGGGAGCCCGACGCCTACAAGGACAAGCTGACCAGCCTGACGCTCTACCGCGGCATCGTGATCGGCATCGCGGGGCTGCTGGCGCTGTTCCTGTCGATCGTCTTCGTGGTGCGCGGCGCCGTGATCTTCCCGGCCGCCGCCGCGCTCGCCTGGGCGGTGCTGGCGAACGTCTGCATCGACTTCGGCTTCTGGCAGAAGGTCTTCCCGGCCGGCGGCGAGGCCGACCAGGTGGCGCGCGCGGTGGCCGAGGCGAGCCTCGCCGCCACCCTGCTCGTGTTCCTGTTCGCCTACCTCCACCTCAACCGCTGGCACGTCCGCTACGCGCGCATCGGCGCGCTGTGCTTCCTGTTCATGGCGGGGCTGATCGGCTTCGCGCTGTTCGACGCGCCCGTCGCGGCGGGGATCGCGCGCATCATGCTCGCCACCGTGGCGGCGGTGGGCTTCATCCTGGTGGTGTATCTCTCCACCCACGGCTACGACCGCGCCGTGATGCTGATCCCGACCTGGACGCTGCTGCTCGCCTGGGTGTCGGCGGCGGGGTTCGCGGTCGCGGGCAAGCTCACCAACGACCTGGTGTCGCCGGCCCTGATGGGGGGCCTGGTGCTGATCGTCATGCTGGTGGGCTTCACCATCATGCAGAACGCCTTCGCGGCGGGCTCGCTCGGCTACGGCCTCGTGTCCGACGCCCAGCGCAAGGCGCTCGCCCTGACCGGGTCGGGCGACATCGTCTTCGATTGGGACGTGGGGAGCGACCGCATCTTCGTGAGCCCGGAGGCCGAGGCGCTGCTCGGGCTCGGGCGGGGCGCGCTGGAGGGCCCGGCCGCGGGCTGGTTCGACGGCCTGCACCCGCTCGACCGGGACCGCTACCGGGTCTGCCTCGACACGGTGCTGGAGCAGCGCTGCGGGCGCATCGCCCAGGATTTTCGCCTGCGCGCGGCCGACGGGCACTACCACACCTTCGCGCTCAAGGCGCGGCCGGTGGTGGGCACCGACGGCGAGGTGGTCCGCGTCGTGGGCACGCTGACGGACGTGACCGAGCTCAAGGCCGCCGAGGACCGGCTGCTGCACGACGCCGTCCACGACAGCCTCACGGGCCTGCCCAACCGCGAGCTGTTCTTCGACCGGCTCGACGCGGCCATGAAGCGCGCCCGCGAAACCTCGGGCCAGGCCCGCGCGGCCGTGCTGTCGCTCGACATCGACCGCTTCAAGCAGGTCAACGAGCAGGTGGGCCCCATGGGGGGCGACACGATCCTGCTCACCGTCGCGCGCAGGCTGGGGCGGCTCGTGCGCGCGCAGGACACCGTGGCGCGGCTCGGCGGCGACCAGTTCGCCTTCCTGGTCACCTCCGAGCAGCAGGCCGACCGCATCGTGCTGATGGCCGACGCGATCCGCCGGGCCGTCAACACGCCCGTGGCCTTCTCGGGCCGCGAGGTCGCGCTCACGGCTTCCATCGGGGTCGCGCTCCACGACCCGCAGGGCCAGGCCGGGCGCGACGACGTCCTCAAGGACGCCGAGATCGCCATGGCGCAGGCCAAGCGCGCCGGCGGCGACCGCATCGAGCTGTTCCGCGACGCCATGCGGGCGCGGCGCAGCGAGGTCGTGACCCTGGAGGCCGACCTGCGGCGCGCCCTGGCGCGCAGCGAGATCAAGGTGCATTTCCAGCCGATCGTCCGGCTGGAGGACCGCACGGTGGCGGGCTTCGAGGCGCTGCTGCGCTGGGACCACCCGAAGCTCGGGCTCGTGAGCCCCTCCACCTTCGTGCCCCTGGCCGAGCGGACGGGGCTGATCGTCGAGCTCGGCTTGTTCGCCCTCGACCGCACGGCCCGGGAGCTCGCCTCCTGGCAGCAGGCGCTGGACGTGTCCCCGCCCATCTTCGCCAGCGTCAACGTGTCGTCGCGCCAGCTTCTGCGCCACGACCTGCTCGGCGACGTCAAGGCGGCGCTGACCCGCTCGGGCGTGCTGCGCGGCTCGCTCAAGCTGGAGCTGACCGAGAGCCTGATGATGGAGAACCCCGAGCACGCGGCCAAGATGCTCGGCCGCATCAAGGAGCTGGGCGCCGGGCTGTCGATGGACGACTTCGGCACGGGCTATTCCTCGCTGTCCTACCTCCAGCGGTTCCCCTTCGACACCATCAAAATCGACCAGTCGTTCGTGCGCCACAACGGCCGCGGGCGGCGCTCGGTGATCCTGCGCTCCATCGTGACGCTCGCCCACGACCTCGGGATGGAGGTGGTGGCCGAGGGGGCCGAAACGGAGAACGACGTGGTGGAGCTGTCCCAGCTCGGCTGCGAGTACGCGCAGGGCTTCGCGTTCGGCAAGGCCATCACGGCGGCGGAAGCGCGCAAGCTGATGGGCGCCGCCGCGGAGGCCGCCTGATCCGGCAGGGCCCGACCTCAGGTCGACGCGACCGGCCCTCGCTCAGAGGGCGGCGCCCGTCCCGGTTCCCCGCCCGCCCCGAACCGTGTAGGGAGGGGCGCCCCGCCCTCGCCCGACAGGCCCCGATGTCCGCCACGCTGCTCTTCGACCTCGACGGCACCCTGGTTGAGACCGACCACCTCCACCTGCAGGCCTTCCAGACCATCTTCACGCCGTTCGGCGTCGACATCGACTGGGACGTGTACCGCGCGCGAATCCTGGGGCGCGAGAACGCGCTGATCGCGGCCGACCTCATTCCCGACGTCCCCGTCGAGCGGCACCCGGCCGTGATGGACGCCAAGGAACAGGCCTACCGCGACCTGGTGGGCGAGGTGGAGGAGGCCGCGGGCCTGACCGCCCTGCTCGACTGGGCGGACGCCCACGCCATCCCCTGCGGGGTCGTGACCAACGCGCCCCGCGCCAACGCGAACCTGCTGCTGAACGCGCTCCGCATCGGCCACCGCTTCCGGACGGTGGTGGTGGGAGCCGAGCTGGCCCGCGCCAAGCCCCACCCCCTGCCCTACCTCACGGCCCTGGAGAGGCTGGGGGGCGAGGCCTCGCGCTCGACGGCTTTCGAGGACTCGCCCTCGGGCGCCTCCGCCGCGGTGGCGGCGGGCCTGGGGGTCGCGGGCATGGTCACCACGGTGCCGGAAGCGAGGCTGCGCGAGGTCGGCGCCTCCGTGGTGGCGCGCGACTTCAACGACCCCGCCCTGCTCGCCTTCGTGCGCGACCGCGCGCTGGGCGCCCGGCCGTGACGGTCGCGCTCGACGGGCGCACGCTGACCGGCGCCGACGTGGTGGCCGTGGCCCGGCCCGGCCCCGGCGGCGCCTACGCCGACGTGGCGCTGGCGCCCGAGGCCCGCGCGGCGCTGGCCGACACGCGCCGCTTCATCGAGGCCGAGTGGATGCACGACGAGGCACCCCTCATGTACGGCTTCAACACCGGCGTGGGCCTGTTCAAGGACACGCGCGTTACGGTGGCCGACATCGCCCGCTACCAGGAAACCATGATCCTGGCCCACGCCACGGGCGTGGGCGAGCCGCTGCCCGCCGACGCCGTGCGCGCCACCATGGTGCTGCGGGCCAACGCCTTCGCGTCCAACTACTCCGGGCCGCAGGTGGGCGTGGTGGACCGGCTCATCGACCTCCTCAACGCCCGCCTGCATCCCGTGATCCCGTCCAAGGGATCGGTGGGCGCCTCGGGCGACCTCGCGCCGCTGGCCTACGTGGCGGCCGCTGTGGCGGGCTTTCCGCAGGCCGAGGTGGAGTTCGGCGGCCGGCGGATGCCGGCGCGCGACGCGCTCGCGGCGGCCGGGCTGCCGGTGGAGTTCACCCTCGGCGCCAAGGACGCCTCCGCGCTGATCAACGGATCCACCGTGTCGCTGGCCCTCGCCGTGCTGGCCGCGCACGACGCGCGCCGGGCGCTGCGCACCGCCGACGTCGCCCTGGCGCTCACCTGCGAGGCGATGCGGGCCGAGGTCGGCGCCTTCGACGCGCGCGTCCACGCGGCGCGGCCCCACGCGGGCCAGGTCCGCGTCGCCGCGAACCTGCGCAAGCTCCTGCATGGCTCGCGCCGCACCACGGAGGCGGCGCGTCAGGTCGTGTTTCCCGAGGAGCGGCGCGACCCCGCGGTGCCGCTCGCGCCCCGCATCCAGGACGTGTACTCGCTCCGCTGCGCCCCCCACGTCCACGGCCCAGCCATGGACGCGCTGGACTACGTGGACCGCATCCTGGGGACCGAGATCAACGCCGCCACCGACAACCCGCTGATCTTCGGCACCCCCGGCGGCTACGAGGTGATCTCCGGCGGCAACTTCCACGGCCAATACCTCGCCCAGGCCGCCGACCTGCTCGCCATCGCGATGGCCGACCTCGGCTCCATCTCGGAACGGCGCCTGGCGCGCCTGATCGACCCCACCATGAGCTTCGGGCTGCCCCGCAACCTGAACGCGGGCAAGCGCGGCCTCAACACCGGCCTGCCCACCGTGCAGTGCGCCATGTCGGCCCTGGTGATGGAGAACCGCGGGCTCGCGACCCCCGGCTCGGTGGACAGCGTGCCCGGCAAGGGCAACAGCGAGGACCACGTGTCGAACTCGACCTGGTGCGCGCGCAAGGCCCGCACGGTGGTGGAGAACGTCGAGCAGATCGTGGCCGTGGAACTGATGATGGCGGCCCAGGCGCTGGCGCTCGTCGAGGACCGCACGGCGGCCTTCCCCCTCGCGCCCGCCACGGAGGCCGCGCTGGCGGTGCTGCGCGAGCGGATCCCGCCCGCGCTCGACGGCGACCGCTGGTGGCACGCCGACCTCGCGGCCGCCCTGGACCTGCTGCGCGGCGGCCGGATCCTCGCGGCCGTGGAGGGCGTGACGGGTCCGCTCCACTGACGGCCCCCACACCCGCGCTGCAATCACGTGCCACCCGAGGGTCCCAAGGAGGGCAGGACCCGTGAACTTCCAGCTTGTGCGTGCGAGCGACACCGAGATCGCCATCTGGAACACGGATCACGGGCATATCTTCGTTTACGCAATCGAGCCCCGCGCCAGCGCGCTGACGCCCGCCTACGTCCGCGACATCCCCGGCGCGGAGCGAGACGCCGCGAGCATGACGGACGAGGCCTGCCGCTTCGCGACCCGGGAAGCCCGGGTCCGCAAGCTCCTGGCCTGAGCGGGCCCGCCCGGGCGGGAGGTCGGAGGCCCGCCGTCCCTTTCCGCCGCCGCGCGGGCCGTCGCGGGCCCGCGGCGAGCCGGACGAAGCAACCGCGCGGCCCCCGTTAAGCCTGCTTCGGGACGGGGGTGCGACGCGGTCGCGGGCCGCTTGCGCAACGCGCGAGTTTTCGCAAAAGTCGCGGCCCCCGCGCGGGGCGCCCGCACCGCGCCGCGCGACGTCAAGAACAAGGTGAGCCGCCATGAAAGTCACGTTGGAACGCGCGGCGCTGCTCAAATCCCTCGGCCACGTCTACCGGGTGGTGGAACGCCGCACCACCATCCCGATCCTGTCCAACGTGCTGGTGCGGGCGGAGGCCGGCACCCTCAAGCTGAAGGCGACCGACCTCGACCTCGAAGTCACCGAAACCCTGCCCGCCGACGTGGCCCAGCCCGGCGCCACCACCCTGCCCGCCCACGTGCTGCACGAGATCGTGCGCAAGCTCCCCGACGGCTCGCAGGTGACCCTGGAGATGACGGGCGACGCCACCACCCTGCTGCTCCGCTCCGGCCGCTCGCGCTTCCAACTCCAGTGCCTGCCCGAGAGCGACTTCCCCGACATCGCGGCGGGCGAGCTCACGCACAGCTTCAAGCTGCCCGCGGGGCAGCTCAGGCAGCTGATCGACAAGACCTCCTTCGCGATCTCCACGGAGGAAACGCGCTACTACCTGAACGGCGTCTACATGCACGCCATGGAGGTGGACGGCCGCCCCGTGCTGCGCGTGGTCTCCACCGACGGCCACAGGCTGGCGCGCCTGGAGGTTCCCGCCCCCCAGGGGTCGGCCGACATGCCGGGCATCATCGTGCCCCGCAAGGCGGTGGCCGAAATCCAGAAGCTCATCGAGGACCCGTCGGTCGAGGTCGCGATCGAGCTCAGCCAAACCAAGATCCGCCTCGTCATCGGCGACGTGGTGCTCACCACCAAGCTGATCGACGGCACCTTCCCGGACTACGGGCGCGTGATCCCGGCCGGCAACGACAAGGTCCTGACGGTCGAGAAGCAGGCCTTCGCGGCGGCGGTCGACCGCGTGTCGACCATCTCGTCCGAGCGCGGCCGGGCCGTGAAGCTCGCCATCGCGGACGGCAAGCTGACGCTCAGCGTCAACAACCCCGACTCGGGCTTCGCGACCGAGGAGCTCGACGTCGACTACGACGCGGCCCCGCTCGACATCGGCTTCAACGCCCGCTACCTGCTCGACATCACGGCCCAGCTCGACAATGACTCGGCGCTGATGAAGCTGGCCGACCCGGGCTCCCCCACCCTGGTCCAGGACAAGGAGGGCGCCTCCGCCCTCTACGTGCTGATGCCCATGCGGGTGTGAGGCCGGGCCCACCGGAGTGACCGCGGCGCGCCGCCCCGCCGTGCGCCGCATCCGGCTCGCGGACTTCCGCTCCTACCGGAGCCTCGACCTCGCGGTCGAGGGGCGGACGGTCGTGCTGACCGGCGACAACGGGGCGGGCAAGACCAACCTGCTCGAAGCCGTCTCCCTGTTCACGTCCGGCCGCGGGCTGCGGCGGGCGGAGGCGACCGAGCTGGCGCGCCGCGGGGGCGCGGGCGCCTGGGCGGCGTCGATCGACCTGACCGAGGCGGGGGAGGACGACGCGCCGCGCCGCCTGGGCACGGGCACGGAGGTCGCGGACGGCGCGAGCCTCCGGCGCTGCCGGGTCGACGGCGCCCCGGTCGCGTCCACCAAGGCTTTCGCGGAGCACCTGCGGGTGGTCTGGCTCACGCCCGCCATGGACGCGCTGTTCACGGGGCCCGCGACCGAGCGGCGGCGCTTCCTGGACCGGGTCGTGCTCACGCTCGATCCCGACCACGCCGCGCGGGTGAGCGCGCTCGACCGCGCGCTGCGCAACCGCAACCGCATCCTGGAGGATGGCCGCGCTGGGTCGCTCAACCGCGCCTGGGCCGAGGCCGCCGAGCGCGAGGTCGCGAGCCTCGGCGTGGCGGTCGCGGCCGCGCGGCACGACGCGGTGGCGCGGCTGTCGGGGCTGATCGCCGCAACGGTGGACGAGGCGTCCCCCTTTCCCTGGGCCGCGGTGGCGCTCAAGGGCGAGGTCGAGGCCATGCTGGACGAAGGCTCGGCCCTGGAAGCCGAGGACCGCTACCGCGAGCTGCTCCGCGCGAACCGCGGGCGCGACGCGGCGGCCGGCCGCACCACGGTCGGGCCGCACCTGGGAGACCTGGCGGTGTGGCACGGCCCCAAGGAGGTCGAGGCCGCCCAGGCCTCGACGGGCGAGCAGAAGGCGCTGGTCGTGGGGCTTGTGCTGGCCCAGGCGCGCCTGGTGGCCGAGGCGAGCGGCCTCGCGCCCCTGACCCTGCTCGACGAGGTCGCGGCCCATTTCGACCCGACGCGCCGCCGGGCCCTGTTCGAGCAGTTGGGGAGCCTGGGCGGTCAGGTGTTCATGACGGGCGCCGACCCGGGCGCCTTCGCGGACGCGGGCGCGGGCGCGCAACGGCTGACCGTGGAGCCCGGGCGGGTCACGCCCGGCTAGGCGCGGCGCGGCCCGCGTGGCCGCTGAC
>CAXTDZ010000109.1:0-15343 GCA_964243035.1 uncultured Lichenihabitans sp.
CATGCCCGCCCCCGGGCTCATCGCCTTCGCGGTGCGCACGCCCGACCTCGGCGCCGTCGCGGGCGCCGCCGCGGCTGCCGGCCTCCGGGCCGGGGAGCCCGTCGCGATGTCGCGCACCCGGCCGGACGGCGTGCGGCTCGGCTGGGCCGTCCTCACCCTCGCGCACGACGGCTACGGCGACGCGGTCCCCTTCGCGATCGACTGGCGCGGCTCGCCCCACCCCGCCGCGGCCGCGCCCGCGGGCTGCCGGCTGCGCGCCCTCACCGTGCTGCATCCCGAGCCCGGGCCGCTCGCGGCGCTGTACCGGGCGCTGGGCGTCCCCGTCGCGGTGGCGGGGGCCGCGCGGCCGGGCTTCGCGGCCGTTCTGGACACCCCGCGCGGCGAGGTCGTGCTGACCCACCCGTGACGCCTTTCACGCCGCCGTCCTACAATCGTTCGGGCACCCCCTGCACGAAGGACGCCGCGATGACCAACACCCCCAGGATCACGCTGATCACCGGCGGCAGCCGCGGCCTCGGCCGCAACGCCGCCGTCCACGTCGCGCGCAGGGGCGGCGACGTGATCCTGACCTACCAGGCCCGGGCCGAGGACGCGCGCGCCGCCGTGGCCGAGATCGAGGCGCTGGGCCGCAAGGCCGTGGCCCTGCAGCTCGACATGGGCGACACGACGCGGTTCGCGGGCTTCGCGACCGCCGTCCGGGACGCGCTCGGCGCCACCTGGGGCCGCGACACGTTCGACGCCCTGGTCAACAACGCCGGCAACGCGCGCTCGGCGCCCTTCGCGCAGATGACCGAGGCCGACTTCGACGCGCTCGTCGCCGTCCACCTCAAGGGCGTGTACTTCCTGACCCAGACGCTGCTGCCGATGATCGCCGACGGCGGCCGCGTCCTCAACCTGTCGAGCGGCCTCGCCCGCTACAGCCTGCCCGCCTCCGGCCTGATGGCCTACGCGATGATGAAGGGCGGCATCGAGGTGTTCACGCGCTACCTCGCCAAGGAGCTGGGGCCCCGCGGCATCACGGTCAACACGGTGGCGCCCGGCGCGATCGAGACCGACTTCGCGGGGGGCCGCACCCGCGACAACCCGGACTACAAGCGCATGGTGGCCCAGATCACCGCGCTCGGCCGCGCGGGCCTGCCCGACGACGTGGGCCCCGCGATCGCGTCCCTGCTGGGGGACGACAACCGCTGGGTCAACGGCCAGCGGATCGAGGTGTCGGGCGGCGCCTTCCTTTAGGGCGGAAGGGGCCGCGGCGCTCCTGCGCCTGTACATCGCGGCCCGGTGCGACTATTGCCCTTGCCGCACACGCGCGTCGCGAGGTGGGGGCCATGGCCGGATTCGATACCGCACACGACCGGCTCGTGACCGTGTTCGGCGGCTCCGGCTTCCTGGGCCGCCACGCGGTGCGGGCCCTGGCCGACCGCGGCTGGCGCATCCGGGTCGCGTCGCGGCGGCCGGACCTCGCCTTCCACGTCCAGCCGCAGGGGCGCGTGGGGCAGATCAGCGCCGTGCAGGCGAACCTGCGCTTCCCCGCGTCCGTGACGGCCGCCATGAGGGGCGCCTCCGCGGTCGTCAACCTGGTGGGCATCCTGGCCGAGGGCGGCCGGCAGAACTTCGAGGCCGTCCACGCCTTCGGGGCGCGGGCCGTGGTGCGGGCCGCGCGCGAGGCGGGCGTCGACCACGTGGTCCACGTGTCCGCCATCGGGGCCGACCCCGAGGGCGCGTCGGTCTACGCCCGGACCAAGGCGCGGGGCGAGGCGGCGGTGCGCGAGGCCTACCCCGAGGCCGTGGTCCTGCGGCCCTCGATCCTGTTCGGGCCCGAGGACAACTTCTTCAACCGCTTCGCCGGCATGGCGCGCGTGTCGCCCGCGCTGCCGCTGATCGGCGGCGGCCACACCCGGTTCCAGCCCGTCTACGTGGCGGACGTGGCGGAGGCGGTCGCCCGCGCGGTGTCGGGCGGCGCCAAGCCCGGCGCGACCTACGAGCTCGGCGGCCCCTCGGTCCGCACCTTCCGGGAGCTGCTCGAATACATCTGCACGGTCACGGGCCGCAGGCGCCTGCTCGTGCCCTTGCCCTTCGGGCTCGCGGACTACCCCGCGATGGCCACCGAGATCGCCAACACCGCCCTGTTCGGCGCCCTGCCGGAAAGCCTGCTGCTCACGCGCGACCAGGTCACGCTGCTGAAGTCCGACAACGTCGTGTCGGCGGACGCGAGCGCGGAAGGGCGCACGCTGGACGGCCTCGGCATCGAGCCCCGCGCCCTCGACTCGATCGTGCCGAGCTACCTGTACCGCTTCCGGAAGACGGGCCAGTTCGACCGCGGCCGCATCGCGTCCTGACCGCGGCGCATCACGGGAAGGCAGTGTCCATGCGTCATCGACTTTCGGCGGCCCCAAAACTCCTCGGGATCGCGGCCGTGCTGGTGATGGTCACCGCGGCCGCCGCGGCGCAGGAGGTTGCGCCGACCGCCGCCCAACCCGCGGCACCCGCCAAGAGCGTTAAAACCCACAAGCCCGTCAAAGCCGCCCGTGCCGCGCGACGGAAGGCGCCCGAGACCGCGGCCAAGGCGCCCGCGGGCACCACGATCCCCATGGACCTCACGGACATGAACCGTGGCGTGAGCGGCTACGGCGACCCGAGGACGCGGCCCGACGCGGGTGGGGCGGACGCGCCGGACGGCGTCCGCCCCACCCTCGGCAACGGCCTCACGCCCGGCGCCGCCTTCGCGTTCTGACCCGTGTCCCGGTCAGCGCCGCGCCGCGCCGCCGTCGCGCTTCACCCTGGTCTCGATGGCGTGGGACGCCCAGAACGCGCCCGCGGGGATCAAGCACAGCGCCAAGTTGTAAAAGAAATCGGTGTCCACGACCAAACCCTCGGCCCGAAGGCGTTAACCAAGGGCTGAAACGTCCGACGCCTTTGTTGGATGCGTCCGGATCCATGCGACGTGCGAAGGGCAGGGCTGCGGTCCCGTACGGGCAGTCGCGCCCCGCCCCTGTCAGTCGCGGTAGCCGGGCTGCTCCCGGTCGAGCTTGCGCCGCAGCGCCTGCCAGACCAACCATCCCTTGGTGGCGCCGGCGTCGAACTGCGCGGCCGTGCGGGCCACGACGGCCGGCTCCGGCATGGTGAGCGCCGCGCCCGTCGACTGCGCCGCGACCTGGATGCGGCAGGCCTGGTCGAGGTAGTACATCCACTCGAAGGCCTCGGCGACCGTGCGCCCCACGGTCAGCAGGCCGTGGTTGCGCAGGATCAGGCAGTGGCGGCGGCCGAGGTCGTGCACCAGGCGCTCGCGCTCGCCGAGGTTGTCGTCCGCCGCGACGCCTTCGTACGCGTGGATCGCGACCTCGTCCTGGAACTCCATGCTGATCTGGTTGAGCGGCAGCAGCCCGCCCGCCTGGGCCGCCACCACCATGCCGGCCAGCGTGTGGGTGTGCATCACGCAGGCCGCGTCCGGGTGCCCGCGGTGGACCGCGGAATGGATCACGAAGCCGGCCGGGTTGACGGGCCAGGACGTGGCCTGGGCGGGGTTGCCGTCGGCGTCCACCTCCACCAGCGAACTCGCGGTGATCTCGTCGAACAGGAGCCCGTAGGGGTTCACCAGGAAGCGGTGCCCGTTGCCCGGCAGCCGCACCGACAGATGCGTGTAGACGAGGTCCGTCATGCCGAAATGGGCGATCAGCCGGTAGGCCGCGGCCAGGTCCTCCCGCAGCTCCCGCTCGGTCGGCTGGCGGTCGGGGTCCGGCGCGCTCGGGATGGACAGCGGCGTGGGCATGGCTCGGGCAACCGTGGTCGCGAGGGAGACGGGACGACGGCGTGCCGTCTCAACGAACAGTGCCGCCCCCGCGGCCGTCGCGCAAGCCGCGCGGCCCGCCAGACCGGTGCCGTTGCGCCCCCGTGATCCTCAGAACCGCTCCACGATCCCCCGCTCGGCCAGCGCGCCCAACACCTCGTCGGCCAGCGCGTCGGGGGTGGCGCGCCCGGCGTCGAGGTGAATCTCCGGCGCGGCCGGGCGCTCGTAGTCCTGGTCGACGCCGGTGAAGTTCTTGATCTCGCCCGCCAGCGCCCGCTTGTAGAGCCCCTTGGGGTCGCGCGCGATGCAGGTCTCGATGGGGGCGTCCACGAACACCTCCCAAAACTCGCCCTCGGCCACGAGGTCGCGCACGAGCCGCCGCTCGGCCGCGAAGGGCGAGATGAAGGAGCACAAGACGATCAGGCCCGCGTCGGTCATCAGCTTGGCGACCTCGCCCACGCGGCGGACGTTCTCCACCCGGTCGGTGTCGGTGAAGCCCAGGTCCTTGTTGAGTCCGTGGCGGACGTTGTCGCCGTCCAGCATCACGGTGTGGGCGCCGCGGGCGTGCAGCTTCGCCTCCACGATGTTGGCGACCGTGGACTTGCCCGCGCCCGACAGGCCCGTGAACCACAGAATGGCGGGCTTCTGGTGCTTCTGGGCCGCGCGCGCCTCGCGGCTGACGCTGAGGTCCTGCCAGTGGATGTTGGTGGCCCGGCGCAGGGGGAAGTCGATCAGCCCCGCGCCCGCGGTGCCGTTGGTGGCGCGGTCGATCAGGATGAAGGCGCCCGTTTCCCGGTTCTCCGCGTAGGGGTCGAGGGCGACCGGCACCGAGGTCGCGAGGTTGCAGAAGCCGATCTCGTTCAACTCCAGGTTTTTGGCGGCCAGGTGCTCCAGGCTGTTGACGTCGACCCGGTGCTTGAGCTCGGTCACGGTCACGGGTACGAGCCGGGCGCCGAGCTTCATGAGGTAGGAGCGGCCGGGCAGGAGGTGGGTGTCGCTCATCCAGATCAGGTGGGCCGCGAACTGGTCCGCCACGGTGGGGCGGGCGCTCGAATGCGCCAGCACGTCGCCGCGCGCCACGTCGATCTCGTCCGCGAGGGTGAGGGTGACGGCGTCGCCGGCGCGGGCCTCCTCCAGGTCGCCGTCGGCGGTGACGATGCGCTTGACCGTGGACGCCCGGCCCGAGCCCGCCACCGTCACGGCGTCGCCCGGCCGCACCGTGCCGCCCGCCACGGTCCCAGCGAAGCCGCGGAAGTCGAGGTTGGGCCGGTTGACCCACTGCACCGGCAGCCGGAAGGGGCCCGCGTCGCGGGTCTCGCCCACGTCGGCCCCCTCAAGCGCGGCGAGCAGCGTCTCGCCCGCGTACCAGGGCATGGCGGCCGAGCGCGTCGACATGTTGTCGCCGAAGCGGGCCGACACGGGGATCGCGGTGATGCTCGAAAACGCGAGCGCGCCCGCGAACGCGCGGAACTCGGCCGCGATGCGGGTGAACACCGCCTCGTCGTAGCCCACGAGGTCGATCTTGTTGACCGCCAGGATCACGTGGCGGATGCCCAAGAGCGACACGATATAGCTGTGCCGCCGCGTTTGCGTCAGCAGGCCCTTGCGGGCGTCCACCAGCAGGATGGCGAGGTCCGCGTTGGAGGCGCCGGTCGCCATGTTGCGGGTGAACTGCTCGTGGCCGGGCGTATCGGCCACGATGAAGGTGCGCCGGGGCGTCGCGAAGTAGCGGTAGGCCACGTCGATGGTGATGCCCTGCTCGCGCTCGGCCTCCAGCCCGTCCACCAGCAGCGCGAAGTCGATGTCCTCGCCCACCGTGCCGTGCTTGCGCGAGTCCTTCGCGAGCGCCGAGAGCTGGTCGTCGAAGATGGAGTTCTGCTCGTAGAGCAGCCGGCCGATCAGCGTCGACTTGCCGTCGTCCACCGAGCCGCAGGTGAGGAAGCGCAGGGTGGGGCGGGCGAGGGCCGCGGCCGCGTTGTGGGGTCGGTCGTCCATCAGAAATAGCCCTCGCGCTTCTTCTTCTCCATGGAGCCCGCCTCGTCGGTGTCGATCAGCCGGCCCTGGCGCTCGGAGGTGGTGGAGGCCCGCATCTCGGCGATCACGGCGTCCAGCGTGTCGGCGTCCGAGCGGATCGCGCCGGTGAGCGGGTAGCAGCCGAGCGTGCGGAAGCGCACGCGCTCCATCCGCGGCGCCTCGTCGGGCAGCAGCGGCAGGCGGTCGTCGTCCACCATGATGAGGGCGCCGTCGCGGGCCACCACGGGGCGCTCCTTGGCGAAGTAGAGCGGCACCACGGGGATGGCTTCGGCGCGGATGTAGTCCCACACGTCGAGCTCGGTCCAGTTCGACAGGGGGAACACCCGCATGGACTCGCCCTGGCGGATCCGGGTGTTGAACAGGCGCCAGAGTTCGGGGCGCTGGTTGCGCGGGTCCCAGGCGTGGGAGGCGGAGCGGTGGGAGAACACGCGCTCCTTGGCGCGGCTCTTCTCCTCGTCGCGCCGCGCGCCCCCGAAGGCCGCGTCGAAGCCGTGTTTGTCGAGCGCCTGGCGCAGCCCCTCGGTCTTCATCACCTGGGTGTGGACCGCCGAGCCCGAGTTGACCGGCGACACGCCCGCCCTGACCCCGTCCTCGTTGATGTGGACGATCAGGTCCAGGCCCGCGTCCTTGGCGACCTGGTCCCGGAAGGCGATCATCTCCCGGAACTTCCAGGTGGTGTCGACGTGCAGCAGGGGAAAGGGCGGCTTGGCGGGGTAGAAGGCCTTCAGCGCGACGTGCAGCATCACGCTCGAGTCCTTGCCGATGGAATACAGCATGACGGGGTTGCGGAACTCGGCCGCGACCTCCCGCATGATGTGGATCGCCTCGGCTTCGAGGCGGCGCAGGTGGACGGGCAGGGGATCGGCCATGGCGTTGACGGTTCCGTGACGGCGGGGTCCGTTTAGCCTACGTCGCGGGCGCGGCGCAACGCGCGCGGGCACATTGCTCCAGTGTGGGAGTGGACTATCGGCAGGACCAAGCGAGCCGCGGCCGGTTCGGCGATGACCGCGGTCGAGCGGGGGGGCCGTCCCGAACGGTTCCGGCCGCGCGACAGGGTCGGCGCGGTTGAGTTCGGATGGCGATGAGCACGGCACCGTCAACGGAGCGGGCGCGCCAGCCGTCGGCCGCCTCCCTGCGGGGGCTCGACGCCTTGAACTTCTTCCTTGCCGACGTGCGGGACGGGCTCGGGCCCTACCTCGCCATCTACCTCATCGCCGCGCGTGGCCCGGCCCAGGGCTGGAACGAGGCCACCGCCGGCCTCGTCATGACCATCGCGGGCATCGTGGGCCTGGTCGCCCAAACCCCCGCGGGCGCTCTCATCGACCGGAGCGACTCGAAGCGCGCCGTCGTCATCGCCGGCGCCGTCGCGGTCACCGCGAGCTGCCTCGTGCTGCCGCTCGCCTCCGGTTTCACCCTCGTGGCCGCGACGCAAGCGGTCGCCCACGTCGCCGGGGCGCTGTTTCCGCCGGCCCTCGCGGCCATCACGCTCGGCATCGCCGGGCCCGCACTGTTCTCCAAGCGGGTCGGCCGCAACGAAGGCTTCAACCACGCCGGCAACGCGGTTTCGGCCGCCCTCGCGGGTGGGCTGGCCTACGCGTTCGGCCCGGTCGTCGTGTTCTGGCTCATGGCCGTGCTGGCCCTCGCCTCGGTCGGCGCCACGCTGGCCATACCCGCGCGGGCGATCAACAACGATCTGGCGCGCGGTCTGGGCGGCGGAATCAGTGAAGCCGATCGGCCGTCCGGCCTCGGGGTGCTGCTCCAGAACCGCACCCTGCTGCTCTTCGCCGGCCTCTGCGCCGTCTTCCACCTGGCGAACGCCGCCATGCTGACCTCGGTCGGCCAGCTCCTCGCCCGTCTGTCCGGGAAAGAGCACGCCACCTCGCTGATCGCCGTGTGCATCGTGGCCGCCCAATGCGTGATGGTGCCGGTGGCCATGACCGTCGGCGCCAAGGCCGACGCGATCGGGCGCAAGCCGATCCTCCTGCTAGCCTTCGGGGTGCTGGCGCTTCGCGGCGTGCTGTACACGGTGTCCGACAACCCCTTCCACCTCGTCGCCGTGCAGGGCCTGGACGGCGTCGGGGCCGGCATCTACGGCGCGCTGTTCCCCGTCATCGTGGCCGACCTGACCCGTGGAACCGGACGGTTCAACGTCGCGCAGGGCGCGGTCGCGACCGCTCAGGGGATCGGCGCCGCCTTGAGCGCCGCCGTCGCGGGCCTCATCATCGTCGGCGCGGGCTACACCGCGGCCTTTCTGGCGCTGGCGGCCGTGGCGGGGCTCGGCTTCGCCGCCTGCCTGGCCCTGATGCCCGAAACGAGGACGGCCGGGACGGAGGCGGGGCGCCCCGCCGAAACGGCGGCCCCGCCCGCCGCACGCGCCGGGTGAAGATGCCGAATGGCTGAACGGCAGGAGGCCGCGACGTGCTGAGCTTCGCTCTCGACCCGACGGTCGCGACGTGGGTGATCTCCGCGCTGGCCACGGCGGGCGTCATCCTCCGCCCCTTCTCCTGGCCGGAGGCGGTCTGGGCCGTGCTCGGCGCCGCGGCGTTGCTGGCGCTGGGCCTGATCGGACCCGGCGTCGCCTGGGCGGGCGTGCTCAAGGGCACCGACGTCTACCTGTTCCTCACCGGCATGATGCTGCTGGCCGAGACGGCGCGGCGCGAAGGCCTGTTCGACTGGCTCGCGGCCCACGCCGCGCGGCGCGCCAAGGGCTCCCCGACCAGGCTCTTCGCCCTGATCTACGGCGTCGGCACCGTGGTGACGATCTTCCTGTCGAACGACGCCACGGCGGTGGTGCTCACGCCCGCGGTTGCGGCCGCGGTCAGGACCGCCAAGGTCCGGAACCCGCTGCCCTATCTCTTCACCTGCGCCCTGATCGCCAACGCGGCGTCGTTCGTGCTGCCGATCTCGAACCCGGCCAACCTCGTGATCTACGGCGACCACGTGCCGGCGCTGCTCGCCTGGCTGCCGCGCTTCGCCCTTCCCTCCCTCCTGTCGATCGCCGCCACCTACGGGCTGCTGCGCCTGACGCAGCGGCGGGCGCTCGCGGCCGACACGGTGGCGACCGACGTGGAGACGCCGGCGCTGTCGAGCACCGGCAAGCTCGCGGCCTCCGGGCTGGGTGTCACGGCCGTCGCGCTCCTGGCCGCCTCGGGCTTCGGCCTCCGGCTCGGCCTCCCCACGGCGACCTGCGGCCTTCTCACGGCGACGGCCGTGCTCGTCCGCGGGCGCGCCGCCCCCTGGGCCACGATCAAGGACGTGCCCTGGGGCGTGCTGCCGCTCGTGGCCGGCCTCTTCGTGCTGGTCGAGGCGCTCGATGGGACGGGCCTCATCCGCGGGGTGGGCGATGTCCTGCACGCCGTCGCGGGCCGTGCCGAAGCCGAGGGCGCCTGGGCCGCGGGCGTCGTCGTCGCCTTCGGGTGCAACCTCCTCAACAACCTGCCGGCCGGGCTCATCGCGGGCAGCGCCGTGCGAGGGGCCGACGTGTCCGACCGCGTCACGAGCGCCATCCTGGTCGGCGTCGACCTCGGGCCCAACCTGTCGGTCACGGGATCGCTCGCCACCATCCTGTGGCTCAGCGCCCTGCGGCGCGAAGGCATCAGGGTCAGCGCCGGCCGTTTCCTCGGGCTCGGCGCCCTCGCGATGCCGCCCGCGCTCGTGCTCGCGCTCGGCGCGCTCTTCGTCGGGCGCTGAACGGCGTTTCAGGTCCAGGTCTCGATCCGAGGTCGGTACCAAAGACCCTCAAGGGCGCGCCGCGGGTCGGCCGAGGCGGACCGCTACCCGCCCTTGGGCCGCAACCCCCCGCGCCCCTCGATGAAGGCCACCACCGCATCCAGCCCCTCGCCCACCTTCATGTTGGCGAACACGAAAGGCTTGCCGCGCCGCATACCCACCGTGTCGCGCTCCATCACGTCCAGCGAGGCGCCGACGTGGGGCGCCAGGTCGGTCTTGTTGATGACGAGCAGGTCCGAGCGGGTGATGCCCGGGCCGCCCTTGCGGGGGATCTTCTCGCCGCCCGACACGTCGATGACGTAGACGGTCAGGTCCGCGAGCTCGGGCGAGAAGGTCGCGGCCAGGTTGTCGCCGCCCGACTCGATCAGCACGAGGTCGAGCGCGGGGAAGCGCCCCACCATGGCCTCCACGGCCGCGAGGTTGATGGAGGCGTCCTCGCGGATGGCGGTGTGCGGGCAGCCGCCCGTTTCCACCCCCATGATGCGCTCGATCGGCAGCGCCTCGGCGCGGGCCAGGATCTCGGCGTCCTCCTTGGTGTAGATGTCGTTGGTGATGGCGGCGATCTCGTAGGTTCCGCGCAGGCGCTTGCACAGCCGCTCCATGAGCGCGGTCTTGCCCGAGCCCACCGGCCCGCCGATGCCGACCCGCAGGGGTCCGTTGGGAGTGCTCACGATCGGAACAGCCTCGAATACAGGGTTTCGTGCTCCAGGGCAGCCAGATCGGAGCGGAACGCGCAAGCCCCCAGGTCGTCGAGGGTGCTCCCCGCCGCGTCCCGCGCCAGCGCGCGCGCGGCGGGAAGGGCGCCGGCGGTCACGCGCTGCCCGTCCGTCTGCCCCACCGCGCCGAGCCTGACCGCCGCCGACACCAGGTTGGCCGTGAAAGCCGCGGCGAACACCCGGAGCGTGGGCCCGAGCGCGATCCCGGCCCGGGCCGCCGCGGCCCCCACCGCGACCGGGTAGGCCACGTCGGGAGGCGGCAGGGCGGGCGGCACCGCGTCCGGCCAGGCGGCGCGCAGGGCGGTCACGAAGGCGTTGCCGGTGGAGGCCGTCTCCAGCCGCCGCTCGCGCCCGGGCGCGAGCGCCAGCGCGAGGTCGTTGGCCTCCGCCAGCGCGGCCGCGTCGCCCCCGCGGACGGCCCCGAAGCTCGCGGCCAGCAGAACCGCGTCCTGCCGCGCCGAGCCGCGGGCGAGCAGCGCCCCGACCCAGTCCGCGAGGCTCACGGCGTCCCGCACCAGGCCCGCGTCCACCGCGGACTCCAGGCCGTGCGAGTAGGCGAAGCCGCCCACCGGGAAGGCGGGCGACAGCCACACGAACAGCGTCAGGTCGGGCTCGTCGATGATCCCGCCTCCCGCTCCCAGGACAGCGTGACGACGACCTCCGCACCCGCCTGGCCCGGCATGCCGACCGGGGCGCTGACGACGTCCAGCCGGTCTCCGTCGAGCGCGTAGGTCCGCACCTGCTCGGTCCCGACCCACGACGGCAGCCAGGCGACGTCGACGGTGGTCACGAAGCGGTTCGGCGGCTCCAACCGGTATCGGCCCGAGTAGCAGCACATCGACAGGAGCGCCGCGGCCCGCTCGGCGTCCGTGACGGGCATGGCGCGGTCGCGCGGCGTCAGCAGGGCCGCCATGCGCCCATCGGGGTTGAGGATGAGGACCCCGCGGGGATCGGCTCCCAGGCTCTCCGACCGCTCCCCGGTCCCGAGCGTCTCGGTGACGAGCGACCGGAGCGTCCAGGTGCCGAAAAGGCCGTCTTGCGCCATGCGTTGCTCCGTCAGCCGTGAGAACCGCGCCGCTCGGGCGTCCGAGGACGCGGCGGGGGATGGTAACGCGCTCGCCCGGCTTCGGATCTCGGACCGGGATGCGAGCCCGCGGAACCGGGCGACCTGCCCAGCCTCAATCGTGGTCGGGCCCGCGCGTCCCGGCGCGGTGGTCCGCGTCGCCGTGATGGTGATCGTGCCCGCCGTGGTGGTGGTTGTGCCCGTGCCCGGCGTGACGGTGGTCGTGCCCGCCTTCGAGAGCGGACGCATAGGCGCCGCCCTCGGGGTCGAACGGCGCCTCGATGAACCGCAGCGCGGCCCCGAGCCCGCGCAGCATGTCCTCGATCACCGGGTCGCGGCGGATGCGGATCACGGCGGCGCGCATCTGCGCGGGCAGGTGGCGGTTGCCGATGTGCCAGGCGAGCCGCGGCAGGTCGGAGGGAGGGCGGCCGCGCACCTCCGTCAGCGGTTCGGGCGCCGCCACCACCTCCACGAGCCGCCCGTCCTCCAGCGCGAGCGCGTCGCCGCCGCGCAGGGCCACGGCCGCGGGCAGGTCGAGCAGGACGTCGAGCCCGCGCACCCCCGCGAGCGTGATGCGCCGCCGGTGGCGCTCGTCGAAGTCGAGCACCACGGCGTCGGCGAGGACGTGGTCCCGCTCGGACCAGGTCCCGGCGGCGTGGACGGCGGTGGCGCGGATCACGGGGCGGGGCGCTCCGGGCGGGACTGGTCGATCAGGTCGGGCTCCCTGGGCAGGAAGTCCTCGTCCAGCGCCTGGGCGAGCGTGAAGGGGGGCTGGGCGGGGAACAGGGTGAAGTCGATCCCGGTCTCCCTGGCGGCGAGCAGCCGCGCCGCGAGGTAGGCATCGGCGAAGACCTCGGCCGGGTAAGGGCGCAAGCTCGGGCTGTCGTCGCTCACGCGTCGGATCGCCTCGCGCTGGTGGGCGATGGTGCCCCGCCAGCCGCTCGACCGCGCCCCGGGCTGGAAGGCCCACTTCAGCAGGTGCGCCAGCAGAACCTTGAGGCGGCTCCGAAGTTCGCGCTTTTCCGACGATCCCACCCCTTCCACCTCGTCGATCAGGTTGCCGAGGTCGAGGTCGCCGAAGCGCTTCTCGCGCAGCAGCTGGGCCTGCTGCCGCGTCCAGGCGAAGAAGTCCTCGTCGTAGAGCGCGTTGGCGGCCGGGCGCGGCACCGGACGCCTCCTACGACGCGTCCACGGCGGCGGGCGTGATCACCTCCATCGTCGTCGTCTCCACAAAGGGGTCGGCCACGCGCCGCCATTCCTTGAGGTGCGCGGTCTCGTCGTGCGCGGCCAGCGCCTCCCGCGACGCCCACCGCTCCACGAACACGAAGCAGTTGGGCTCGGTGATGGAGCTGTGGAGGTCGTAGGACTGGCAGCCCGCCTCCTTGAGCGAGGCGCCGATCAGCGCGCGGGCGTTCTCCAGGAAGTCGGCCCGGTGTTCGGAGCGGACGTGCACGGTCGCGATGACGACGATCATGGGGGCCTCCCGTGGGCTGAATGCCGCCAGTCTACCTCCCGCGCCGCCGTTCCTTCAACCGGAGCGCCAAACACCGCGTCGCGTTGACTTGGATTAGGCCGGTCTTTAGACCTCGCTCGATCCCGGTCCAGCGCTCCCGAAACCTTGAAGAAACACCGCGCGATGAAGATCCTCGTCCCCGTCAAGCGTGTGGTCGACTACAACGTGAAGATCCGCGTGAAGCCCGACGGCTCCGGGGTCGACCTCGCCAACGTCAAGATGTCGATGAACCCGTTCGACGAGATCGCGGTCGAGGAAGCCCTGCGGCAGAAGGAGGCCGGCGCGGCCTCCGAGGTGGTGGTCGTCTCGGTGGGGCCCGCCCAGGCCGCGGAAACCATCCGCACGGGGCTCGCCATGGGGGCCGACCGCGGCATCCACGTGCGCGTCGACGAGGTGGTGGAGCCCCTCGCGGTGGCCAAGATCCTGCTCGGCGTCGTGCGCGAGGTCGAGCCCGCCCTGGTCATCATGGGCAAGCAGGCCATCGACGACGACTGCAACCAGACGGGCCAGATGCTGGCGGCGCTCGCCGGCTGGGGGCAGGGGACCTTCGCCTCCAAGCTCACGCTGAGCCCCGACGCCGCCGAGGTCACCCGCGAGGTGGACGGCGGCTCGCAAACCCTGTCGCTCCCGCTGCCCGCGATCGTGACCACCGACCTCCGGTTGAACGAGCCGCGCTACGCGAGCCTGCCCAACATCATGAAGGCCAAGAAGAAGCCGGTCGAGGCCAAGACGCCCGCCGACTACGGGGTGGACGTGACGCCCCGGCTGAAGATCCTGAAGACGGTGGAGCCCGCCGGCCGCAAGGGCGGCGTCAAGGTGGGCTCGGTGGCCGAGCTGGTCGGCAAGCTGGCGGAAGCGGGGATGGTCCGATGACGGTTCTGCTGCTGGCCGAGCAGAAGGACGGCGCCCTCAACGAGGTCACGGCCCGGGCGCTCACGGCCGCCGCGGCCCTGGGCGGCCCGGTTCACGTGCTGGTCTACGGGGCGGGCGCCGCCAAGGCCGCCGAGGCCGCGGCCAGGCTCGACGGCGTCGCCAAGGTGCTGGTCGCCGGGGGCGAGGCGACCGCGCACGGGCTCGCCGAGCCGGTCGCGGCGCTGCTCGCCTCCCTCGCGCCGGACTACGCGGGTTTCGTGGCGCCCTCCACCGCCAACGCCAAGAACATCCTGCCGCGGCTCGCGGCCCAGCTGGACGTGATGCAGCTGTCCGACGTCACCGCCGTGCTCGGGCCCGACACGTTCGAGCGGCCCATCTACGCGGGCAACGCGATCCAGACGGTGCAGTCGGCCGATCCCCACAAGGTCGTGACCGTGCGCACGGCGGGCTTCGCGCCCGCGCCGGAGGGCGCGAGCCAGGCCCCGGTCGAGCCGGTCGCGGAAAGCTCCGCGCCGGAGCTGTCGCGCTTTTCGGGCGAGGCGCTCGCGACCTCGACCCGGCCGGAGCTGACGGCCGCCAAGATCGTCATCTCCGGCGGCCGCGCCATGGGGAAGGCCGAGAACTTCAAGACCTACCTCGAACCCATCGCGGACAGGCTCGGGGCCGCCATGGGCGCCTCGCGCGCCGCGGTGGACGCGGGCCTCGCGCCCAACGACTGGCAGGTGGGCCAGACCGGCAAGGTGGTGGCGCCCGACCTCTACATCGCTGTGGGCATCTCGGGCGCCATCCAGCACCTGGCGGGCATGAAGGACTCCAAGGTCATCGTCGCCATCAACAAGGACGAGGAAGCGCCCATCTTCCAGGTCGCGGACTACGGCCTGGTGGGCGACCTGTTCCAGCTCCTGCCGGAACTCGACGCCGAACTGGCCAAGGTCAAGGGGTGACCCGTTCCGAAACCGGTTCCGCGGTCCGTCCGTACCTCCCAGGCCAATCGTCTTCATCGAGACTCGCGGGCTCCCCCTCATGACGGACGACATTCGCAAGATCGGCGTGATCGGCGCCGGCCAGATGGGAAGCGGCATCGCCCACGTGGCGGCGGTCGCGGGCTACGACGTCGTGCTGAACGACATCTCCGAGGAGCGGCTGAAGGCCGGGCTCGCCACCATCAACGGCACCATGGCCCGCCAGGTGCAGCGCGAGCAGATGGCGGAAGCCGACCGCGCGGCGGCGCTCGGCCGCATCGCGGGGTCGAGCGACTACGCCTCGCTGGGCGACTGCGACCTGGTGATCGAGGCCGCGACCGAGAACGAGGCCGTCAAGCGCAAGATCTTCGCCAACGTCGCGCCCTCGCTGAAACCCGGCGCGCTGGTCGCCTCCAACACCTCGTCCATCTCCATCACGCGGCTCGCCTCCGTCACCGACCGGCCCGAGCGCTTCATCGGCATCCACTTCATGAACCCGGTGCCGCGCATGCAGCTCGTGGAGCTGATCCGCGGCATCCAGACCGACGCCCACACCTTCGAGCTCGCGCGCGGCTTCATCGACAGGCTCGGCAAGACCGCGACCGTGTCGGAGGATTTCCCGGCCTTCATCGTCAACCGCATCCTGCTGCCGATGATCAACGAGGC
>CAXTDZ010000110.1:0-15223 GCA_964243035.1 uncultured Lichenihabitans sp.
CGGCGCGCCCGGTCCGGCCGCGGGCGCCACCGTCGCGGGCGCCCCGGCCTCGCACGCGGGACGCGAGCTCAACCTCGTGGACGACTTCGGCGCGGTTCCCGACGCCACCGGCGCGGTCGGGGTCGGGACGGACGACACCGCCGCGCTGCGAAGCGCGTTGGCCACGCCGGGGGCCCGCGTCAGGATCCCCGTGGGCCAGTACCGGTTCACCGGCCCGGTCAACCTCGCGGACCGGGCTTCGCTGGAGTGCCAGAACCGCGAGTCGACCACGCTGTGGTTCGACGACCCCACCGGGGCCGCCGACTTCCTGGTCGTCAACGGAGGGACCGGTTCAACCGCGACCGTGCGCGGGACCAGCATCCGCCACTGCACGATGATCCGCACGTCCGCGGCCACCGCGGGGGCGCTTGTCCACGCGACCAACACCTACCTTCTCACGATGGAGGACAACTCCGTCGGGCTCTTGTCCAACCTCCGGAGCTGGAACGGGGTCGTGGTCGACTGCTCCGGTCGGAACCAGCAGGTCAACGCGCTTTTCTTCGTGAAGAACTACTTCCAGGGTTCGGTGAACGACGGGTTCCTGATGAACTGCCCCTCGGGCTTCCCCGGAAGCTCGATCGCCGACGTGTTCTTCGAGACGAGGGACTACTTCTACACCAACGGCCATGCCGCCCTGGAGCTTATGGGCAATGCCGGCTGGACGCATGTCGACCAGGCCGACTTCGACGGCAACGCGACGGGCACGGCCATCCTGGCCGCCGATCCGTCCCGCCTCGTCAACAAGGCCATGATCTCCGTCCATGACAGCCATTTCGAAGGCAACGCGGACGACATCAACCTCCAAGGCTACGGCTACCTGACCGTCACCGGCAACGAGTTCTTCTCGAAGGGCGGCATCACGTGCTCGATGTGTTCGCAAGGGGTGAGCGGCGCCAACTTCTACGTTTACCGGGCGGGCCTCACGCTGAACGGCGTCCAGGGTTGGACGGAGGCCGGCAGCCACTGGTCCAACGATGGGGCGACGCGGGCCGCCATGGTGCTGGTGGGCCCCGGCGACGGCCGGCCGAGCCGGTCGGTGTCGATCGAGGGCGGCGACTTCCTGTTCGACAACATCCCGTTTCTGGGCTTCACCGGCTCGGCCGACCCCGCGCAGAATGTCCGCGTGTCAGTCAACACGGCGCAGGGCGCGTGCTGGAAAGGCACCAACGTCGTCATGGCCTCGTTCTCCTTCGACTGCCGGGCGGAAACGGGGCAGACCTCGGCCGCCAAGACGGTCGACGGCGACCTGTCGCTCGTCGGCCCGCGGCGCAGCGTCATGGGCAACCTCTACTACGCCCCAGCCAGCGGTTGGCACGCCTACGCGAACGGCGGCGGTGGCACGGTGTCGTTCGGCAGCGCGGGGGTCGGCCACGCGATCGACTTCGGCTACGCGCCCGACAACACGGCCGGGGCCGACGCCTCCACGTCGGTCAACCCGGCCGGCTTCGTGGGAAGCGACGGGGCCATGCGGTGGGGCGGCGGCGTGGACTGCGGCGGGGGCTGCATCAGCGCCGACAAGATGCAGCCGACGCTGCTGCAGCCGCAGGGCGCCTTCAACCCCCACGAGGTGACGGTGGGCACGCTTCCGACCTGCGGCCCGGGGACGTTCGGCAACATCCTCACCGTCAGCGACGGGGCGCCGTCACCGGCCTACAAGAGCAACGTCGCCGGGACCGGCAACCAAGGCGCTCTGAACCTCGTGATGTGCAACGGCTCGTTTTGGGAATACCATTAGCCCTGCATCGGCACCCCGGTGATCTGCCGGGCCGACACGACGCCGGCCAGCGGCACGAGCGAGGCGGGCTTCCACGTCTGGACGGCCGAGTCCGGCGGCCCGGACGTGTCGGAGCCGAAGCGGCTGGCCTGTCCGCCCGAGGCGCTGGCGCGGACACCTGCGGGGCGCCGTGCCCCGAGGCGGCTTGGGAGGGAGCGACCATGGAGGGCGTCCTGGATTTCGGTGCGGTCTTCGAGCGGCTGGCCGCGGGCGGCGAGCGGCAGCACCGCGCCGTCCTGGGCGGCGTCGAGGTCCGCCTGGTCCGCGTGGAGGGCGGCGCCCCCGGACGCTGGGACCGGCACGACGACACGGCCGAAACGGTGGTGGTGTGGAGCGGCAGCTTCGACGTGGCCTATCGCGACCGCACCGTATCGCTCGGCGCCGGCCAGTGCTGCGTCGTCCCGGCCGGCGTCGACCACCGCGGCACGTCGCCGGCCGGCGCCGAGGTGGTCCTGTTCCAAGCCGTGCCGGCCGCGGCGGGCTGACGGCGCGGTTTCAGGCCCCTTCCCGCGGGCGGCCCGCCTTCAACCCTCCAGGATCGCCACCGCCCGGCACCAGCCCGCCGAGGCCCGCTCGATCTTCACGGGCAGGCAGCTCACCATGAAGCCGGTCGGGGGCAGCCGGTCCAGGTTGTGGAGCTTCTCGATGTGGCAGTAGCCCGTGTGGCGTCCGGCCTTGTGCCCTTCCCAGATCAGCGACGGGTCCCCCGTCTCGGCGAACCTCCGGGCCGTGTGGACGAAGGGGGCGTCCCAGCTCCAGCCGTCCGTGCCCGTCACGCGGACGCCGCGGTCGAGCAGGAACATGGTGGCCTCGTAGCCCAGGCCGCAGCCGCTCGCGACATAGTCCGCCTGCCCGAACCGCGCGCCCGCCGCGGTGTTCACGACCACGATCTCCAGGGGGCTGAGCGCGTGGCCGATGCGGTCCAGCTCCGCCGCGACGTCGGCCGCGGTGGCCACGTAGCCGTCCGCAAGATGCCGGAAGTCGAGCTTGACGCCGGGCTGGAGGCACCAGTCGAGCGGGACCTCGTCGATCGTCATCGCCCGCTCGCCGCGGTTCATGGTGGGGTGGTAGTGCCAGGGCGCGTCGAGGTGGGTGCCGTTGTGGGTCGAGATCGCGACCCGCTCGACCGCCCAGCCCGCGCGATCGGGCAGGTCCTCGGGCTTCAGGCCGGGAAAGAAGCCGAGCAGGTCCGGCAGCGACGCCCGATGGTCGACGTAGGCGATCGAGGGCGTCTGGATCGGCGGGTCGGCCGGAATGTCGTTGGCGAGCGGAACCGACAGGTCGATGATCTGGCGCGCCACGGCTGCCCTCCTTCCGTTCTGCCGCGCAACCCCGTCGCGCGGGCGGTGGTTTCGTTTTCGAGTGTCGCCGTGTCGGCCGGGCTGCCGGCCCCCACCCGACCTGGCCGGCCTCGTCACCGGCGGGCGAAGTCTCGCCTTCGCCAACCGCGACGGCTGCGGCCGCCACACCTTCGACCTCGCGCCGTCGCTCCGCGTCCTGAACAAGGGTGACGACGCGACGGGCGGCCGGCGCGTGTCCCGCCGCGACGACGGGGTGATCGAGCCCGCCTCCGACATCCCGCGAGCAGCGGCACGAGCCGGGTGGCAGTCGCGGAACACAGGCTGCCGCCCTCCTAGGGGGCCGCTCAGCTCGACAGGACGCCCTCCGGTCCCGCGCCGCACACGAGGCCGCACACCCGCTGGCCGGGCTCGACCCGGACGGCGCCGGTCATCAGCGCCGCCAGCGAGGCGGCCCCGCTCAGGTCGGCCGCGATCCCCATCTCGAACCACAGCCAGCGCGCGGCCCGTTCGAGGTCGCGGTCGGACACCAGGACGACCTGCTCGACGGTTCTGCGGACGACCTCGAAGATCGCGGGGTCGGTGCGCCCGCAGGCCATGGTGGCGACCTTGGTGGTGACCTCCGGAAGGCGGACGACCTCGCCCGCGTCGAGGCTGGCCTTCAGCGTGGGGGCGCCTTCCGGTTCGACGCCGATGATGCGGGCGCCGGGCTTGAGCGCCTTCAGGACGGTCGCGACCCCCGCGATGAGGCCGCCGCCGCCGATCGCGACGACGAACACGTCCGCCGAGCCGACGGCGTCGAGGATTTCGAGCGCCACCGTCCCCTGGCCGGCCACCACGGCGGCGTCCGCGAAGGGGTGGACGTAGAAGGCGCCGGCGGTTTCGGCCGCGGCCGTGGCGGCCGCGTGCGCCTCGTCCCACAGCGCCCCCACGACCTCCACGCGGGCGCCCCAGTCCCGCAGCTTCTCGATCTTGTCCGGTGCGGCCGTCGCGGGAAGGAAGATGGTGGTGGGCACGCGGGCCACGGCCCCCGCGCGGGCGACCGCCAGCCCGTGGTTGCCGCCCGAGGCCGCCACGATCCCGTTGCGCAGCTTCGCGGGATCGCTCGTCAGGAGCTTGTTGGTCGCGCCGCGGACCTTGAACGACCCCGTCACCTGCAGGCATTCGAGCTTGAGCCACAGGTCCTCGACCCCGAGGGGCTGCCGCGCCATGTCGACCCGAACCGTGGGCGTCGCGCGGATGCGGCCTTGCAGCCGCCCGGCGGCGGCCCGGACATCGTCGATGCCGATCATGCGGAATGGTCTCGCGTCGAGGGGGTGGGCGCTTGGCGGCAGTCTCCTGCCGAGGCCGCGTGGCGGCCCGCCGCGTCGGCGCGCGGGGGCAGGTCCGTCACCGGGGTCCGATCCCCGACCTGCGGCATCGCGAGGCCGCGCGTCGCCCAGGGCTGCGCGGGATGGTCTTCCGGCCGCGGCAGGTGGTGCAGGCCGCAGCCGGGCCGGAGCGCGACGCCGGCGTTCCCCATCCCGCGGTTCCGGGCGGTGCAGGCCTCGGTCCCCGCCGCGCCGGGGCGATCAGGCGGGTGGCAGGCGCGCGCCGGGTCCGGGTTTGTCTTGACGTGCAGGTTCATCGCGCCGCCTTCCCGGTCACGCACCGGGGCATCCGGCACCCTCGGTGGTGCGCTGTCAACATTTGCCGGAGCAGGGCCATGGCTTCGAACTCGGGTTAACGGTCGCCGGTTCTGCCCTTCTCCCCGCAAGCGGGGCGAAGGGCATGGCTCGGCAACGATCATGTTAACCCAGGTTCAAAGCCCTGGACCGGCCGCCAAGCCGGTTGACGCCGCCCCGCGTTCAACTATGGTGCTCACCGTGGTTATTTGAGCCGGCTGGCTTGCCGCCACGTTAAACAAAGCGCTAAAAGGCCGGGTCGCCACGACCTCCTTTCCACGCTTTGCGGCCCGTCGCGGGCCTCGTCAGGCCGGCTCTCGAAGCAGGGTTCCCGCCCGCGGGTGTGCCCGGTTGGTGAGAGGTCGTCCGTGAAGACAGATGAATCCCGTTCCCGCGCGGCGCTCCGTCCCGCGACCCGGCTCGTGCACGGCGGCACGACGCGCTCGCAGTTCGGCGAGGTGTCCGAGGCGCTGTTCCTCACCCAGGGCTACGTGTACGACACGATGGAGGCGGCCGAGCGGCGCTTCAACGGCGACGACCCCGGCTTCATCTACTCGCGCTTCTCCAACCCCACCGTGGCCATGTTCGAGGCCCGGGCGGCGCTGCTCGAAGGCGCCGAGGACGCGCGCGCCACCGCCACCGGAATGGCCGCCGTGACCGCGGCCCTGATGGGGCAGGTCCAGGCCGGCGACCACGTGGTGGCCGCCAAGGAACTGTTCGCCTCCTGCCGCTACGTGGTCGAGGAGCTGCTGCCCCGCTTCGGCGTCCAGTCCACGCTGGTGGACGGCGGGGACCTCGGCCAGTGGCGCGCCGCCATGCGCCCCACCACCAAGGTGGCCTTCCTGGAAAGCCCCACCAACCCGCTCCTGAGCCTCGTCGACATCGCGGGCGTGGCCGCCATCGCCCACGCGGGCGGCGCCACGCTGGTGGTCGACAACGTGTTCGCGACGCCGCTGCTGCAAAGCCCGCTGGAGCTCGGCGCGGACTGCGTCGTCTACTCGACCACCAAGCACATCGACGGGCAGGGGCGCTGCCTGGGCGGGCTGATCCTGGGCTCGAAGGAGTTCATCGAGACCAAGATGCAGACCTTCCTGCGGCAGACGGGCCCCGCGCTGTCGCCGTTCAACGCCTGGGTCATGCTGAAGTCGCTCGAAACGCTGCCGCTGCGCGTCAACGCGCAGGCCGCCGCCGCCGCGCGGGTCGCCGACTACCTGGCCGGCCACGACCGCGTCGGCCGGGTGCTCTACCCCGGGCGCGACGACCATCCGCAGTTCGCGCTCGCGCGGCGGCAGATGAAGGGCGGCGGCACGCTGGTGGCCTTCGAGGTCGAGGGCGGCAAGGAGGCCGCCTTCGCCTTCGCCAACGCGCTCCGGGTGGTGCTGATCTCCAACAACCTGGGCGACGCCAAGAGCCTGATCAACCATCCCGCCAGCATGACGCACCAGCGCATGGGGGCCGAGGCGCGGGCCGCGGTGGGCATCACGGACGGGCTCCTGCGCCTGTCGGTGGGGCTGGAGGACGTGGACGACCTGCTCGACGACCTCGGCCAGGCGCTGGAGAAACTGCACTGGCGGGAAACGGGCGTCGTGGCGCTGCGTTGAGGCGTCGGGCGGCCTTTCACGCCGCCGGAGCCCGCGAGCCATGTACACGGCGGTGACGCGCGACATCCAGGTCACGGTGTTCCCGGAATTCCTGGCCGACCGGTCCGAGCCCCGGTCGGGGCGGTTCTTCTGGGCCTACACGATCGAGATCGCCAACCTGGGGCGGGTGCGGGTGCAGCTCGTGTCGCGCTACTGGCGCATCACGGACGCCGCGGGCCGCGTCGACGAGGTGCGGGGCCTGGGGGTGGTGGGCGAGCAGCCGGTGCTCAACCCGGGCGAGTCGTTCCGCTACACGTCCGGCTGCCCGCTCGGCACGCCGAGCGGCATCATGACCGGCCACTACCGCATGGTGGATGACGCGGGCGGCGTGATCGAGGTGGAGATCCCGGCCTTCTCGCTCGACAGCCCGCACGGCAAGCGCGTGCTGAACTGACGGGGTGAGACTTCGCCGACCGGATCGCCACCGCTCCCGTTGTCGCGAGCGGAAGCGAGACGATCCAGCGACCGGTTCAGGAAGTTCACGTCGCCGCGGGCGGCCCCTGGGATCGCTTCGCTTTCGCTCGCGGTGACGACCGGTCGGTCGGGGGAAGCCGCCTCAGGCCGCGATGGGCATCGGGTTGAGCGTGTCGATCAGCTCGGCCCTGACCCGCTCGGCCTCGCCGTTGGCGACCTGGCAGGTGCCCGCGGCCCTGTGCCCGCCGCCGCCGTAGCCGAGGCACACGGCGCCCACGTCGACCGGCGAGCCCCGGTCGAGGATCGACTTGCCCACCGCGAACACCGTGTTCTGCTTCCTGAGCCCCCACATCACGTGGACCGAGATGTCGCAGCGCGGGAACAGGGCGTAGATCATGAAGCGGTTGCCCGCGTAGATCGTGTCCTCGTTCCTGAGGTCGAGCAGGGCGAGCTTCCCGTAAACCGTGGTGCAGCGGCGCACCTGGTCCTCGAACGGGGCCCGGTGCGCCCGGAACAGGTCCACGCGCTCGCGCACGTCGGGCAGGGCGAGCACCTCGTCCACCGTGAGGTGGCGGCACTGCTCGATGAGCTGCATCATCAGCTCGTAGTTGGACACCCGGAAGGTGCGGAACCGGCCCAGGCCCGTGCGCGAATCCATCAGGAAGTTGAGCAGCACCCAGCCCTTGGGGTCCAGGATCTCGTCGCGGCTGAACTGGGCGGAGTCGGCCTGGTCGACCGCGGCCATCAGCTCGGCGCTGACCTTCGGGAACCGGCGCGCGCCGCCGAAGTGGTCGTACACCACGCGGGCCGCCGAGGGCGCCTCGGGGTCGATCACGTGGTTTTCGGGGCAGGCCGCCCCGCCGCGCTCCACCTCGCTCGAATGGTGGTCGAAGGCGAGGTGGCAGCCCGGCACGTAGGGCAGGTTGGTGATGATGTCGCGGTGCGTGATCGGCACCGCGCCGTCCTGCATGTCCTTGGGGTGGACGAACTTGATCTCGTCGATCAGGTCCGCCTCGCGCAGCAGCATGCCGCACACGAGACCGTCGAAGTCGCTGCGCGTGACGAGCCGGTACCGCTCACTGGACAATGGGGCCTCCGAGGTGAACCCGTGTGGGACCAGACCCTGACGCAGCAGGTCTTAAGCGGCGGTAAGCGGGGGCGCGGTCTCCGTCGCGGACGCCCCGCAGGCGTGGCAGAAGGGCTGGAACGTGCTCTTGCGGGTGGCGCACCGGGCGCAGCGGGTGAACAGGCCGATGCCGCAGTGCGGGCAGAAGTCGCTCCCCTCGTCCTTCAGGTTCACGGGGCGCTCGCAGCCCGGGCAGGTCGACTTGTTGAGCCTCGCCAGCGCCGTATCGTAGGCGAGCTCCCGGCGGCGCACGGTGTCGGGCTGCTGCTCGGCGGCCCGCTGCCGGGCGAGGTAGCGGTTGAGCGCCCCGATCGTGGCGCGGCCCGCCAGCACGGTGGCGACCAGGCCCACCCCGTAGTAGGCGTAGCCGCCGTAGCTCGGCAGGTAGGGCACGAGCTCCACGCAGAAGGCGTAGAGCGCGAAGATCCCGAACCCCCAGGTGAAGGGCCACCACGGGCCCGTTCTCCGGCGCGCGAACAGCCAGCCCGCCGCGGCGAGCAGCGGCACCGTGAGGGCCAGCCGGTACGCGAAGACGCGCAGCTCGGCCCGCGCCTCCGCCGCCGCGAGCTTGCCGTCGGCGTCGCGGTCGAGCGCGTCGAGCTTGCTTTGCGCGGCAGCCTCCGCTTGGCTCGCGTCGAGCGCCGCCCCGTTCTGCCGATCGACGTCGCGCTGCGCGGTCGTTTCCGCGGCCTTCAGGGCGTCGAGCGCCCGCGTCCGCTCGATCAGCTCCGCGTCCTGGTCGGGCAGGGCGGTGGCCTTGCGCGTTTCCAGCCAGTTGTTGAACGCGTCCCGGGCGTTGCCGTAGGCGTTCTGCGCGGCCTTCAGTCCGAGGTTGGCCCGGTCGAGCCCGCCGGCCGCCGCCTCCTGCCCGTCCCGCGCGTCCTTGACCGCGGCCCGGAGGGGCGCCGCGGCGCCCTGGTCGACGAAGTCCTCCCGGCTCGGCTGCCCCTCGACGCTCGGAAGGTCGTCCACCACCAGCCCGCCCAGGCCCGTGAGGCAGGCCGCGAACACCAGCGCCACCAGCCACAGGCCCGCGTTGTACAACCGTTCCGACCGCCGCAGCGACGCGCTCATGCCTGGCTTCCCCCGTGTTGCCCGCCGTTGACACGGGCCCCGGGACGGCCCTACCACAGGTCCTGTCCGAAGGTCCCCGCGAGGGGAAGCCTCCCCACACCGGGGAGCGCGTAAGGGAACGCGGTCCGGTTCGCCGGGATGCCGCGGCTGCCCCCGCAACTGTGAGCGGAAAGCGCCTGCGCCATCACGCCACTGGCCTCGTCCGAGGCCGGGAAGGCGGCGCGGGTCGCGCCAGCATCCGCGAGCCAGGAAACCTGCCTCGGGCCAGAGCGAAGCGCGCGTCCGGGCGGGGTGCCCCGGAAGCCGGCCGGTCCGCGGTTGTTCGCCGCGGCCCGGGTGTTCCGACGTGGGGTCCCCGCGCCGGGAGTGTCGCCGCCCGCCGTTCGCGCCCGTTTTCGGGCGGAAGGAGCGTCACGGGTGTCCCAGCCGACCCGCATCACCGTCTGCACCACCTGCCGCGCCGAGGGCGAGGCGGCCCAGCCGATGGAGGCCCGCGCCGGGGCCCGGCTGTTCCGGGCGCTGGCCGAGGCCGCGCCGCCCGGCGTCGCGCTGCACGGCGTCGAGTGCCTGAGCGTGTGCCGGCGCCCCTGCACGGTGGCGCTCGCGGCGCCCGGCAAGTGGACCTACGTCTACGGCGACCTGCCGGCCGACACCGGCGCCGCCGTGATCCTCGAAACCGCCCGCCTCTACGCCGCGGCGCCCGACGGCCTGATCCCCTGGAAGCTGCGGCCCGACGCCGTCCGCAAGGGCGTGGTGGCCCGCCTGCCGCCCCACCCCGTTCCCGCCGAGGAGACATTCCCGTGAGCGCCACCCTCGCCAAGCTGCCCGTCACGGTGGTCACCGGCTTCCTGGGCGCCGGCAAGACCACGATGATCCGCCACCTCCTTGAGAACGCGGGGCGCCGCCGCCTCGCGCTGATCATCAACGAGTTCGGCGACGTGGGCGTGGACGGCGACATCCTGCGCGGCTGCGGGATCGAGTCCTGCCCCGACGAGAACATCGTCGAGCTCGCCAACGGCTGCCTGTGCTGCACGGTGGCGGACGACTTCGTGCCCGCCGTGGAGGCGCTGCTGGCCCGGACGCCGCGCCCCGACCACATCGTGGTGGAAACCTCCGGCCTCGCCTTGCCCAAGCCCCTGGTGAAGGCCTTCGACTGGCCCGCGGTCCGGGCCCGGCTGACGGTGGACGGCGTGGTGGCCGTGGTGGACGCGGCCGCGGTCGCGGCCGGGCGCTTCGCGGATGACCCCGAAAAGCTTGCGGCCCAGCGCGCGGCCGACGGCGCGGTCGACCACGACAACCCGCTGGAGGAGGTCTACGAGGACCAGCTCCTCTGCGCCGACCTGATCGTGCTCAACAAGGCGGACCTGCTCGACGAGGCCGACCTCGCCGCCGTGCGGGACCAGGTGCGGGCCGCGGTGCCGCGCGCCGTCAAGGTGGTCGCGACCCGCGAGGGCCGGCTGGACCCCGCGGTCCTGCTCGGCCTGGAGGCCGCGGCCGAGGACGACCTGGAGGCGCGCCCCTCCCACCACGACGCCGACGGCGAGCACGACCACGACGACTTCGACAGCTTCGTGCTCGACGTGCCCGCCCTGCTCGACCCCGACGCCTGGGTCGACCGGCTCGCGCGCGTCGCGGCGGCCCACGACGTGCTGCGCATGAAGGGCTTCCTCGACGTGCGCGGCAAGCCGATGCGGCTGCTCGTGCAGGGTGTGGGCACGCGCGTCCGCAAGCAGTTCGACCGCGCCTGGAGGCCGGGCGAGGCGCGGGTGGGCCGCCTGGTGGTGATCGGCGAGAAGGGCCTCGACCGCGCGGCCGTGGAAGCCCTGCTCGCGGCGCCCTGAGCCCGTCCCCGTGCACCTGCTGCAGACCCGCGAGGGATCGCTGGACGACGAGGCCGTCGCGGTGGACCTCGCGCTCCCGCCGGCCCCGCTCGTGTTCCTGTCCTTCACCGACAGCGACCTCGCGGTGGCGGCCGCGGCCCACGCGGGGGCGGGCGGCGCGCTGCCGGACCTGCGGCTCGCCAACCTGTCCAGGCTCAGGCACCCCTACTCGGTGGACCTCCTGGTGGAGCGCCTGGCCGGCCAGGCCCGCACCGTCCTGGTGCGCCTGCTCGGCGGCCTCGATTATTGGCGCTACGGCGTGGACGAGCTCGCCGCCGCGGCGCGGCGGACCGGCTTCCACCTCGCCGTGATCCCCGGCGACGACCGCGCCGACGCCCGCCTCGCGACGGCCTCGACGCTTCCCCCCGCCACCCTCGACCTCCTGTGGCGCTGCTTCGCGGCGGGGGGCCCGGCCAACCTCGCCCAGGCGCTGCGGGTCGCCGCCGCCTGGGGCGGGTTCCGGACCGCCTGGGAGGAGCCCCGGCCCGTGCCGCCCGCGGCCGTCTTCGCGGAAGGGTGCCGGGACGCGGCCCCCGGCGCCCCGCACGCCCTTCTGCTGTTCTACCGCTCGGCGTTGCTGGCGGCCGACACCGCCCCGGTCACGGCGATGGCCGACGCCCTCGCGGCGCGCGGCGCCCGGGTCACGGCGGTCTCCGTGGCGAGCCTCAAGGACCCGGCCTCGCGTGCCTGGCTGGAGGGGCTGCTGACGCGCAGCCGCGTCGACGTGGTTCTCAACGCCACGGCCTTCGCGGCCGGCGACGGGGAGGGCGGCCGCGTGCTGGACCGCGCCGGCTGCCCCGTGCTGCAGGTCGTGCTCGCGGGGTCCTCGCGGGAGCGGTGGGAGGCCTCGGCGCGAGGTCTGGGCGCGGCCGATCTCGCCATGAACGTGGTGCTGCCCGAGGTCGACGGCCGCATCCCCGCGGGCGCGGCGTCGTTCAAGGCCGAAGCGCCCCCGGCGGACGGGCTCGCCTTCGCCCGGGTGACGCACCGTCCCGACCCGGACGGGGTCGCCCACGCGGCCGACCTCGCGACCGCCTGGGCGCGGCTGCGCCGTCGGCCGCGCGCCGAGCGCCGGCTCGCCCTCGTGCTGTCCGACTATCCCGGCCGCGACGGCCGCATCGGCGCGGCCGTCGGGCTCGACACGCCCGCGAGCGTGCTCGCCATCGCGGACCGCCTGCGGCGCGAGGGGTTTGACATTGGCCCGCTGCCCACGGCGGGGCCCCTGATGGCCGCCCTGACCGGTGACGAGCCCGCTCCGAGCCGGGCCTGCGAACCGGGGCCGATCTCCTCGGTGCCGGACGATGCCCTTCGCCCCGCCTGCGGGGAGAAGGTGCCCGACAGGGCGGATGAGGGGCTGGCGGACGTGACTGGATCGCCCCTCATCCGGCCTTCGGCCACCTTCTCCCCGCAGGCGGGGCGAAGGGCAGAGCCGGCGGGCGTGGAGCCGGGTTCGGACCCCCGCGCGCCGACCATGCCGCTCGCCGCGTACCGCCGCGCCTGGGCCGGCCTGCCCGCGGACTTTCGGGCATCGGTTGAAGCCGCCTGGGGCCCGCCCGAGGCCGACCCGGCGGTGGAGAACGGCGCCTTCGCGTTCCGGGTCCTGCGCGCCGGCCGCCTGCTCGTCGCCGTGCAGCCCGACCGGGGCGACCCCGCCTGTCGCCGCGCCCAGTACCACGACCCCGCCCTGCCGCCCCGGCACGCCTTTGTGGCCTTCTACCTGTGGCTGCGCGGGGTCGAACGGGTCGACGCGCTCGTCCACCTCGGCACCCACGGCACCCTCGAATGGCTGCCCGGCAAGGCGGTGGCGCTCGGCCCCGCCTGCGCGCCGCGTGCTGTCCTGGGGGCGCTGCCGGTGATCTACCCCTTCATCGTCAGCAACCCCGGCGAGGCCGCCCAGGCCCGGCGCCGCACCGCGGCGGTCACGGTCGGCCACCTGACGCCGCCGCTGCGGGACGCGGGCAGCCCCGGCGCCGCGCTGGAACTCGAAGCCCTGTTCGACGAATACGCCGCGGCCGAGGCCCTCGACCCCCGCCGCGCGCGCCTGCTCGCCGACGCCATCCTGGCGCGCGCCCGCGACAGCGGGGTCGCGGCGGACAGCGGCGTTCCGGCCGACGCTGACCCGCAGGCCGCCCTGGCCGCGCTCGACGCCTGGCTCTGCGACCTCAAGGAGATGCGCATCGGCGACGGCCTGCACGTGTTCGGCACCGACGGCGCCGAGCCCGGCTGCGGCGAGGCCGAGATGGACGGCCTGCTCGCGGCGCTCGACGGACGCTTCGTCGCCCCGGGCCCGGGCGGCGCCCCCGCGCGCGGTCGGCGCGACGTGCTGCCCACGGGCCGCAACCTGTTCGCGACCGACCCCCGCGCGATCCCCACCCGCACCGCCTGGGCGGTCGGCGAGGCGCTCGCGGCGGCCGTCATGACCCGTCACGCCCAGGACCACGGCGACTGGCCCCGAAGGCTCGTGCTCGACCTGTGGGGCAGCGCCACGGTGCGGACCGGCGGCGACGACCTCGCCCAGGCCTACGCGCTGATCGGCGCCAGGCCGCGCTGGGATCCCGAGACGGCCCGGGTGCTGGGATACGAGATCATCCCCGCGGCCAAGCTCGACCGGCCGCGCGTGGACGTCACCCTGCGCATCTCCGGCCTGTTCCGCGACACCTTCCCGGACCAGGTCGCGCTGTTCGACGCCGCGAGCCGGGCGGTGGCGGCGCTCGACGAGCCCTCGGAGGACAATGCGCTGGCCGAGAGCCGCCGGGCCGCGGGCGGCACCCTGGGCCCCCGCGTGTTCGGCGGCGCCCCCGGCCGCTACGGGACGGGCCTGGGCCGCGCGGCCGAGGCCGGCGCGGACCGCGCGGCGCTCGGCGAGGCCTATCTCCAGGCCACCACCCACGCCTACGGCGCGGCGGGGGAGGGCAGCCCCGCGCCGGTCGCCTTCCGCGACCGCGTGGCCCGCGCCGACGCCTTTCTCCACGTCCAGGACCTGCCCGGCACCGACGTGCTCGACGCCGCGGCCTATGCCGAACACGAGGGCGGCTTCGCGGCCGCGGCGGCGGCGCTGGGGTCCTCGCCCGCCCTCTACCACGCCGACACGAGCGCGCCGGGCCGCGTGGGCCTGCGCACGCTGGGCGAGGAGGTGGCGCGCGCCCTGCGCGGCCGCGCCGCCAACCCGCGCTGGATCGCGGGCCAGATGCGGCACGGCTACCGCGGCGCGGCCGCGGTCGCGGACGCGGTCGACAACCTGTTCGCCTTCGCGGCCACGACCGACCTCGTGCCGAGCCGCCATTTCGACCTCCTGTTCGCCGCGACCTGCGGCGACGACGCGGTTCGCGCCTTCCTGGAGGACGCCAACCCCCGCGCGGCCCGCGCCATGGCGCGCCGATTCAAGGAGGCCGCGGCCCGCGGCTTCTGGATGACGCGCCGCAACTCCACGGCCGCGATCCTCGATGACATGCTGGGCGGCCGCCCGTGAGCGCGCCCGCCGCGCTCCGCGTCGGTGCCTGCCCCGGCGCGCTGCGGCCCTGGCCCGCGGGCGACGGCCTTCTGCTGCGCGTAAAGCCCCGCGGCGGGGCGCTCACGCTCGCGCAGGCCGAAGGCGTCGCGGTTCTGGCGGGGCGCCACGGCAGCGGCGCCCTGACCCTGACGGGGCGCGCCAACCTCCAGGTCCGCGGGGTCGGGCCGGGCCGCGTCGCCCCGCTGCTGGACGGCCTCGACCGGCTCGGCCTGCTCGACGCGTCACCCCGCGCGGAGGCCGTGCGCAACGTCCTGTGCAGCCCGCTCGCGGGCCACGACGGCGGCGCGGTGCTGGACATCCGGTCGGCCGCGGCCGCCGTCGAGGACCGGCTCGGGCGCGACGCGGCGCTTCACGCCCTCCCGCCCAAGTTCGCCTGGGTTCTGGACGACGGCGGCGCGCTGCCCCTCGACGGCGTCGCGGCCGACATCCGCTTCGAGGCGGCCCGGCGCGGGGGCGGCTCGGTCTTCGTGATCCGCCTCGCCGGAGACGCGCGGCGCGCGGCATCCTGCGCGACCGGGGCGGTGGCCGAGGCCGCGGCGAGCCTCGCGCGCGCCTTCCTGGCGCTGTGCGCCGTGCGGGGGCTCGCGCCCCACCGCATGCGCGACCTCGCCGCGCTCTGCCCGGCCGCCGCGATCTTCGACCGGGCGGGCCTCCCCCACGAACCCGCGCCGCCCCCGCCGCCGCGGGACCGTCCCGCCCCGATCGGCCTCGCCCCGTCCGGCGCGGCGTCCTGGCTCGGCGCCGCGCCCCCGTTCGGGGTGCTCAGCGCGCGGGCTCCGGTTGCGGGGTGCCCAGCATCGCGG
>CAXTDZ010000111.1:0-15221 GCA_964243035.1 uncultured Lichenihabitans sp.
AGGATTTCCCGGCCTTCATCGTCAACCGCATCCTGCTGCCGATGATCAACGAGGCCATCTACACGCTGCACGAGGGCGTGGGCACGGTGGAGGCGATCGACACCGCCATGCGGCTCGGCGCCAACCACCCGATGGGGCCGCTGCAGCTCGCCGACTTCATCGGCCTCGACACGTGCCTCGCCGTGATGCAGGTGCTGCACGAGGGCCTGGCCGACTCGAAGTACCGGCCCTGCCCGCTGCTCGTGAAATACGTCGAGGCCGGCTGGCTCGGCCGCAAGACGCAGCGCGGCTTCTACGACTACCGCGGCGAGGTGCCCGTGCCCACGCGGTAGGGTCGGGCTCCTCGCTCCGCGGGCGCCTGCAAGGTTCACACATCTGCGTCGCTCGGCCGTCACGCCCTTCGCCCCGTTTCGCGGGGAGAAGGTGCCCGACAGGGCGGATGAGGGGGATGAGGGGGATGAGGGGTCGATGCGCGCGCGGGGCCCCACCGTCCTCCGGCCTGTCGGCCACCTTCTCCCGCCCGGGCGGGAGAAGGGCGCAACCGGCGGACGCCCGGCGTCACGTGAGCGCCGCCGCCGCGGGCGGGGCGAAAGGCGGAACCCCCTTCAGTCCTCGAAGGGCTCGGTCTCGACCCGCCGCCCCACCATGAAGGCGTCGGCCACGAGCTGGAAGGGCGCCACGTCCACCGCGCTGTCCCCCGCCCGCAGCAGCCCCGCGAAGCGCCGGTAGATGGCCGGGTACTCGGCCCGGGGCCCCGTCGCGATGGTCTCGCCGTTCACCGCCAGCGCGGCGCCGCCGTTCGTCAGGGTCAGCGCGTCGCCGTCCGCGGTCTCGACCGCGACCGTCCAGGTCTGCGGGCCGGTCTGCCGCCAGTCGAACTCGGCCGTGAGCGCGGCCTCGGGCGACAGCGGGCTGTGAAGCGTCAGCTCCGCCGCGATCGGCATCAGGCGGCCCTTCGGCGTGGTGAGCACGGCGTCGCGCACGAAGACCGGCCCGGGGAAGATCCTGGTCAGGATCGACAGGGCGTTGATGCCGGGGTCGAACACCCCGAAGCCGGCCGCCTCCCAGATCCAGGCCTGGCCCGGGTGCCAGCGGCGCACGTCCTCCTTCCAGGTGATGTGCAGCCGGGTGACCCGCTGCCCGCGCAGCCGGCTCGCGGCCTCGTCCACGGCCGGATTGTACTGCGAGTGCCAGGTCGTGAAGAGCACGCGGCCCCGCGCGGCCGCGTGGGCGCCGAGGTCGGCGAGCTCCGCCACCGTGGCGGTCGGCGGCTTCTCCAGCAGCACCGCGACCCCCGCGTCGAGCGCCTCGCGCGCGGCGCCGTAGTGGGCGCCGGGCGGCGTGCAGATCGACACGGCGTCGAGGTCGGGCAGCGCGCGGTAGAGCTCGGCGGCCGTGCGGAAGGTCGGCACGCCGTCCCGCGTGACGCCGCGCCCGCTCACCAGGCCCGCGAGCCGGAAGTCCGGGTCGGCCGCGACCGCGGGCAGGTGCTCGTCGACCGCGATCTTGCCGACACCGATGATCGCCACGCTGTAGGGGGCCACGTGCGTTTCGCTCCGCTTGTTCCGTTCCGCTATGCTTAAGCCCCCATCACCCTCCCACGCAAAGGCGGACGGCGCCCGGTGAACATCCTGTCGATCCAATCCCACGTCGCCTACGGCCACGTCGGCAACGCCGCGGCCGTGTTTCCCATGCAGCGGCTCGGCCACGAGGTGTGGCCGATCCACACCGTGCAGTTCTCCAACCACACGGGCTACGGGGCGTGGCGCGGCGACGTGCTGCCCGCCTCCCTGATCGGCGCCTGCGTGGAGGGCATCGCGGAGCGGGGCGCGCTCGCGCAATGCCACGGGGTGCTGTCGGGCTACATGGGCTCGGCCGAGACCGGCACCGCCATCCTCGACGCGGTCGCGCGCGTGAAGGGCGCCAACCCGGGCGCCCGCTACTGCTGCGACCCCGTGATCGGCGACGTGGGGCGGGGCGTCTTCGTGCGCCCCGGCATCCCCGAGTTCATGCGCGGGCAGGCCGTTCCCGCGGCCGACGTCATCACGCCCAACCAGTTCGAGCTGGAGCTGCTCGCGGGCCGCCCGTCGGGCTCGGTCGCGGACGCGCGCGGGGCGCTCCGGGCCGTCCACGCCCTGGGGCCCGGGGTCGTGCTGGTCACCTCGTACCTGGGCGCCGACACGCCCGGCGAGGCGATCGACCTTCTCGCCTCGGACGGGTCGGACCTGTGGCGCGTGCGGACCCCCAGGCTCGACGTGGCCGTGAACGGGGCGGGCGACGCGATCGCGGCCCTGTTCTTCGTCCACGCGCTGGCGGGCGGCTCCGTGCCCGACGCGCTCGCGGCCGCCAGCGCCTCCATCTACGGGCTGCTCAGGCGGACGCGCGAGGCCGGCTCGCGCGAGATCCTTCTGGTGGAGGCGCAGGAGGAGTTCGTGCGGCCGTCCGCGCGCTTCGGCCCGGAGCGGTTGTAGGGTTTTGGGGAACGCGCGGGGGAAAACCGTGTTGTCGGGGAGCCAACCCCTCCCCACGGAGTTCCAGCCCATGGCCGCAGCCAAATCCGACACCAGCGACACGTCCCCCGCGGCGCTCAAGACCCCCAGCGACCTCGGCGACAACGCCACCGCCCAGATCGCGGCCGAGATCAACAAGCTCGTGGCCGACGCCTTCGCGCTCTACGTGAAGACCAAGAACTTCCACTGGCACATGACGGGGCCGCACTTCCGCGACTACCACCTGCTGCTCGACAAGCAGGCCGACCAGATCTTCGCCACCACCGACCCGCTCGCCGAGCGCGTGCGCAAGCTCGGGCAGAAGACGCTGCACTCGATCGGCGAGATCAACCAGGTGACGCGCGTCACCAACAACGACGCCGACTTCGTGAGCCCGCTCGACATGCTCAAGGAACTGGTGGCCGACAACAAGGCCATGGCGGCCAACATGCGCAAGGCGCACGAGGTCTGCGACGACAACAAGGACGTCGCCACCGCGAGCCTGCTCGAAAACTATATCGACGAAACCGAGCGCCGCACGTGGTTCCTGTTCGAGGCCACGCGGGACGCCGACGCGACCGGGCATTGAGCCGCTGCCGGCCGTCTCCCGCGCGCGGGCGGCTGTGGGGGCTCGTGGACCCGCGCGGCCGGGCCGTCACGCCCTTCGCCCCGCCGCGCGGGGAGAAAGGGCCCGACAGGGCGGGTGAGGGGTTTCGCGCGACGCGCGGCCCCACCCTCCTCCGTGCTTCGGACACCGTCTCCCGCCCGGGGCGCGAGACGGGCGGAACCGGCGTGGCCCGAGGTCTGCGGGCGCCCTGGCCCGTGCGGGAGATCGGCGCGGCGACGGTTCCGCGGCCCGTCGGGAGCCCGCACCGCGACGAGCCCCTTCAGGCCCGGGGTTCTCCACGCCCGACCGCCTCGCGTTCATCGCGGACGGGGGTGCCCGCGCGTCCCGAGAAGCCGAGAGACTGCCCATGCGCAAGATCCTGATCACCGGAGGGAGCCGCGGCATCGGGCGCGCGACCGCCGTCGCCTGCGCGACGCGCGGCTGGTCGCTCGCCATCAACTACCGCGAGGACGCCGCGTCGGCCGAGGCGGCGTCCGCGGACGCCCGGGCGGCCGGCGGACAGGCCATCACCCTCCGCGGCGACGTGGCCCGCGAGCGCGACGTGGTCGACCTGTTCGGGGCCGCGAAGGACGGGATGGGCGGCCTCGACGGGGTCGTGGTCAACGCCGGCGTCGTGGCCCCCAAGGCCCTGCTCGCCGACATGGAGACGGCGCGGCTCCGCGCGATCGTCGAGGTCAACGTGCTCGGCGCCTTCCTGTGCGCCCGGGAGGCGGCGCGCCACCTCATGCGGGACCGCGGCGGCTCGGGCGGGGCGATCGTGCTGATCTCGTCGGCCGCGAGCCGGCTCGGCGCGCCGGGCGAGTTCGTCGACTACGCGGCCTCGAAGGGGGCGGTCGACACGCTCGCGCTCGGGCTGGCCAGGGAACTCGCGCCGCACGGGGTGCGCGTGAACGCGGTGCGGCCCGGCCTGATCGAGACCGACATCCACGCCAGCGGCGGCCAGCCCGACCGGGCGGCGCGGCTGGGCAAGACCACCCCGATCGGCCGCGCCGGCCGGCCGGAGGAGGTCGCCGAGGCCGTCGTCTGGCTCCTGAGCGAGGCCGCGTCCTACACGACGGGCGCGATCCTGGACGTCACCGGTGGACGTTGAGCGGCCTGTTGCCGCCCGCTAGCGCGCGGGCTGCCCCTCGGCTCGCCGGACATGCGCCATGCTGGTCTTGAGCAGGGCGCCGATGTCGGCCGCGTTCGACACGCTGTCCGCGAAGGGCTCGAAGGACAGCGGGCCCGCGTAGCCGCCCGCCGCCAGGGCGCGGATCTGGCCGAGGTTGTCGAGCCGGTCGGCCTCGTCCACCAGGACGCGGTGGGCGTCCCTCATGGCCCGCGCGGGGATGTCGTCGACGACGCCCGAGACGTGGACGAGCCCCGTCCGCCCGGGGAACATCTCGGTCTCGCCCGCGACGTGGTGGTGGAACGTGTCGTGGACCAGCTTGAACACGTCCGCCCCGCCCACGGCGTCGATGGCGTCCAGCGCCTCGCGCTTCAGCCGCAGCGAGGACTCGGGGAAGCCGAGCGGCTCGACGAGGCCCGTGACGCCGGCGCCGCGGAGCATGGGGGCGAGCGCGGCCAGCGCGCCCCGCGCCGCGGCCGCGCGCTCCGGCGCATCCATCGCCTTGGACGCGTCGTTGAGCGGGCACAGCACGATGCCCCCGGCGCCGCAGGCCGCGGCGTAGCCGATCAGCGCGGCGGCCTGTTCGGCGCGCGCGGCCGTCCAGACGTTGAACGGGGAGAGGGCGTTGATCGACAGGATCGTCAGCCCGCGGCGCCCGGCCTCCGCCCGCACCGTTTCGGGCGGCGTGCCGTCCGCGATGGCCACGCCCGGCAGCTCGTTGCGGATCTCCACGTCGCCGATCCCCAGGGACGCGGCCAGGTCGAAGAAGCGCGCGAGCGAGGCGGTGGGTGCGACGCGGTGGTTCAAGCCGAATGCGTTCACGCGACCGCCTCCCGGAACGTTTGATCGCTTGATACCAGGCCCGGACGATGTATTCCAGGTGTTGCGCCGTCAACCTGCCCGGATCCTGCGCCGGGGGGTGCGGGGCGGGCCTCCCGCGCGTCGTGTTCTTGCACCCGGTCTTCCGCGGTTTCACCCTGCCGGACCACCGGAGAAGCCCGAGCAGCGGCGGCGCCCGCTCGGCCGGCGAGGCGTCAGGAATGGAAGGTCCGGCATGAGGTCTGCAACGGAGCCCGACGCGCCTGCCGGCGCGCCCGCGACCTTCGGGGCGCTCCGGCAGGCGCTGGTGGAGCGCAAGAGCAAGCTGCCCAAGCGCCTGGCCCAGGTCGCGGCCTTCAGCATGGCCAACCCCGACGAGATCGCCTTCGGAACGGCGGCCAGCATCGCGGAGCGCGCGCAGGTCCAGCCCTCCACGCTGGTGCGGTTCGCCCAGGCGCTCGGCTACGGGGGCTTCTCCGACCTCCAGTCCGTGTTCAAGGCGCGCCTGCGCGACCGCGTGCCCTCCTACGCCGAACGCCTCCAAGCCTTGCGCGACCATTCGGACGCGGCCCACAAGGCCGGGGTCCTGTTCGACGGCTTCGCCAGCGCGGCCGAGCACTCGATCCGGTCGCTCAGGAACCGGCTGCGCCCCGAGCTGATCGAGGAGGCCGTGTCGCTGCTGGCCCCCGCCGACACGATCTACCTCATCGGCCAGCGGCGGTCCTTCCCCGTGACCGCCTACCTGAACTACGCGCTCGGCAAGCTCGGCGTGAAGAACATCCTGGTCGGTTCGGCCTCCGGCAACGACCCCGAGACCCTGTCCTTCGCGACGCCGGCCGACGCCGCGGTCGCGGTCAGCTTCACGCCCTACGCGTCCGCCACCGTCGATCACTCGCACCGGATCGTGGCGCGCGGGACGCCGCTCGTCGCCATCACGGACAGCCCGTTCAGCCCGCTGCTGCCCTCGGCCAGGCTCTGGTTCGAGGTCGTGGAGCAGGACTTCGAGGGCTTCCGGCCGATGTCCGCGACCCTCGCGCTCAGCATGACGCTGGCGGTCGCCGTCGCGGAACGGCGCGGCGCGGGGTAGGGCGGCCCGCGACAGGAACATACGTTCTAGATTGACGACGCTTAGGGGTCGGTGTTTCATTTCCACCGGTCCGCCGGCCCAGGCGGCGGGACACCAACGGCGCGCCGATGCCGCGCGTGAGGGAGGCCAGGATGCCCGACGCGCCCGTGCTCGACGTGATCACCATCGGCCGGTCCTCGGTGGACCTGTACGGGGCGCAGATCGGCGGCCGGCTGGAGGACATGGCGAGCTTCTCCAAGGCGGTGGGCGGCTGCCCCACCAACGTCGCCATCGGCACCGCGCGGCTGGGCCTCAGGAGCGGGCTCATCACCCGGGTCGGCGACGAGCACATGGGCCGCTTCATCCGCGAGCAGCTCGGGCGCGAGGGCGTCGACACCGCGGGCGTTCACACCGACCCCGACCGGCTGACCGCGCTGGTGATCCTGGGCGTCCGGGACGGGAAGACCTTTCCGCTCATCTTCTACCGCGACAACTGCGCCGACGGCGCGCTTGACCCGTCCGACATCGACGAAGCCTACGTCGCCAGCGCCGCGGCCGTGCTGGTCACCGGCACGCATTTCGCCCGCCCGGCCTCGTCCGAGGCCCAGACGCTCGCCATCCGCCACGCCAGGGCGCACGGGCGCAAGGTGGTGTTCGACGTCGACTACCGGCCCAACCTGTGGGGGCTCGCGGGCCACGGGGCGGGCGAGGAGCGCTACATCAAGTCGGGCGGCGTCACGGCGCTGCTCGCCCCCGTGCTGCCGCTCTGCGACGTGATCGTCGGCACCGAGGAGGAGCTGATGATCGCGGGCGGCGCCGACGAGCCGCTCGCCGCCGTCCGCGCCATCCGGGCCGCGAGCCCGGCGCTGATCGTGTGCAAGCGCGGGCCGATGGGCTGCGTGGCCTTCGACGGCCCCATCCCCGCCCGGCTCGACGACGGCGTCAAGGGGCCGGGCTTCCCCGTGGAGGTGCTCAACGTGCTGGGCGCGGGCGACGCCTTCCTGTCCGGCTTCCTGCGCGGCTGGCTGCGCGGCGAGCCGCTCCCGCGCGCGCTCGCCTTCGCCAACGCGGCCGGCGCCTTCGCGGTGTCGCGGCTGCTGTGCTCGGTGGAATACCCGACCTTCACGGAGCTGAGCCACCTCCTGGAGCAGGGCGTGCGCAACCCCGTGCTGCGGCGGGACGCCGGCCTCAACCACCTCCACTGGGCCACCACGCGCGACGCGCTCACCCCGGCCCACGCCCACCCCGCGTCCATCATGGCCTTCGCGATCGACCACCGCGCCCAGCTCGAAGCCATGGCGGACGAGGCGGGGGCGCCGCGGGAGAGGATCAAGGCCTTGAAAGTGCTGGCGCTGGAGGCGACCGTCGCGGTGGCGGCGGGCCGGCCCGGCTTCGGCATGCTGCTCGACGGCACCTACGGCCAGGACGCGCTGTTCCGCGCCACCGACGAGGCGCTCTGGATCGGCCGCCCGGTCGAGCGGCCCGGCTCGCGGCCGCTCGACTTCGAGGGCGACGGCTCGCTCGCGACCTTCCTGGCCGACTGGCCGCTCGGCCACACGGTCAAGTGCCTGTGCTTCACGCGGCCCGATGATTCCGGCGACCTGACGGTCCGGCAGGACCGCGAGCTCGTCCGCGTCCACGACGCCGCGCGGCGCCAGAACCGCGAGCTGCTGGTGGAGGTCATCGCGGGCAAGCACGGCGCGCTCGGGGACGACACGGTGGCGGCCGTCGTCCGGCGCCTGTACGGGCTCGGCATCAAGCCCGACTGGTGGAAGCTCGAAGGCCAGCCCTCGCCCGCGGCCTGGGACGCGGTGGCGTCCGCGATTCGTGCGGGCGACCCGTTCTGCCGCGGCGTGGTGCTGCTCGGGCTCGACGCGCCGCTCGACGACCTCAAGGCCCAGTTCGCCCGCGCCGCGGGCTGCGCGGCCGTGAGGGGATTCGCGGTGGGGCGCACCATCTTCGGCGAGCCCGCGCGGGCGTGGTTCGCGGGCCGCCTGTCCGACGACGCCGTCCGCGACGCGATGGCGGCGCGCTTCGGGCAGCTCGTCGAGGCGTGGCGGGCCGCGCGGACCGGCTGAGCGCGCACCAGAGCCACGGGGACGGGCACACCGCCATGGGCACCATCCGGCTGACCGCCGCGCAGGCGCTGGTCAAATACCTGAGCGTCCAGTTGACCGAGGTGGACGGCGCCACCGTGCCGCTGTTCGCGGGCGTGTGGGCGATCTTCGGCCACGGCAACGTGGCGGGCCTGGGCGAGGCGCTGCACGGCGCCCGCGCGAGCCTGCCCACCTTCCGGGCCCACAACGAGCAGGCCATGACCCACGCGGCGGTCGCCTACGCCAAGGCCATGCGGCGGCGGCGCGTGATGGCTTGCACGACCTCCATCGGGCCCGGCGCCACCAACATGGTGACGGCCTGCGCGGTGGCCCACGTCAACCGGCTGCCCGTGCTGCTCCTCCCCGGCGACGTGTTCGCGAGCCGACGGCCCGACCCGGTTCTCCAGCAGGTCGAGGTGTTCGGCGACGGCACGGTGTCGGCCTCCGACTGCTTCCGGCCCGTGTCGCGCTACTTCGACCGCCTGACCCGCCCCGAGCAGGTGATCCCGGCGCTGGAGCGCGCCGTGGCCGTGCTGACCGACCCGGCCGAGTGCGGGCCCGTGACGCTGTCTTTCTGCCAGGACGTGCAGGCGGAGGCGCACGACTATCCCGAGCGCGTGTTCGAGCCCCGCCTCCGGCGCGTCCGCCGCCCCCACCCCGACCCGGTCGAGCTGGCCGAGGCGGCCCGGCTGCTGCGGGGCGCCCGAAAACCCGTGATCGTGGCGGGGGGCGGCGTGCTCTACGCGCAGGCCGAGGCGGACCTCGCGGGTTTCGCGGAGCGGCACGGGATGCCGGTGGTCGAGACGCAGGCCGGCAAGTCGTCGCTGCCCGACGGCCACGCGCACGCCATGGGCGCGGTGGGCGTCACAGGGACGGGCGCCGCCAACGCGCTGGTGGCCGACGCCGACGTGGTGCTGGCGGTGGGGACGCGGCTCGCCGACTTCACCACCGGCTCGGCCGCGCTCCTGGGCAACCCGGCGGCCGCGGTCGTGGCCCTCAACGTCCAGCCCTTCGACGCGGGCAAGTACGGCGCGGCGCCGCTGCTGGCCGACGCCAAGGCGGGCCTCGACGCGCTCGCCGGCGCGCTCGGCGCCCACCGCGCCCCGGCGGCCTGGACGGCGCGCATGGTCGAGGAAAAGGCCCGCTGGGCCGAAACGGCCACGGCCTACACCGGAGCCACCAACGCCCCGCTCCCCTCCGACGCGCAGGTGATCGGCGCCGTGCAGCGCGCCGGGCGGCCCTCCGACGTGGTGGTCTGCGCGGCGGGCGGGCTGCCGGGCGAGCTGCACAAGCTGTGGAAGGCGGGCGAGGCGGGCGGCTACCACCTCGAGTACGGCTATTCCTGCATGGGCTACGAGATCGCGGGCGGGCTCGGGGTCAAGATGGCGCTGCCCGGCCGCGAGGTGATCGTCATGGTGGGCGACGGCTCCTACCTGATGATGAACTCCGAGATCGCGACAACCGTCATGCTGGGCCTCAAGCTCGTGATCGTGCTGCTCAACAACGGCGGCTACGGCTGCATCAACCGGCTGCAGCAGGCTTGCGGGGGCGCGCCCTTCAACAACCTGCTCGCGGACGCGCGGCACGTGGCCCTGCCTCCCATCGACTTCGCCGCGCACGCCCGCAGCCTCGGCGCCGAGGCTCGCAAGGTGGCGGGCGTCGCGGAACTGGAGACCGCGCTGGCGGCGGCGCGCGAGGCCGCGGTCACGCAGGTGATCGTCGTCGACACCGACCCGGGGCCGAGCACGGACGCGGGCGGCGCCTGGTGGGACGTGGCGGTGCCCGACGTCTCGGCCCGCCCCGAGGTGGGGGCCGCCCGCGAGGGCTACGCGCGCGAGCGCCGCCGCCAGCGCGCCGTCAACTGACCCGAAGACATCAAGCGAACGGAGCGGACCCCGGATGCCTGCCTCACCCCTGCTCGTCCGCCCCTCCGCGCCCGACGCGGACGGGCGCGTCCACGCCGTCACGCCGCGGAGCGCCGGCTGGACCTACGTGGGGTTCGAGGTCTACGACCTCGCGCCCGGCCAGCGCCTCGCGCGCGAGACGGGCGACACGGAGCACTGCCTCGTGGTGCTGTCCGGGCGCGCCGCGGCGAGCGCCGGCGGGCAGCCGTTCGGCACGGTGGGCGGGCGCGACAGCGTGTTCGAGGGGCCGGGCTGGTCGCTCTACGTGCCGGCCCGCTCGTCCTGGGACATCACGGCCGAGGGTCCCTGCGAGGTCGCGGTGTGCCAGGCCCCGGGGCAGGGGGCCTTGCCCGCGCGCGTGATCCCGCCCGACGCGGTGGGCCAGGAGGTCCGCGGCGCCGGCACCAACACCCGCCACGTCCGCAACATCCTGCCCGACACCGGGGTCGCCGAGAGCCTGCTGGTGGTGGAGGTCATCACCCCGGCCGGCCACTGGTCGAGCTACCCGCCCCACCGGCACGACCGCGACGACCTGCCGGCCGAAAGCCTGCTGGAGGAAACCTATTACCACCGCCTCGACCCGCCCCAGGGCTTTGGGATGCAGCGCGTCTACACCGACGACCGCTCGCTCGACGAGACGCTGAGCTTCGCGGACCGCGACGTGGTGCTGGTGCCGCGCGGCTACCACCCCGTGGGCGCGCCGCACGGCTACGACCTCTACTACCTCAACGTCATGGCCGGCCCGAAGCGGACCTGGCGCTTCCACAACGACCCCGCCCACGCCTGGATGCTCGGCTAGGCTCCGAACCCGGGTTAACGGGTCGGTGCCGAGCCATGCCCTTCGCCCCGCTTGCGGGGAGAAGGGGCCCGACAGGGCGGATGAGGGGTCATCCACCGCGGCCAAACCAACCCCTCATCCGGCCTGTCGGCCACCTTCTCCCCGGAGGGGCGAGGGGCAGAACCGGTGAACGTCGACCGGAGTTCACAGCCCTGGCTCAGCGGCCGCGGCCCGTGCCGTCGCGCAGCTGGACGGCGGCGTGGATCAGGGCCAGGTGACTGAGGCCCTGGGGCAGGTTGCCGATGAGGTCGCCGGTGCCCACGTCCAGCATCTCGCTCATCACGCCGACGCCCCCGGGCAGCGCCGCGAGGGCCTCGTCCATCAGGGCCGCGGCCTCCTCCAGCCGCCCGAGGCTCGCCAGGGCTTCGACCAGCCAGAACGTGCAGGCCAGGAAGGCGCCTTCCTCCCTCTCTGCGCCGGAATAGCGGTGGAGCCAGGGGCTCCGGCCGAGGACGGGCCTGTGGCTCAGCTCGCCGCGGATCGCGTCCAGCGTCGACCACAGGCGCTCCGCCCCGTCGAAGCCGAAGCGAACGGCCAGGGCGAGGGAGGCGTCGAGCCGATCGCTGCCGGCGAACAGCGTGTAGGCCTTTTTGGCTTGCGACCAGCAGTGCTCGTTCACCCAGGCCGCGACGCGGTCGCGTTCGCGCGACCACCGCGGCGCGCAGGTTTTCGGCAGGTGCCCGCCCTCGGCCAGCCCGACCGCCCGGTCCAGGGCCTGCCAGGCGCTGACCTTCGACATGGTGTAGTGCTCCACCTCGGGCATCTCCCAGAAGCCGGAGTCCTTGGTGCGCCAGCGTTCCGCGCACTGGTCGGCCAGGCCCGACAGGACCGAGGCGCTGTGCTGGTCGAGCACGTTGCCGCTCGCGACGAACAGCGACGCCGCCTCAAAGATGTCCCCGTAAATGCCGTGCTGGTGCTGGGCGGCCGCACGGTTGCCCGTCACCACCGGCCGCGAGGCGCGGTAGCCCGGCAGGTCGGTCTGCCGCGCGGCCGGCACCGGCCCGCCGTCCAGCCGGTAGCAGACCTTTGGGCCGGTCTCGCCCAGCCGGTGGACCAACCACTGGAACGCCGCCTGGCTTTCCGGCAGCACGCCCAGGCGCAGGAAGGCGTTCAGCGCGTAGCCGGCGTCGCGCACCCAGGCGTAGCGGTAGTCCCAGTTCTTGTCCCCGCCGACCCGCTCGGGCAGCGAGGTCGTGGCCGCGGCCGCGATGGCGCCGGTGGGCGAGAACAGCAGCAGCTTCAGCGCCAGGGCGCTCCGGCGCACCGCGTCGCGGTAGGGGCCGTCGTAGCGCAGGTCCTCGGCCCAGGCGCGCCAGGCCTCGTGGCTCACATCAATACGGCGGTCGACGTCCTCCAGGGGCGGGACGCACAGCGGGTGGCCCTCACCGGCGACCACGGCCACGACCGCCCGCTCGCCCGTCCCCAGCACGCCCTCGGCCGCGATCGCCCTGTCCTGCTCCTCCACGACGCGCATGTTGCCCGTGGCGCGGAACAGGCCCAGCACGGGCCCGACGTGGAAGACGGTGCCGTTGGCGTTCGCCTGGAGCCACGGCGAGACCGTGTCGGCCCGCGTCCCGAACACGACGCGGGCGCGCATCGTCACCGTGCCCGACAGGACCTCGACGCGGCGCGCCAGCTCGCACCACGGCAGCCGGCCCGCGGTGGTGCTGTTCAGCGACTCGGTCACGCGCACGGTCCCGCCCGCGGTGGTGAAGATCGTTTCCAGCACGTTGCTGTCCCGCCGGTAGCGGCGCTCGCTGCCGAACGGCGCCGCGGGGGCGAGCGTGAAGTGGCCGCCCCCCGCGGGGTCGAGCAGCGCGTCGAAAAGCGGCTCCGAGTCGAGGTCGGGCACGCACCACCACGTCACGGCCCCGTTGGGGGCCACCAGCGGCACCGAGCGGCCGTCTCCCAGCGCGGCGTAGTCCTGGAGCGGAAAGGCGCGCCGCTCGGCGTCGGGCGGCAGGTCGGCGTGGCGGCTGGGCATCGGTTCGCTCGGGCCGGCTCGGGGTGTCGGCGTTCAACTCTTGTTGACCAGCTTCGGCGCGTGAACCAGGGCGGCGGAAAGCCGCGCCGTCAACCCATGGCCTCCCGCATCTCGGCCCCGACCCCGGCCAGCGCCGGCCCGGCCGCGGGGATCAGCCGGTCGAGCGCCAGGAAGTGGTGGATCAGGCCCGGGTGGCAGGTGTGGCGCACGGGAACCCCCGCCTCGCGGAGCCGCGCCGCGTAGGCCTCCCCCTCGTCGCGCAGCGGGTCGAACTCGGCCGTGTGGATCACGGTGGGGGGCAGGCCCTCGACCCGGGCCGCGCGGAGCGGCGACACGCGCGGATCCGAGGGCGCGACCCCCTCGGGCAGCGCGTCCGCGAGGTCGCGCGCCATCGTGGCCCGGTCGAGCAGGTAGCCCTGCCCGAAGGCCACGCGGGACGGGCGCTCGGTGGCGAGGTCCAGCACGGGGCAGAGCAGGAGCAGGAGGCGGAGCCGCGGTTCGCCCGCGTCGCGGCAGGCGCCGGCCGCCACCGCGGCCAGCGTCGCGCCGCCCGAGTCGCCCCCGACCGCCAGCCGGCCCGGGTCGAGCCCGAACTCCTGCGTCGTCGCGGCCACCGCCCGCACGGCCGCGACCGCGTCTTCCTGGGCGGCGGGGAACGGGTGCTCGGGCGCGAGGCGGTAGTCGACCGCCACCACGCGGCACCCGGCCGCGGCGGCCAGGCGGCGGCACAGGGCGTCGTGGGTGTCGAGGTCGCCCGCCACCAGCCCGCCGCCGTGGAAGAACACCAGGCCGGGCGCCGGCGCCTCGGCGGGCGCGTAGAGCCGCACGGGCAGCGGCCCCGCCGGGCCCGGCACGCTGGCGTCCCGCACCGGCATCGCGGGCCCCGGGCCGCCGCCCAGCGCCATCAGGGCCCGAAAACTGCGGCGGCGCTCGGCGGCCGTGACGGGGCCGCTTCCCGCGCGGGCGCCGAGCGCCACGGTGTCGAGCAGGCGTTTGGCGCGGGGGTCGAGCGGCATGGCGGTGCTTTGTCGCCCGGAAACGTTTCGCGAGGGTTTTGCCGCTACCGTCCGCGGCGGACGTTTGGGAGGAAACCGGGCATGACGGCGCTTGTCGGCACCAACGAACGGTCGCGCACCTGGGTCTTCTTCGAGGACGCGTGGCACGAGGGCAACGTGGGCATCATGGGGCCGCGCACCCACGGGGCCTGGCTGGGCTCAACCGTGTTCGACGGCGCCCGGCACTTCGAGGGCGTCACGCCCGACCTCGACGCCCATTGCCGGCGCACCAACCGCTCGGCGGAGGCCTTCCTGCTCCGGCCCGTCGTGCCCGTGGAGCGCTGGATCGCGCTCGCGCGCGAGGGCATCCAGAAGTTCGCGCCCGAGGCCGCGCTCTACATCCGCCCGATGTACTGGGCCGACGCGGGGGCGGCGGGCGGCGGCGTGCGGTTCGACCCCGAGTCCACGCGCTGGTGCCTGTGCGTCTACGAGGCGCCCTTGCCCGCCCCCACGGGCGCCGCCGTCACCCTGTCGCCCTTCCGGCGGCCCACCGCGGAATGCGCGCCCGTCGAGGCCAAGGCGGGCTGCCTCTACCCCAACGGCACGCGGGCGCTGATCGAGGCCCACGCGCGCGGCTTCGGCAACTGCCTGATCCGCGACATGCTGGGCCACGTGGCCGAGCTCGCCAACTCCAACGTCTTCATGGCCAAGGACGGCGTCGTCTACACGCCCGCCGCCAACGGCACGTTCCTGGCCGGCGTCACGCGCGCGCGCGTCATCGGCCTGCTGCGGGGGGCGGGCGTCACGGTGGTGGAAAGCAGCCTGAGCTTCGCGGACTTCCAGGGGGCGGACGAGATCTTCTCCACCGGCAACTTCGCCAAGGTGGTGCCCGTGATCCGGCTCGACGACCGTGCATTGCAACCCGGGCCCTTCTACGCCCGCGCCCGCGCGCTCTACTGGGAGTGGGCGCATTCGGGGGCGTGATCCCTCCGCTGTCCCGCCGGCGCGTCGGCGGCCGACCCCCCATCCGCCCTGTCGGGCCCCTTCTCCCCGCTGCCCCGGGGCGAAGGGGAGAACCGGCCGCGGTCCGCCTCGGATCGGGCCTGCCCTCCCCCGAAACCCGGCCTCAGGCCGTGATGCGGTCGTCGGCCTCGGTGGGCTCGCGCAGCACGTAGCCGCGGCCCCACACCGTTTCGATGAAGTTGCGGCCGTGGCTCGCGTTGGCGAGCTTCTTGCGCAGCTTGCAGATGAACACGTCGATGATCTTGAGCTCGGGCTCGTCCATGCCGCCGTA
>CAXTDZ010000112.1:0-15182 GCA_964243035.1 uncultured Lichenihabitans sp.
GCCGGATCCAGATCACATCCCGACCGCAACCGCGAGGTTCTTGGAGGTGTCCAGTTGGTGGCCGTCCCTGCCGCGGAGCACACCGGCACTCCTGCCAGTCACCGAGCCGACTATGCAGCGCTGATCCGGTCGGACCTCGAACGGATGAACGGTTCGAGGGCGGGCGCGTCAGGCGTAAGGATGTCCTCGATGAGCCCAGGTTTGCAGCCGCGGCTGACCCTGGCGGGCAAGTGCTGCAACCGCGTGGGTTCGAACCGCTCGCTATCGGTTCGCGGCGCCTCGGATCGCCTCGCGCGCGAGCCAAACACTTGAGCGGGAGTAGGACGACACGGGTGCCGTCCTCCCGCTCGGCGTCGGCGTGCTCATGGGCGACAAGAAAGGTTTGATTGCTGTCTGCTTGTTCAAAGGCGGACCAGATACCGGCTGTTGCGGGGTGGAAGGAGGCTATCAAAGCTTCGGCATTCTCATGTCCGCTCGCTGCTCGCAAGCGGGCGTCGCCTTACCTTCCGCGGGTTCGCTTTCAATGACGTGGTCTCGCCGACTGCAGTGACGCTACTCGGCAGCGACCGATGCCGTGAGGTTCCCTCCGTTTCTGTAGCGCGCTGCGGGGTGGCGGTCGTTCAGGGTCGCGGGCCTGCCGGGGAACAGGCGCTCACGGAACGTGCCCGGCGCGTAGTCCGTCTGGGCGAGGCCTCGGCGCCGCAGGATCGGGAGGACCTCGTCGATGAACTCGACAAAGGAGCCCGGCGTGGTCTGGTAGACGACGTTGACGCCGTCGATGCCGGCCTGCGCCAGAAGCCGTGAAAGACGTGGGACACGGCGTTCATGGAGAAGCCGTTGAGGATGAGGCGCTTGGGCATGAGCCGCTCCTGGCGCGAGGGGGGGAAGGCGGCCCCTACTTCACGACCGCGTGGGTCGAGGGCTCGCGGCTGACCAGCACGGCCGCCACCACCACGGCCCCCTTGACGATCATCTGCGTGTATTCCGAGACCCCCATCAGGTTCAGGCCGTTGTCCAGGATGGCGATGATCAGCACGCCCACCAGCGTCCGCTGCGGGCCGCCCACCCCGCCGGCCAGCGATGTGCCGCCCACCACGATGGCGGCCAGCGTGTTGAGCAGCAGGTCGGAGCCGAGCGAGGGTCCGGCGGAGCCCAACCGCGCCACCAGCAGGATCGCGGCCAGGCCCGCCATCAGCCCCGACAGACCGAAGGCGTAGACCTTGAAGCGGTCCACCGGCACGCCGGCGGTGCGCGCCACGGTCTCGCCGCCGCCGATCAGGTACATGTAGCGACCGAAGCGGGTGCGCTGGCCCACGAACACCACGGCGAGCCAGGCGCCCAGCGCCCACAGCGCGATGTTGGGCACGTGCGGCACGGCCTGCGCGATCGCCACGTCGCCGAAGTCGAAGTCGTTGAACTCCACCGCGCGGCCGTCGAGCAGGTTCAGCGCGATGCCGGTGAAGATCGACAGGGTGCCGAGCGTGACCACGAAGGACTGGATGCGGCCCCGCACGTAGACGAGGCCGTTCAGCACGCCGAGCGCGCCGCCGATCGCGGCCGCGACCGGCAGGATCGACAGGCCCAGCCCGAAGCCGTTCATGATCCTGACCCCGAGCGCCCCCGTGAGGATCACGGTGGCGCCCACCGACAGGTCGATGCTGCCCATCATCACCACGAAGGTGCTGCCCAGGCAGGCGATGAGCAGGCTCGCGGCCTGCCCGCTGAGCGCCGTGGCGTTGCGCAGGGTGGCGAAGGAGGATGTTTCGACCGAGAAGAAGGCGACCAGCGCCAGCACCACGGCGCCGGGCAGCCACAGCCCCGCGCGGAACGACGACAGGCGCGCGGCCCGCGACGCCCGCGGGGTCGCGGCGGCCGGGCTGTCGGCGACCAACTGGCTCATGCGGCGGCTCCTGCGGCGGCGGTCGCGGTTGTCGCGCCTTCGCCCGGCATCATCCAGGCCACGAGGTCGCGTTCGGTCGGCTTACGGTCGGGGGGCGCGTCCACCTCGGCGACCACGCGGCCGCGCTGGAGGATGAGGATGCGGTTCGACAACCCGATCAGTTCGAGCAGTTCGTCGCTGATGAGGAGGATGCCCACGCCCTCGTCGGCGAGGTCGCGGATCACGCGGTAGATCTCCTCCTTGGCGCCGGCGTCGACGCCGCGGGTCGGGCTGTCGAGCACCAGCACGCGGGGAGCGCGCGACAGCCAGCGGGCGAGCACCACCTTCTGCTGGTTGCCGCCCGACAGGCGCGCGCAGGGCGTCCCGGGCCTGGCGGAGCGGATGCGCAGGTCCTCGATGTGCTCCTGCGCGACCCGGATCTCGCGCCGCCGACGCCACAAGCCCAGGCGCGTGCTGGCGCGGTCGCCGCCGCTGCCGAGCGACACGTTCCAGGCCACGCTGAAGGGCGCGATCATGCCCTCCGCCAGGCGCTCGGCGGGCACGTAGCCGAGGCCGCGCGCGACCGACGGCCCGATCCGCGGCGTCCCGGCGGCCCCGTCCAGCAGCGCCACTGTGCCGCCCGTCGGCGGCCGGACGCCCGCGACGGCCTTGCCGAGCCGCGACTTGCCCGAGTCGAGCAGCCCGCCGACGCCGACGATCTCGCCTTCGCGGACCTGGAGATCGACGTCGGCGAAGGCGCCCCGCAGGCTCAGCCGCGACACGGCCAGCACCGTGCGCCGGCCGGAGGCGTCGCGCTGGCGGTCCTCGTGGTAGAAGTGCCTGCTGCGCTCACGGCCGACCATCAGCTCGTGCAGGAGGGGCTCGCTGGCCTCCGCGGCCGGCAGGGACGCCACCAGCGCGCCGTCGCGCAGCACGTGGATGTGGTCCGACAAGGCGAGCACCTCCGTCAGCCGGTGCGACACGAACAGCAACGATCCCGTTGTCCGCAGCCGACCCACCAGCGCCAGGAAGGCCTCCTCGTCCCGCCGGTCGAGCGCCGATGTGGGCTCGTCCAGCAGCACCAGCGGCTGGGTGAGGCCGCCCACGTGCACGGGTCCCAGGCAGGCCCGCGCGATCTCGATCGCCTGCCGTTTGGAGAAGTCGTACTGGCCGGTTTCCCGCCGGACGTCGATCGCGAGGCCGGCGTCCTCCACGATGCGCCGCGCGACGCGGACCATCGCGCCCCGGTTCACGAAGCCGGCCCTGGTGAAGCGGTGCTCCTGGCCCAGCACCAGGTTCTCGTAGACCGGCACGTTGAGGGCCAGCGACTGTTCCTGGAACACGCGGGCCACGCCGCGCTCCCAGGCGCTCCGGTAGCTCGCGGGGGCGAAGGGCTCGCCCTGCAGCACCATCCCGCCCCGGTCAGGCCGCGTGATGCCGCTCAGGATGTTGAACAGGGTGGACTTACCCGCCCCGTTCTCGCCCACGAAGGTCACGACGCTGGTGTGCGGCACCGCGAAGCTCACGTCGGCCAGCACGGGGATGCCGTCGTAGGCCTTGCTCAGGCCCGAGGCCGACAGGAAGGGCGCCGCCACGAGGTCAGGCCGGCAGGGGGTCGAGGAACTTGAGCTTGTAGTGGTCGGCGTAGTCCTTGCGGACCGCGTCCCACTCGCCGTTGGTTTTGCCGTCCGTGTACTGCTTTGGGTACTCATAGCCGGCGGGCTTGGGCAGCTTCGCCCACAGCACGTCGAGGTCGAAGGGGTAGATCTCGTGCTGGGGGTCCCAGTCGCCGGGGTGCAGCACCTTGGACATCTGCCGGTAGTTGAAGGGCTGCCGGCCGCCGTTGTCGACGTAGCGCGCGAGATAGGCGTCCACGTTGGAACTGTCGATGGGGATCGAGCGCCAGGTCAGCAGCCGCTCGGCGTTGCGCGGCTGCCAGCCGTGCGCGACGTCGTAGATGCGCGAGGTGAAGAAGCCGCCCGCGAAGGTGCCCGGGTTGGCGCAGGTGATCAGGATCTGCCCGCGCTTGACCATGCGCGCGCCCTCGCCGGTGCCGTCGGTCGAGACGATGTACACATCCTTGCCGGCCTGGAGGCCCGCGCCGCGCAGCGCCGCCAGGATGCCCAGCGCCACGTCGTCGTTCTGCGCCACGAACCCTCGGATGTCCGGGTGGCGCGACAGCAGCGCCGCCGCCGCCTTGAGGGAGGCCTCGCGGCTCCACAGGCCGGGGAGGCTGCCGACGAACTCGATCTTCGGAAAGTCCTTGATGGCCGCGTCGCGGCCCGCGCTCCGCTCGATGTCGAGCGTGTTGCCGTCGTTACCAGTCACACCCGCCACCTTGCCGCCGCCGAACTCCTCGGTGATCAGGGTCAGCATCCTGGCGGTGGCGGCCTTGATGGCGGAGTACTCCTCGGGCTGCGCGTAGACGGTCCAGTAGTCGTTGGCGTCGAAGGGCGTGAACCAGGGCTGCGAGTCCCAGATGTTGGCGATGTAGATCCCGTTCTGCTTCGCGAGCTGGGAGAAGCGTCGGATGCTGCCGCCGTCCGAGAAGTTGATGATGACGCCCTGGGCGCCGCCCACGACCTGCTGGTCGAACTGGTTGGCCTGTTCCTGGGCGTTCAGGTGGCTGTCGAGCGCCACGAAGTTCGTGAAGCCCAGGTCCTTCGAGGCCTGCGCGGCGCTGGCCGCGACCTGCTGGTTCCACTCGTTGATCATGTAGCCGCTGAGATAGGCGAGCTTGCCGCCGGCGTCGGCCAGCGCCACGGCCGGCAGCCCCGCTGCCGCCGCGCCCGCGGTCGCGGCGGCAGCGGCGGACATGAACCTCAGAAAATCGCGCCGGGACACGCCGTGGGTGTCCAACTGCTCCAGATGCGCGTCCACGATCCGGCTGTCGTCGAAGTCGGGAAATCGCGGCTCGCCGCCTTTGGTCTGCATGGGATTGTCCCTTCGCTGCCGATGGCATCTCAGTGACGCCGGACCGTAACGATAGTACACTAGTTTTATATACTAAATACCGCATATCAACTATGCGGCATCCTCATCAGTTGCGCCGGGTTTGTTAGGCAAGACCGATGCGCCACTGCGGCGGCGGCGGCGTGCCGTTCACCGCGTAGTCGCCCACGATGCGGTCCTTGTAGATGCGGGGGTTGTGGGAGGCGAGCGTACGGGCGTTGCGCCAATGGCGGTCCAGGCCGGCGTTGCGCTTGACCGCCGAGGCGCCGAGCGCATCGAAGGCCACCGTGGCGGCATTGAGCACGAGATCGATGACGACCGTCTGCGCCTGTGCGCTCTCGATCTCGGCAACCGCGATCGCGGCGTCCGCGGCCTCGCCCCGGCCCGCTTCGGCCGCGCGCCCGACCCCCTCGGCGACCTTGAGCACGATCGCGCCCGCCGCGTAGGCGGCCCCGCGCACGCGGCCCACGACCCCGAGCACCTGCGGATCCTGCGCCGAGCGGGACGCAGCGGCGTGCGAGTAGGTGCGGGTCCGCCGGGCGACGGCGTCCGCGAGATCGGTCGCGAGCGCCCGGCCGATGCCGGCGATCGTGGCCAGTTGCACGAGCTGGAAGAAGGCCGGCGCGTAGGCGAAGCGCTGCTCGACCGGAGTGATCTCGACGGGGTCGACCGGCACGCCCGTGAAGCGCGCGGTGCCGCTCGCCGTGAGCGTCTGGCCCATGCCGTCCCAGTCGTCGACGATCTCCACGCCGGGGGCGCCGCGCCCCACCGCCACGCCGATGCCTTCGCCGGCCTCGTCCGTGGCGCCCACGTCGATCCAGTCGGCGAACAGGGAGCCGGTCGTATAGTATTTGATGCCGTCGAGCCGGAGGTCGCGGCCGCTCCGGGCGACTCGCGTGGAGAAAGTCGCGAGCCTGGCATCGCCGGTCTCGCTCCAGGCGCCCCCGACGAGGTCGCCGCGGCCGATCCGGCCGAGCCAGCGGTCGCGCCGGGCCGGGTCGCGGGAAGCGAGCACGTCCTCCGTGAAGCCGAAGTGGGCGCGCAGCGCCTGGGTCAGGTTCGACTCGGCCGCCGACAGCTCGATCAGCAGCGCGAAGAGCTCGGGCAGCGTCAGGCCGGCGCCCCCATGGGCTTCCGGCACGCGCAGCGCCCCGAAGCCCGCCCGCTTGAGCCGGCCGATTTCGTCGAACGGCAGGTCGCGCCCGAGGTCGCGCGCGGCGGCGCCCGTGCGAACCGTGTCGAACAGCGGGCGGAACCTGTCGGCGATCGCGTCGTAGCGCCCGGTCGGCCCGGCGCCCCAGGCGAGGTCGGTCTGCGTCATGGCGTGGGCTCCCTTGGTCAGTGGCGGGCGGCCGCACCGCCCAGGTAGAAGTCGCTGACGTCGTCGCGGGCCGCGATGGTCGCGGCGGGGCCCGACAGCGCCACCCGCCCGTTCTCCAGCACGACGCCGGAATGGGCGTAGCGCAGCACCAGGTGGGCGTTCTGCTCGGCCAAGAGGAAGCTCACGCCCTCCTGCTCGTTGAGGCGCCGGATGGTCTCGAAAATCTCCTCGACCATCATGGGGGCGAGCCCCATCGAGGGTTCGTCGAGGAGCATCAGGGTGGGCCGGCTCATCAGCGCGCGGCCGATGGCGGCCATCTGCTGCTCGCCGCCCGACAGCAGCCCCGCCTTGGCGTGCCGCCGCACCCTCAGGCGCGGGAAGATCGTGTAAACGCGCTCGATGTCCGCCTTCATCTCGCGGCGGCCCGGGCGGCGCACGAAGCCGCCCGACGCCAGATTCTCCTCCACGGTCAGGTGCGGAAAGCAGTGCCGGCCTTCCAGCACCTGCACGAGGCCCTGGCGCACCAGCGCCGCGGGGTCGAGCCGGCGCGTCGGCTTGGCCTGCCAGAACACGGTGCCGCGGGTGACGGCGCCCCGCGAGGCGCCGAGCAGGTTCGAGACGGCCTTCAGCACCGTGGTCTTGCCGGCGCCGTTGGCGCCGAGCAGCGCCACTATCGCGCCGGGCGGCACCGCGAAGGACACCCCGCGCAAGGCCAGCACGGCGTCGCCGTAGACGGCTTCCACGTTCTCGACCCGGAGCAGGTCCGGCACGGTGGCGTCCATCGCCCGTTTCCCGCTCAGTTCGTGGCGACGTCGCGCGGCGGCAGGTTCTTCTCCTTGGCGTAGGCCGCAGCCTTGGCGAAGATGGCGTCGTGGAACAGCGCGCGGTCGCCGCCGAGCCAGTCGGTTCTGGGCTGCCACGCCTTGCCGTCCCACTGCACGATCTTGGCCGCGGGACTGCCCTCGTGATCGGTGGGAGACACTTTTAGGGGACTCATCAGCCCGGTGGCGCCGAGCTCCTCCACCCGCTCGGGCGTGATGTCGAGGTGTTCCAGCGCCCATTGTCCCTCGGCCGCGGTCAGGGGATGGTTGCCGAACCTCTTGTGTCCGGTGCGCAGCGCCTCGGTGTAGATGATCGCGGTGACGAGACCAGCATTGTAGTAGACCGAGCCGAACTTCGACTGGTCCTTGAGGTCGCCGTGGCCGGCGTCGAGCACCTCCTTCTTGAGGACCTGGCTGACCTTGAAACCGGTGCCGGACGGGAACACGGACACGGCCGTGTAGCCCTTGGCGGCGGCGCCCGCGGGGCGCACGTCCTCCTCCGAACCGCTCCAGATGTCGCCCACGATGTGGTCGGCCGGGAAGCCAACCCGCGCGGCCGTCTTGATGCCCACGGGCGTCATCACGCCCCAGGCGCGGAAGAACACCCAGTCGACGCCCGCCTGCTTGATCTGCTGCCACTGCGCCTGCTGCTGTTCGCCCGGGTGCGGCACAGGGATCTCGACGTCGGTGAAGCCGTATTTCTTGGCCAGCGTCGCCATCGGCTCGATCGTGTCCCGGCCGTAGCCGGAATCGTGGTAGACGGTGGCGATCTTCAAGCCCTTGAGCTTGTCGGTGCCGCCAACCTCCTTGGCGATGTGGTCCACCACGATGGAGGCTTCCGTCCAGTAGTCGAACAGCAGCGGGAACTGGTAGGGGAAGGTGGAGCCGTCGACCGCGTCCTCGCGCCCGCCCGCGTTGGTGACGAGCGGCAGCTTGTCGGCGCGGATCCTGTCGGACGCCGCCACGTCGAAGCCGCTCGACGTGCCCATCAGGATGGCCGTCGGCGCGCCGTCGTAGCCGTTCTTGTAGCGCTCGTAGCACTCGAAGGCGCGCTCGACCGTGTAGGCCGTCTCGCATTCCTGGACGAAGATCTTCACGCCGTCGACGCCGCCGTGGTCGTTCACGTCGGTGACGTAGTCGCGGATGCCGGCCCACTGCGGGATGCCGGAGGGCGCGTAGGGGCCCGTGCGGTAGGACAGCAGCGGGTAGAGCTGCTGGCCGTCGTGCTCGGCCGCGCGGGCCGGCAGGCCGGCGAGGCCGCCTGTGGCGAGCAGGGCTGCGCCGAGCAGTCCGAAAAGCGTATGTCGCGTCATGGTTGCGGTGTCCTTCGTGGTTGCGGGCGCACCCGTCCCGTTCGCGGGGCGGGGAGGCGCGCGGGGAAGGCCGGGACGAGGCGTGGGTCGTCGGGTTGGGGCGGTCGCGCCCGGAGGTCAGGCGGGCGTCAACACGAGGTGCGGCGCGTCATGGCTTCCTTCTTGCAAGTCGGGTGGCGGTGAGCCGCCGGGCGAGCCTGCCGATCAGGCTCGCCAGTCCGTCCGGCTCCTTGACCAGGAGCAGGATGATGAGGGCTCCGAACACGATGCGGAGCAGGTTGGTGACGGTGCCGTGGTCGATCGTGCCGTCCAGGCCGAGCCCGAGCACCGCGAGGTCGAGCGCGATGGGCGTCAGCACGATGAAGCCAGCACCCAGGAAGTTGCCCGCCAGGCTCGCCGAGCCGCCGATGATGACGATGAAGAGCACCTCGAAGGACTTGTCGAGGTCGAAGGCGTGCGCGTCGGCCGTGCCGAGGTAGCAGAAGGCCCACAGCGCGCCCGCGATCCCGCAGAAGAAGGAGCTCACCCCGTAGGCGAGCAGCTTGCGGCGCCCCACCGGGATGCCCGCCACCGCGGCCGCGGTGTCCATGTCGCGGATCGCCATCCAGTCGCGGCCGAAGCGGCTGTCCACGATGTTGCGGGCGAGCCAGAGCAGCGCGAGCGTGGTGACGGCCACGACCGCGTAGCGGCCCGCGGGCGAGCCGAGGTCGTGACCGAACAGCGCCAGGCGCGGCGCCGAGATGGTCAGCGACAGGCTGTCGTTCGAGAACCAGTGGTAGTTGGTGAACAGCCACTCGAAGAAGAACTGCGCCCCGAGCGTCGAGGCGCTGAGATAGAAGCCCTTGATGCGCAGGCTCGGCAGGCCGAACAGCACGCCCGCCACCGCCGCGACCAGACCCGCCAGCACCAGGGTGACGGGCAGTGGCAGCACGGGGGCGCGCAGCAGCAGGTTGTAGGCCGAGAAGGCGCCCACCGACATGAAGGCGGCCGAGCCCAGCGACACCAGCCCCGCGTAGCCGGTGATCAGGTTGAGGCCGACCCCCGCGAGGCCCATGACCACCGTCGGGATGATCAGCGCGCTGAGCCAGTAGTCGGAGGCCAGCAGCGGCACGGCCGCGGCGGCCACGAGGCCGAGCGCCAGGAAGAGCCCGCGCAGCCTGACGGCGGGGCGCTCGTCGGCGAAGGGCGAGGTGATGGCGGTCACGGCGTCACACCCTCGCGATCGGGGTTTCGCCGAACAGCCCTGAGGGCCGGACCAGCAGGAAGCCGACCGCCAGGACGTAGGCGAACCAGGTCGACACGCTGCCGTTGACCAGCGGCCCGATGTAGATGTCGGCCAGGTTCTCGGCGGCGCCCACCAGCAGCCCGGCCACGACCGCGCCGGGGATCGACGCGAAGCCGCCGATGATCAGCACCGGCATGGCTTTCAGCACCACCAGCGACAACGAGAACTGCACCCCCTGCCGCGCGCCCCACAGCAGCCCCGCCACCAGCGCGGTCAGCCCCGACACGCTCCACACGATCCGCCAAATGACGGGCAGGCGGATGCCGACCGACTGCGCCGCGAGCGTGTCGTCCGCCACCGCCCGCAGGGCTATGCCCATCCGCGTCCGGGTGAACAGCACCGCGAGCACGGCCACCAGCGCCACCGCGATCCCCGAGGCCGCGATGTCGAACGGGCTGACCTGCAACCCGTGGAGGTCCAGCGGCGTGTCGTCGATGCCGAGGTCGAGCTGGTGCACGTCCGAGCCGAACAGCGTCTGCGCCAGCCCCTCCACCACGAAGCTCAGGCCGAGCGTCGCCATGAACAGGGTGTTGGGGCTGCGGTTGACGAGCGGGCGGAGCACGAGCCGCTCGATCAGGACGGCGCCCGCCACCATGGCGAGCACGGTGAGGACGAAGGCCAGCCAGAACGGCACCCCGTGCTCCGTCAGCGTCACGAAGGCGAGCGCCGAAAACAGCACCATCGCGCCCTGCGCGAAGTTGAAGACGCCCGAGGCCTTGTAGATCAGCACGAAGCCGATCGCGACCATGGCGTACATGAGCCCCGCCAGCAGGCCCGCGGTGAGCACGTTGAGGAAGAACATCGCGCGCCCTCCTTCAGTGCCGGAGCGGCGTCGCGCCGCTCCCATCCTCACGGGCAGGCAGGCTTGGAGAGGCCTGCCTGGTGCCGAGGTAGGCCGCGACCACGTCCGGGTTGCGCCGGACCTCGTCGGGCGTCCCGTCGCCGACCTTGCGGCCGTAGTCGAGCACGACGACGTGGTGCGACAGGCCCATCACCACGCCGATGTCGTGCTCGATCAGCACCACCGTGGTGCCGAGCGTGCGGTTGATCTCGGCCACCAGGCGGCCGAGCTCGCGTTTCTCCTCGGCGTTCATGCCCGCCATCGGCTCGTCGAGCAGCAGCAGCTTCGGGAAGGCGACCAGCGCGCGGGCGACCTCCACGCGCTTCTGCAACCCGTAGGGCAGGCTGCCCACCACCGTGTCGCGGTGGGCCTCGATCTCCAGGAAGCGCAACACCTCGGCGGCGCGGCGGCGGAAGGCGCGGCGCTCGGCGGGGTGGCGCCCGACCCGGAACGCCACCTCGGGGAAACTCGCCCGGCCCAGGCGCGTCAGCCCCGTGAGCACGTTGTCGAGCACGCTCATGCGGTGGAACAGCGCGTTGTTCTGGAAGGTGCGGCTGATGCCGCGTTGCGCCGCCGACATCGGGGTCGGCCGGTCGAAGGGCTCGCCGTCGAACAGGATATGCCCCGCGCTCGCCCGGTAGACGCCGTTGATGACGTTGAGCAGCGAGCTCTTGCCGGCGCCATTGGGGCCGATCAGGGCGCAGATCTCGCCCCGCTCCACCGCGAAGCTCAGGCTCGTCAGCGCGTCCACGCCGCGGAACGCGAGCGACACGTCGCGCACGTCGAGGAGGGCGGTCATTCGGCGGCCGCGGCGTGGACGCGCCCGAGGTCGCGGAAGCGCGCCGCCGGGTGGGTCGCGGGTAGGTAAGGCCCGTCGCCGAACAGCTTTTCGCGCAGCGTGCCGGGCTTATAGGCGGTCGGATAGGCGCCGCGCTTCTGCAGCTCGGGCACGAGGTGGGTGACCACGTCCTCGAAAGTTTCGGGCGTCACCGCGTAGGCGAGGTTGAAGCCGTCCACGTCGGTTTCGGCCACCCAGTCCTGCAGAATGTCGGCCACGGTCGCGGCCGAGCCCACCACCACCGGCCCCATGCCGCCGATACCGCCGAACCTCGCCAGTTCCTCCACCGTCCACGTCTTGTCCGGGTCGCCTTCCGACAGGGCCTCCACGGCCGAGATGATCGCGTTGGTCTCGACCTTGCGCACGAGGTCGGTGGGCGCGTACTGGCCGAAGTCGATGCCCGTCCAGCCCGACATGAACACCAGCGAGCCGTCGTAGCTCACGTAGCGCTGGTAATCCTCGAACTTGGCCTGCGCTTTCGCGTCGGTGTCGTCCACCACCACGGTCAACAGGGTGTAGACGTAGACCTTGCGGGGATCACGCCCGGCGGCCGCGGCCTTCCGGCGGATGTCGGCCACGTAGGCCTTCAGGATGGGCTTGGTGGGTGCGGCCACGAAGACGCATTCGGCGTGCTCGGCCGCGAAGGCCTTGCCGCGGCTCGACGCGCCGGCTTGGTAGATCACCACGCTGCGCTGCGGCGAGGGCTCGCACAGGTGGAAGCCCGGCACCTGGAAGAAACGGCCGTGGTGGCCGATCTCGTGCACCTTCTCGGGATGGGCGAAGATCCGGGCCTCGCGGTCGCGCACCACCGCGCCCTCCTCCCAACTGCCTTCCCACAGCTTGTAGAGCACCTCCACGTATTCGTCGGCGACGTCGTAGCGGTCGTTGTGGGCCACCTGGGTCGACTGGCCGAGGTTGCGGGCGCCCGAGTCGAGGTAGGAGGTCACGATGTTCCAGCCGACCCGCCCCTTGGTGAGGTGGTCGATCGTCGACATGCGGCGCGCGAAGGGATAGGGGTGCTCAAAGGAGATCGAGGCCGTGATGCCGAAGCCGAGGTTCTCCGTCACCACCGCCATGGCGGGCACGAGCTGCAAGGGATCGTTGACCGGAATCTGCGCGCCCTGCCGGATCGCGTGGTCCGCGTTGCCCTTGTAGACGTCGTAGACGCCCAACACGTCGGCGATGAACAATCCGTCGAACACGCCCCGTTCGAGCGTGCGCGCGAGCCCCGTCCAGTACTCCAGGTCCTTGTACTGCCACGAGCGGTCTCGCGGGTGCGCCCACAGGCCGGGCGACTGGTGGCCCACGCAGTTCATGTCGAAGGCGTTGAAACGGACCTGTCGGGACATGCCGGCCTCGGCGTCGGTTGTGCAGTGCGATAGATTGGAGCCGATCGGCAGCTGATTGTCTACTAAATTTGTAGACAAACTCATGTGTGCAGCTTTCGAGCGACGGCTGTCAGCGTGGCCGCTCAGTGCGGACCGGCAGCAGGATCGCGCCGGCCGCCTCGCGCAAGGGGCCTGCTGCTGGCGGCGGCGTTCACGATGGCGAGCCCGCTCGCGGCGGGGAGCCTGCGGCGGTCGAGGGACAGCACGTCGGGGTAGCGATCGACGAACTGGCCGACCTGTTCTGCCGCCCGAACCGGACCTGGCGTTCGGTCCGCTTCTGAGGCGCTTGGTGCCTTGTCGCCCCACCTTGCGGCATGGAACCTGGCTCACACTCGCACGATCACCTCGCAGGTCGCGACGGCGGGCGGCAGCGGGTGTTCGCTCGCGAGGGCGTGCGAGTCTGTCAGGTCTTCGAGCAGCAGGCGCCACGGCAGGGTGTCCGTCGCGTGCGCGGCTTCGAAGCAGCGGGGGACGAGGCCGGTCGGCAGGGTCGGGGCGACGTCGCGATAGAAGGCGACCTCGCGCCGGTTGGCGTAGGCGGGCCGGCCGGAGCCGTCGAGGTGGCCCGTCTTGAAGATCAGGGACGCGGGTGGGTTCGCGCCCGGCCCGTCGTGGTCGAGGCGCAGGCGGAGGTGCGCGAGCGCTGCTTGACCGTTTCCTTGACGATGGCCACCGTGCGGACCTGCACGGTCCGGAACTCGTCCTCCTGTCGCAGGATCCGCGTCAGGTGTTCGGCGCTCGCCGCCGCTGGCAAGACGTTTGTCGACATGCTCCGACCCGCCATGGTCAAGCGATGACCTGCCGTCCCGGCTTGGAGTGGCTCCACCCCGCCGGTCCCCAGTCCAGGGCGTTGCGGGTCCTGATCCCGCTCGCGTGCAGCGTCGTCCGCCACACGGGTTTCAGCGGCGTCAGGCGGGGCAGGCTGCGGAACTCGACGCCCTCCCTCGCCATCTCGGCCGGCAGGTCGCCGATGCCGTCCACCCCGAGCGGCACGACCGGGCTGCGCGACACCCACATGCCGACGTCGTCGATGTCCTCGAAGGTCTCGGGCGGCATGCGGTAGCGGTGCACGGTCGTGGCCCTCACGCGGTCCACCCAGCCGTCCTCGACATAGGCGATGGCCCGGCAACTCCGGCCGCCGAACCACGCCTCGCGGTCCGCGTCGGTCGTGTCCGGCGTCGGCCAGATCACGATGCGCGGGCACTCGCGGGGGAACAGGTAGAGGACGCCGTGGGCCTCGTCCGTCGCCCAGACCAGGGCGCCGTTCAGCCAGGCCCGGTCGGGCCCGCGGTCGACGGCGACGCGCAGCGGCCTGGGCTCGAAGATCCGGATGCCCGGGTCGTCGCTGAAGTGGAACAGCCGCAGCATGCATGGTCCTCCGCCCGCGTCGCGTTCCGCAGACTCATAATGGCGGCATCCTACACGACCCCTTGAGGATCGGGGCGGCGTGAGAGACGGTCGGAGCGCGCGGGCCCGGCATGGAATGGGGACCGGGGGTGATGGACGGCGTCAAAGCATCCTTGGAGGCCCTGTCACCCGTCGCGGTCGCGTCCGGGCGGGACGCCGTGTGCCGCGAGGTGCTTGAGGCCTTGCCGGAGTGGTTCGGCCGCCCGGCCGCCGTGGCCTCCTACGTGGCGGCCTCCCGCACCCAGCCCATGCTGGCCAGCTTCGCGGGAGACGGCAGCCCGGTCGCCATGCTGTCCCTGAAGCTGCACGCGTCGGCGACGGCTGAGGTTCACGTGCTCGGGGTCAAGCGCCCGTGGCACAGGCGCGGCATCGGGCGTGCCCTGGTTTCGGCCGCCCTGTCCGAGGCAAGGGCGCGTGGGTTGGACCTGCTCACGGTCAAGACGTTGGCGGCCTCCCATCCCGACCCGCATTACGTGGCCACGAGACGGTTCTACGAGGCGGTTGGCTTTCTGCCCGTCCAGGAGTTCCCGACCCTGTGGGGGCCCGACACGCCGTGCCTGCTCATGGCCCTGCCGGTCAGGGACATGCCGCCAGGATCTTGGGCCGGCCTGCTCCGACGCGAAGGCCACGCGGTCAACAGGAAGCGCGTGCAGCGGCTCTACCGGGAGGAGAAGCTGACGGTGCGTCGGCGTGGCGGACGCAAGCGCGCGATCGGCACGCGTGCGCCGCTCGATGTGCCGCGGCGGCCGAACGAGCGCTGGAGCCTCGACGTCGTGTCCGATCAGATGCTGGACGGCCGGCGCTTCCGCATCCTGGCGGTTGTCGACGACGCCACGCGCGAGTGCCTGGCGCTGGTGGCCGACACGTCGCTCTCGGGAGCACGGGTCGTGCGCGAACTCGACGCCATCGTCGCCTGGCGGGGCAAGCCGGCAGGCATTGTGAGCGACAACGGCACGGAGCTGACATCCAACGCCGTGCTGGCCTGGGCGGACCGAACCGGCATCCGGTGGCACTCCATCGCTCCCGGCAAGCCACAGCAGAACGGCTTCATCGAGAGCTTCAACGGCCGCATGCGGGACGAGGTGCTGAACCAGACCCTGTTCCGCTCGGTCGCCCATGCGCGTGCTGTGCTGGCTG
>CAXTDZ010000113.1:0-15062 GCA_964243035.1 uncultured Lichenihabitans sp.
ACCCTCGCCGCGGCGGGGCCGCGGCCGCGTCGGCCGCGACCGGGTGGCGGGCGGGCGCGACCTGCTGCCAGCCGGGAGGGCGGACAGTCCTCGGCGGCGGTCCTCGTCCCGGCAGGTCCGCCGGAGGCCGGTCGGCTGATCTGCCGCGGCGGGGCCGCTCAGGTTTCTTCGAAGAGGCGCGCGTATTCGGCTTCGGGCAGGCCGTAGCCGTCGCCCGCGGTCCGTTCCAGCAGGGCCCGGTCCCGGATCTCGATGCGGCCCCGCCGGGCCCGGACCGCGCCGTCGCCCTCGATCGTCTGGAGCGCCAGCGTGATGCTGGTCCGCTGCACCCCGAGCATCATCGCCAGGAACTCGTGGGTGAGGTGCAGCTCGTCGGAGTCCACCCGGTCCCGGCACATCAGCAGCCAGCGGGCGAGGCGGGCCTCCAGGTCGAAAACGGCGTTGACGCCGGCCGTTTGCGTGGTCTGGGTCAGGAACACCTGGACGAAGCGCAGCAGCAGCCTGCGCAGCGACGGGCTGCGGTCGGCGGCCTCGGTCAGGGCGGCCGCCTCGATCTCCACCATCTCGCCCGGGTACTGGACGGTGTAGCGGAACGGCGTCGAGCTGCTGCCCAGCACCAGCGGCGTCGCGCCCGCCGCGCCCTCGCGCCCGATCAGGCCGACCTCGACCATGCGCGGACCCTGCGTGACCACGGACACGAAGCCCGACACGGGAAACAGCACCCGCTTGACCGGGCGGTCGGGCTCGATCACGACGTGCCCCAGCGTGAACGCCGCGACGCGCAGCTTGGGTTTCAGGATCGCGAAATCATCCGGTGCCATGGCCCTCAGCAGGCGGTTGCCGAGGTCGGTCTGGTTCGGAAAAGCCAAAGCTTCTGGTTCCTGTAGGACAGCGGGACCGCCCGTCCTTCGGCCGGAAATACCCGGCCTGCCGCGAACAACCTAAGTGGCTCGGATAGTGGAAACAACAGCATAAGTTATGTCGGGTACCACACCAAAATAATGCCGACTTCGCAAAGCCGGCCGGCGCCGATGTACACAGCCTCAACATTCGAATATCAAACCAGTCCTGCGAAAAAACGGGCCACCTGCGGCACAATGACAGTCCGTGCCGGGACCACTCCCCCTCGACCCCGTGCACGCATCGGGGCGCGGCCCTCGCCGGCGCGCCCCGGCCGGAGAAGCCGCCTTGTTCCGAGACGTCGCCCATCTGCTCGATCGAAGCGGCGCGGACGCGCCGTGAAGGATCCGGACGGTGCCGCCTCCCCGCTCCGGGCGCGACCTGACCCGGGCGGCGACGTTCTCGCGCGCCGGTTGTCCGGCTTCGGCCCCCTGTCGGAAGGCGACAGGGCGCGCCTGGCCGAGCTGACGCACCAGTCCAAGGAGGTCAGACCGCGCGTCGAGCTGGCGAGCGAGGACGACGACGTCGAGGCCGCGACCGTGATCCTGGACGGGGTCGCGTGCCGGTACAGGGACCGCGCCGACGGGCGGCGGCAGGTCCTGTCCTTCCTGCTGCCGGGCGACCTGTGCGACCTCGACCTGCTCGTGGCCAGCCGCACCGACTACGCGGTGGGCACGCTCTCGGCCTGCCGGGTCGCGGCCGTCCCGCGCGCGCTGCTGCTGGACCTGGTCCACCAGCACCCCCCCGTCTTCAGGGCGATGCAGCTCGCCAAGCTCGCCGACGAGGCGAGGTCGCGCGACTGGGTCATGACCCTCGGGTCCAGCACCGCGGCCGAGCGGCTCGCGCACCTGCTGTGCGAGATCATGGACCGGCTGCAGGCGGTGGGCCTGGCGACGGCGGACGGCTGCGACCTGCCGCTCACCCAGACCGATTTCGCGGACGCGACGGGGCTGTCGGCCGTCCACGTCAACCGGACCCTGCAGACCCTCCGCGGTCAGCGGTTGATCGAGCTGCGGGGGAGGAAGCTCAGGGTTCCCGACGTCGCCAGGCTGCACGGGATGGCCGGGTTCAGGGAGCGGGGCACCCACCCCGTCCGCGGGCAGGCCGTTGACGGCCGCGCCGCGCCCTGGGCGCTGCCCGACGGGCTGGCGGGCCGGTCCCTCGGGATCTGAGATCGGCCCTCAGGCGAACAGGTCGGGCCGCCGCAGCCGGAGCGTCTGCACCATGGCGAAGGTCCGCATGTCGGTGAGCGCGTGCGCGTCGGCGAGCCGCGCCAGCTCCGCCAGGGGGACCTCCTCCGCGGTGATGTTTTCGTGCTCCGCGGCGAGGCCCCCGCCCGTCCCGGACCGGTCGGCTTCCCCGTAGGGGGCCAGAAACAGCGTCATGCGCTCGGTGGAGATGCCCGGCATGGACCAGATCGTGCCGAGCGGCTCCAGCGCGCGCAGCCGGACGCCCGCCTCCTCGTGCGCCTCGCGGACCGCGGCCTCCTCCGCGCGCTCGCCCGCGTCGATCAGCCCGGCGGGGGCCTCGACCAGCAGGGCCTGCTCGCCGCAGTGGAGCACGGGCGCGCGGGGCAGCCGCACCACCAGCGCGACCCGGCGCCCGGGGTCGTAGGGCAGCACCGCGACGCCGGGCCCGTGGTCCTCGATCAGCCGCTCGAACGTGGCCCCGCCCGGCCCGCGCATGTGGGCGAGCAGCAGCCGGAGCCAGCCCCTGTAGACGGTCTCGACGCGCTCGATGGCGACGGGCATGGGCGGGGGCTCCTTCAAGCCGCGCGCGCGAGCGCCGCCGCGGCGGCCTTGCCGGACCGGAGCGAGCCCTCGATGGTGGCCGGCAGCCCCGTCGCGGTCCAGTCGCCCGCCAGGAACAGGTTGCGGTAGGCCGTGACCGTCCCCGGGCGGCGCCGGTCCTGCTCGGGCGAGGCCGCGAAGGTGGCGCGCTTCTCGCGGATCACCTGCCAGGGCGGCAGCGCGGCGGGCAGGCCCGTGACCTGCGCGACCTCCGCCCACAGCAGCTTCGCCAGCTCCTCGCGGGGGGTGTCGAGCAGCCGGTCGGCGTCGCTGACCGTCACCGACAGCCGGCCGGGGAAGCGGAACAGCCATTCGGCCGTGGCGTTGATCAGCCCCAGCATCCCGGGCAGGCCCGCGGGCGGCTCGGCCAGGAAGTGCGCGTTGACAATGGAGCGGAAGCGGTCGGGCACCGTCAGCCCCGGCACCAGGATGGCGGCGACAGGCGCCGTGACGGCCAGGATCACCCGGTCGTCGGGCCCGAGCTCCAGGACCTCGTCGCCGAAGTCGAGCCGAGCGGCGCGGGTCTCGGCGAAATCGATCCGCCGCAGCCGGCGGTCGAAGCCGACGCGGGCGCCGCGGCTGGCCAGCGTCGCCAGCGCCGGGTCCACGAAGGCCTCCGCCAGGCCCTCGTCGGCGATCAGCGGCACGCAGGCCCGGCCGCCCTTGGCGAGCGTTTCGCGGACCACGGCGCCGGCCAGCGCGGCCGACGAGGTGCGCGGCTCGGTGTTGAGGGCCGCCACCAGCAGCGGGTGCCACAGCCGGTCGTAGAGCGGCCCGCGGCAGGCCATCACCTGCTCCACCGTGGCGCCGTCGCGCGCGCGCAGGAGCTTGGCGAGGCCGAGGTAGTCGGTCCAGCGCGTGCCCGGCACCCGCCGCGACCGCGAGAAGATCCACCACGGCAGCGCGCCGCCGTTGGGCCTCACCTGCCAGCGCTCGCCGGTGGCGAGGTCGGCGAAGTCGAAGGCGGCCCCGTCGGGGGCCGTCACCTTGTTCTCGGCGCCCACCGTCCGCAGGTGCTCGCGCACCGCCCCGTTGCCGGACAGCACGAGGTGGTTGCCGTTGTCGATCACCAGCTTGAGCGCGGCGTCGTAGTAGGAGCGGCAGCGCCCGCCCGCCTGGCGCGCGGCCTCGTGGACCACGATCGTCCGGCGCGCGGGGTCCAGCGCCAGCGCCGCCGCGAGCCCCGACAAGCCCGCGCCGATCACGTGAACGGTGCCCGCCATCAGAACAGGCCGTGCCGCGCGACCGTCAGCACGAGGCGGAGCTTCGGGACGCGGGCGCGGGCCCGCGGCGCCCCGAACCCCCGCGCCTCGATCTTGTCGAGGATCATGCGGTAGACCACCGCCATGATGCGCGGCGCCCGGGTGGCGGCTTTCGGCTGCCCCGCCATGATCGCCTCGGCGCGGGCGAAGTGGTCGCGCGCGCGCGCGATCAGCGGCGCGCAGGCCGCCCCGAGCCGGGGGTCGGCCACCACGGCCGCGGGGTCGCGGGCCGCGATGCCCGCGGCCTGGAGGTCTTCGCGCGGCAGGTAGAGCCGGTTCATGCCCGCGTCCTCGTCCACGTCGCGCAGGATGTTGGTGAGCTGCAGCGCGCGCCCGAGGTGGTGGGCGAGGTCCGTGCCGGCCTGCCCCGGCACGCCGAACACGCGCACGGACAGCCGCCCCACGGCGCTCGCCACGCGGTCGCAGTAAAGGTCCAGTGTCGCGAGATCGGGGGCCTGGATGTCGGCGTCGGCGTCCATCTGCATGCCGTCGATCACGGCCTGCACGTCGGCGCGCTCCAGGCCGAAGCGCCCCACCACGGGCGCGAGGCCGGCCGTGCGGGCCGTGGTGCGGCCGGTGGCGTAGAGCGCGTCGACGTCCTCCCGCCACAGGCGCAGGCCTTCGGAGCGCTCGGCGCGCGTGCCGCCCTCGTCGGCGATGTCGTCCACGGCGCGGCAGAAGGCGTAGATCGCGTACATGCCCTCGCGCTGGGCGCGGGGCAGGATGCGCATGGCCGTGTAGAAGGAACTGCCCGAGGCCTGGGCCGCGGCGTCCGGCGCCTCCTCCGTCACCGCGCTCACGGGCGCAGGGCCCGCGCGGGAAGGGCGGGCTGGGGCCCGCGGACGAGCCTGCGGGCCGCGACCCGCAGGCAGCCGCCCAGCGCCACGCCCAGCATGGCGGGCTTGCCGAGGTGGACGCGCTCGCTCAGCGGGTCGCGGACCCGCAGGAGGCCCACCAGCCGGCGCGCCAGCGCGTGGATGCTGGCGATCTCGAAGCTCAGGCGCAGGTCGCGCAGGGCGGGCGCGAGGCCCGCGCCCTCGTCGAGCAGCGCGTCGGTCCGCTCCGCCAGGTCGCGCAGGCAGGCCCGGAGCGCGGGTGACGCGCGCTCGGCGCCCAGCGCCTCCGCGGTCAGGCCCGCGCGGGCCAGGGCGTCGGCGGGCACGTAGACGCGGTCGAGGCCGCGGTAGTCCTTTCCGCAGTCCTGGAGGTGGTTGATGACCTGCAGCGCGGCGCAGACCGCGTCGGAGGCGGGCCAGGTGGCCTCGCTCTCGCCGTGGACGTCCAGCACGTAGCGGCCGACCGGCATGGCGGACAGGCTGCAGTAGCTGATGAGGTCGGCCCAGTCGGCGGTGCGGGCCTTGGTGGCGTCGAGCCGGAAGGCCGCGAGCAGGTCCTGGGCGTGGCGCGGGGACAGGCGCCGTTCGGCGAGCGCCCGGCGCAGCGGGCGCGCGACCGGCTCATCGTCGGCGCGGCCGAGCAGCGAGGCCTCCATCCGGTCCAGCAGGGCGAGCTTCTCGCCCGCGGGAAGCGTCGGGTGGTCGGCCACGTCGTCGGCCGCGCGGACGAAATCGTAGAAGGCCAGGATGGCGGGCCGGTGCCGCGCCGCGATCAGGTGCGACGCGACGGGGAAGTTCTCGTCGCCGTGCCCCTTGCCCGACGCCGCCGCGGCGGAGGTTTTGGAGGGATCCGTCATGGAAGCCTTCTAACCTCGGCCGCTCAGCGAAGATAGCCCGCGGCGCGGAACCAGGCCACGGCGTCGGCCAGCGCCTCCGCGTGGGGGCGCGCCCGGTAGCCCAGCGCGGCCTCGGCCTTGGCGGAGGAGAAGAACATCTTGTACCTGGCCATCCTGAGCCCGTCCACGGTCGCGAAGGGCTCGCGCCTCGTCACCGCGGCCACCGCCTCGGCCGCGTAGGCCAGCGGGAAGATGGCCTGCCGCGGCAGCCTGACCTTGGGGGGCTTGCGGCCGACCAGGGCCGCGATGTCGGCCAGCATGGCGCCGAGCGACACGTCCTGGCCACCCAGGATGTAGCGCTCGCCGGCCCGGCCCTGCCGCCAGGCCGCGAGGTGGCCCGCCGCCACGTCGTCCACGTGGACGAGGTTCAGCCCCGTGTCGATGTAGGCCGGCATGCGCCCCCGGGCGGCTTCCACGATGATGCGGCCCGTGGGGGTCGGCTTGATGTCGCGCGGCCCGATCGGGGTGGAGGGCAGCACGATCACGGCCGGCAGCCCGCCGTCGCGCACCATGCGCTCGACCAGCCGCTCGGCCAGCGTCTTGGAGCGCTTGTAGGCCCCGATGGCCCTGTCCGGGTCCTGCGGCGCGGTTTCGTCCACGGGGGCGCCGTGCGGATCGAGCGCGAGCGTCGCGACGCTGCTCGTGTAGACCACCCGCGCGAGGCCGGCGCGAAGGGCCGCCTCCATGACGGTGCGCGTCCCCTCGACGTTGGCGCGGACGATCTCCTCCGGGTCGGGCGCCCACAGCCGGTAATCGGCCGCGACGTGGAACAGGTGCTCGACGCCGTGGAGCGCGCGCCCGACCGCGGCGGGGTCGCGCATGTCGCCCTCCACCACCTCGACCGGCAGCCCCCGGAGGTTGCCGCGCGGGCTTTCGGCCCGCACCAGGGCGCGCACCGCGTGGCCCTCGGCCAGCAGCGCGCGCGCCACCGCCGAGCCCACGAAGCCCGACGCGCCCGTGACGAGCACGCGCGCGGGCGGAGCTGGAGCGTTGTTCATGCCGTGCCGGTTAGCGGCTCCGCTTTTCCGCGGCAAGCGGGAAGCCCGCGCCGCGGCCGCGCCGGGTCACGCCTCGTCGGGGGTCTCGGGCTCGGGCGCCTCGTCCTGGGGCACTTCTTCAGGCGCCTCGTCCTCGGGCGCCTCGTGCTCGTCGCGGAGCTGCATGTCCGGCAGGGACATGTGCCGGAGCAGCGCCTCGTTCAGGAAAATCCACTTGTTGCCGGCGCTCACCATGACCTGGACGCCCAGCTCGCGCGCGCACTCGTGAACCGTCTCCGCGAGCGGCGCGAAGGCGTAGTCGTCGCCGAACATGACGCCCGTCTCCGACAGGAGCGGCATGTAGCTCATGATGTCCAGCCTCACGGCTTCCGGGTTGTGCGCGCCGTCGACGAAGATCAGGTCGGCCTTGAAGTCGAGGTGCCGGAAGATCTCGGAGGCCGCGTAGCTGTCGGCCGTCAGCGGGAAGACGCGGCCCGCGTTGCCCCGCTCCACCGTGTTGCCCAGGAAGCGCTCCAGGATGGTGGGGCGGCCGTTCTCCCGGTAGAGGGTTTCGAGCATGCCCGGCAGCAGCCAGTGTTCGGGACCGCCCAGAAACGTGTCGACGCAGACGATGCGCGAGTCGAGCCCGTTGGCCCGGCACTGGTCGATCATGAAGTTGGCCGAGTGCCCCTTCCAGGACCCGATCTCGATCAGCTCGCGCGGCTTGACCGTGCGGATCAGCCATTCGAACACCTCCAGGTCGCCGAACATGGATTGGTCGTCCGTGCGCAGCCTGCTCCTGTCGAGGGTGTCCCAAAAACCCGGGAAGACCCGCTGGAAGAAGTCGTCGTTCATCAGTCCCATCCTTACCTGACCCGCGGCGGCCCGAGGCGCGGCGCGTGGTCCTGCGCGCGCGTTCCTGTATCCCGGGATCGATTCCCGATAAAGAAGCGCGACGGACGGCCGCCTCGCGGCGCTTGATTCGGCGCCGCCGTCCCGGCACAGTCGGGCGGCCGGGCAGGCCACCCCCGCGGCCGCCGGCCCGCCGCGGAGTTTTGGACACCCGTGACGCCCGCCCTCGCCGCCCTGTCCGACGGGGACCCCTGCGGCCCCGACCTCGAAGCCGAGGCCGACGGCGCCTACCTCACCTGCGTGACCCGCGTGCGGGGCGAGCTGCCGTTCAGCTACTTCGACTACCTGTTCCCCGAGCGCGAGGAGGACCGGGTCAGGATCGACACCGCGCTGGACCTGGCCGACCTCGACAAGCTCGGCGCCCGCACCCACGACCTCCGGCTCTGGAGCCTGCGGGCCCGGCTGCAGATCCTGGCCCGGGACCTTGCGGGGTTCGGGGAAAGCGTGGAGGCCGTGGCGGACCTGCTGGAGCGGTTCTGGGGCGAGGTGCATCCCCGCCCCGAGGGCGCGTCGGTCGACCTGCGGCGCCTGGAGCTCGACGCGCTCGACGCGCCCACCGTGGTGTTCCCCCTCCAGTACACGCCCGTCTGCGTGAGCCGGCGGATCGGCAAGGTGTCGTGGCGGCTGTGGCTGTTCGCCCAGAAATCCGCCAAGCCCAGGCCGGGCGAGGACGCCCACAGCGTGACCGCGGTGCTTGACGCGCTCCGCGACGCCGACCCCGACGACCTCGCGGCCTCGCGGGCGGGCCTCGCGCGGCTGGTCACGGCGCTGACGCGCATCCGGGCGGTCTGGCAGGAGCGGGCCGGCGAGGGGCCGCCGCTCGGCAAGCTCACGGACCTCGCGACCGCCATCCGCGGCTGGCTCGAAGGGGCCCCGGGCGAGGCCGCCCGCCCCGCCGCCGCGGCTCCGGCCCCCGACGGCAAGGCCGGGCCGCGCGAGGCCCCCGCGCCCGAAGCGGCTCCCGACATCGCCACGGAGCCCGTGGCCGGCGCGGCGCTGGCGGCGGTCGCGGCCTACTACCGCGGCAGGGAGCCGTCGAGCCCGGCGCTCCCCCTCGTCGAGCAGGCGCTGCACCTGCGGGGCAAGTCGTTCTTCGAGGCCCTGGAGGTGCTCCTCCCCGACCACGCCAGGCAGGCCTCGTTCCGCATCGGCACGCAGTGGGTGTTCGACCTGTCGGTGCAGCAGGTCGCCGGGCTCGACCGCGGGGAGGCCGCGCCGCCTGAGGCGGGCGCCAAGCCCGGCGGCTGGTTCGGGCCCGCGGCCTCCAAGCCGCCGGCGGTCGCCTCGCGCGAGGCGGCGCTCGGCGCGATGGCGGCGGTGGCGGCCTTCTACCGCGCGAACGAGCCGTCGAGCCCCGTTCCCCTGCTCCTCGACAGGGCCGCGGCGCTGGCCGAGCGCGACTTCCTGAGCCTCCTGCGCGACGTCCTGCCCAAATCCGCCCTGCGCGACGCCAACGAGGAGTAGGGGCCGCCCGCGGGCCGGAGCGCCCTCAGGGCCGCCCGTGGACGAGGGTCGCGGGATCGCCGCCCCGCGGCGCGCCCGCGGCCGAGGCCGTCTCGGCCCCCGCCGCGGCGGTCGCCAGCGCGGCCAGCAGCACCGCCAGGGCGAGCGTCGCGCAGAGCAGGAGATCGACGCCGCTGCGCGCCTCCCTGGCCGTCACCCGCACGAAGAAGCCCATCGCTTCCGACCCCGTTGCCCCTGCCCGAGGGCCAAGATCGGGGCGCGGCGTGAAGCAGGCGTTACGGCGCGGGAAGGGCCGCGGCGGAGGGTAAACCGTTAACGCTGGCCCCCGCGCCAGGGCCCACGTTAGCATCCCGTCAAGCACCCCGCGCCGCGACACCCGTCCGGGCCTGGACAAGGCGAAGCCCGCGGTCAGGACATGGCGCCCACGCCCTTGCTCGCCCGCGCCGGGGTTTTGGGCGAGCGCAACGTCGCGCTGTTCTTCCTGGGCTACGGCGCGTCGCTGACGGGCGGCGGACGGGCCGCTCAGGTCCGCGCGGCGTGCCGGTTGGCCACGAGGTCGTCCACCACGGCGGGGTCGGCCAGGGTCGAGGTGTCGCCGAGCGCGCCGAGTTCGTTCTCGGCGATCTTGCGCAGGATGCGGCGCATGATCTTGCCCGAGCGCGTCTTGGGCAGGCCGGGCGCGAACTGGATCACGTCGGGGCAGGCGATGGGGCCGATCTCCCGGCGGACCTGGGCCACCAGGGTCTTGCGCAGGTCGTCGGAGGCGTCGACGCCCTGCATCAGCGTCACGTAGGCGTAGATGCCCTGGCCCTTGACGTCGTGCGGGAAGCCCACGACGGCGGCCTCCGACACGGCGTCGTGCGACACCAGCGCGCTTTCCACCTCCGCGGTGCCCATCCGGTGGCCCGACACGTTGATGACGTCGTCGACCCGGCCCGTGATCCAGTAGTAGCCGTCCGCGTCGCGCCGGCAGCCGTCGCCGGTGAAGTACTTGCCCGGGTAGGCCGAGAAATACGTGTCCTGGAAGCGGGCGTGGTCGCGGTAGACGGTGCGCATCTGGCCGGGCCAGCTGTCGGCGATCACCAGGTTGCCCTCGGCCTTGCCCTCCAGCACGCGCCCCTCGGCGTCGACGATCTCCGGCCTGACGCCGAAGAAGGGCTTGGCGGCCGAGCCCGCCTTCATGGCCATGGCGCCGGGCAGCGGCGTGATCAGCGCGCCGCCGGTCTCGGTCTGCCACCAGGTGTCCACGATGGGCAGGCGGCTGTCGCCCACCACCCTGAAATACCATTCCCAGGCTTCCGGGTTGATGGGCTCGCCCACCGTGCCGAGCAGGCGCAGCGAGGCGCGGCTCGACCCCCGCACGGGCCCGTCGCCCGCCCCCATCAGGGCGCGGAGCGCGGTGGGCGCCGTATAGAAGATCGAGACCTTGTGCTTGTCCACCACGTCCCAGCAGCGCGCCACGGAGGGGAAGTTGGGCACGCCCTCGAACATCACCGTGGTGGCGCCGTTGCTGAGCGGCCCGTAGACCACGTAGGAGTGCCCCGTGACCCAGCCCACGTCCGCGGTGCACCAGAACACGTCGTCCTCGTGCAGGTCGAACACGTACTCGTGCGTCATGGACGCGTAGACGAGGTAGCCGCCCGTGGTGTGCAGCACGCCCTTGGGCTTGCCGGTCGAGCCCGAGGTGTAGAGCATGAAGAGCGGGTCCTCGGCCCCCATGCTCTCGGCCGGGCAGTCGGCGCCCACGCCCTCGGCGGCCTCGTGGTACCAGGTGTCGCGGCCGGGCCGCATGGGGACCGCGTTGCCGGTGCGGCGCACCACGACCATGCGCTCCACCGTGCCGCAGCGCTCCGCCGCCGCGTCCGCGTTGCCCTTGAGCGGCACGGTCCGGCCGCCCCGCAGGCCCTCGTCGGCGGTGATCAGGATCTTGGAGCCGCAGTCCTCGATGCGGCCCGCCAGCGCCTCGGGCGAGAAGCCGCCGAACACCACCGAATGCACCGCGCCGATGCGCGCGCAGGCCAGCATCGCGAAGGCCGTCTCGGGGATCATGGGCATGTAGATCGTCACCGCGTCGCCGCGCTTGACGCCCTGCGCCTTGAGCACGTTGGCGAAGCGGCAGACGGCCGCGTGCAGCTCGCGATAGGTGACGGCGCGGCTTTCGGAGGGGTCGTCGCCCTCCCACAGGATCGCGACCTTGTCGGCCCGGGTGGCGAGGTGGCGGTCGACGCAGTTCAGGGACGCGTTGGTTCGCCCGTCGCCGAACCACGCGATCGACACGGCGTCGCGCGCGAAGGACGTGTCCTTGACCCGGGTGTAGGGGGTGATCCAGTCGATGCGCCGGCCGTGCTCGCCCCAGAACGCGTCGGGGTCGCGAACCGAGGCCTCGTACATGGCCGCGTAGCGCTCCGCGTCCACGGCGGCCCGGCGCGCGAAGTCCTCGGGAACGGGGTGGACGTGGTCGGACATGAGAACCTCCCTGCGGGTGCCGCCGCGCGCCGGGGCGGGACACACGCCGGCCCGGGTCGTTTACAGGAATTTTTATACGGAGTCGCGGCCGCGCGACAAGCTGACGGCGATCCCGGCGAGGCCCGGTCGGGAAGCCGGCCCGGCTCTCGGCGGTTCGGGGTGGAACCGGGCTCGGGGCCGGACGCCGCAAGCGGACCGGCCGGGATCGGCTGGAACAGGGGGCGACCCGGCGCGCGTTTCCGGTATCATCCGGCGGCAGTCAACGAAGGACGGTTCATTTCCCATGGGCAAGCTCGACGGCAGGATCGCGATCGTGACGGGATCGGATTCCGGCATCGGCCAGGCCACGGCCGAGGAGTTCGCCCACGAGGGGGCGAGCGTCGCCATCACCTACCATTCGGACGAGGCCGGCGCCGACGAGACCCGCAGGCGCGTCGAGGCCATCGGCCGCCGCGCGCTGGTGCGGCAGGTGGACGTGGCCGACGAGGCCGCGGTCCGCGCGCTGTTCGACGCCGTGGTGGAGGGGCTGGGCGTCCCCGACGTCCTGGTCAACAACGCCGGGACGGGCGGCAGCCAGGCGACCGTCAGGGACACGGAGCTCGCCACCTTCGATCTGGTGATCCGCACCAACCTCTACGGGCCCTTCCTGTGCTGCCGCGAGTTCCTGCGGCGGCGGGGCAGCCGGACGGGGGGCAAGGTCATCAACGTCACCTCCGTCCACGAGGCGATCCCGAGCCCGGGCGACGCGGCCTACGGGGCTTCCAAGGGCGGCCTGCTCACCTTCACGCGCTCGCTGTCGCTGGAGGTGGCGCCCCTCAAGATGAACGTGAACGCCATCGCGCCGGGGCAGATCCACACGCCCATGACGGCCCGCACCGACGACCCCGCCGTGCGCGAGCGCGAGATGAAGCGTATCCCGTGGTCGCGCCCGGGCGAGCCGTGGGAGGTCGCCAAGCTGGCGCTCTACCTGGCGTCGGCCGACGCCGACTACGTGACGGGGCAGAGCTTCACCATCGACGGGGGCCTGGAGATGAACTGGGGCCAGGGCGCGTGAGGGCGGGCCGGCGGATGAGCCGCGGCCTGCCATTCGCGCGGCCCGTTCGGGACTCCGTGCTTGCTACATTCTGACGCAGAAATAATCGGGAAGGTCTGGCAGCACCCCCCGCGACCGCGGATTTTATGATCCAAATCATTTTTCGGCCGCCCGGACCGATCCACCCGCCATTTGGTCAAATTGCGCGCGAACTCCACTTAACTTTTGCTTAGGCGTTTTCTCGTTCCTTCATCCCACCCGGCGCTCCTCTCGCTCGACATTTGAGCAACGCTTGCGCGGGGTGGAGAACGGGATGATCGCGACGCTGGCAACCGGCCCTGCCCCTTTCGTCCCGGCCGGGACACGGCCGGCGGTGGTGAGCGTCGACGCGCGGCTCGCGGTCACCTTCGCGGACGAGGCGTTCCACCTGCTCCTGAACCTGCCGGAGAACGGCGCCCCGTCGCCACGGCGCCTGGGGGACGTGCTCGCCGCCGCCCCCGCCCTGGGCGCGGAAGCCGCCGCCTGCCTGGAGGCCGCCTGTTCCGCGGCCGTGGCGGGCCTGCGCGTCGAGGCGCTGCACCTGGCCGTCGGCCGTCCCGCGCGCGATCACCGGGTCCAGGTGAGCCGCACCGGGCCGGACACCTGGACCGCCTTCGTCGCGCCCGCGGCCGACCCGGCCCCCGAGGCGACCCTCGACGCCCTGACGGGCCTGGCGGACCGGCGCCAGCTCGTGCGCAGCCTCGACGCCGCCCTGACCGCGGCCGAGGCCGGGGGGAACGAGACGGCCGTGCTGTACGTCGACCTCGACCGGTTCAAGCCCATCAACGACACGCTGGGTCACGGCGTGGGCGACGCCCTGCTGCGGCTGGTGGGCAGGCGGCTCCGCACGGCCACGCGCGAGGACGACGTCGTGGCGCGCCTGGGCGGCGACGAGTTCGCGGTGCTGGTGCCCGTGCTGGCCACGGGGCGCGACCTGTCCGCGCTGGCCCGGCGCGTCGTGGACATCCTGGGCCGCCCCTACCTCGTGGACGGCCACCAGGTGAACGTCGGGGCCAGCGTCGGCGTCGCGCGGGCCCCGTCCGACGGGCTGGGCGGCGAAACGCTGCTCCGCAGCGCGGACCTCGCGCTTTACCACGCCAAGCGCGCGGGCCGGGGCACGTTCAGCTTCTTCGCGCCGTCGATGGCGAGCCGCGCGCAGGCGCGCCGCACCATGGAGATCGACCTGCGCAAGGCGCTCGCGCTCCGGCAGTTCGAGCTGTTCTACCAGCCCCAGATCGACCTGGACCGGAACGCGGTGATCGGCTTCGAGGCGCTGATCCGCTGGCGCCACCCCGTCCACGGCCTGGTGTCCCCGGCCAACTTCATCCCGCTCGCCGAGGAGATCGGCTTCATCGCGGTCTTGGGCGAGTGGGCGCTGCACGAGGCCTGCCGCGAGGCCTCGCGGTGGCCCGAGGGGGTGGCGGTCGCGGTCAACGTGTCGGCGCGGCAGTTCGAGGACTGCCCCAAGCTGATCGGCGCGGTCGCGGGCGCCCTGCGGGCGAGCGGCCTGCCGGGCCGCCGGCTGGAGGTGGAGATCACCGAAAGCGTGCTGCTGCACAGCCAGGCCGCGGTGCTGGAGGCCCTGAACGCCCTGCGGGCCATGGGCGTGCGCATCGCCATGGACGACTTCGGCACGGGCTACTCGTCGCTGAGCCAGCTCCGGTCCTTTCCCTTCGACAAGCTCAAGATCGACCGCTCCTTCGTGGCCGGCGAGGGCGACAGGGCGAGCCAGAACGCGGTGATCCGCGCCATCTCGGCGCTCGGCTCCAGCCTCGGCATGGCCACCATCGCCGAGGGGGTGGAAACACCCGACCAGCTCGCCCGCATCCGCGCGGAGGGCTGCGGCTCGGTGCAGGGCTACCTGTTCAGCCGGCCCGTGCCCGCGACCGAGCTCGACGGCGTTCTGGCGCGCTTCGGCACCCGCGAGCAGGCCCTGCCGGCCTGACCGAGACGCTCAGGCCTGATCTCTCCGCAAGGGCCCGGGTTAGCTTTTGCGGATGGTGCCCCAACGGAGGTGGTGACCCGATGACACAGTTGTTCCGCGTGCTTTACTGCAGCCGCAACACCATGGCCGGACCCGCGGAAACGGTGCAGGCCGAGATCGAGGCGATTCTGGCCACGTCGCGCGCCAACAACGCCCGCGACCAGGTCACGGGCGGCCTGCTCTACAGCGCCAACTGCTTCGCCCAGGTGCTGGAGGGGCCCTACGAGGCGGTCCAGGACGCCTTCGAGCGCATCCAGTGCGACGACCGCCACGGCGAGGTGACCGTGCTGCAGGCGGGCCCCGTGGAAACCCGCGACTTCGCGGCCTGGGCCATGGCCTTCGCGGGCCGGCAGGGCGACGACCCCGCGCTCGGGGCCACGCTGGCCAAGGCCTTCGCGGGCCAGTCCGCGGCGGGGGACGCGATCCTCGCGACGCTGAGGGGCGTGGTGGCGGGCGAGGCCGTGCGGGCCGCCTGAGGCGTCACCGCGCCGCCGGCTCGGGCC
>CAXTDZ010000114.1:0-15036 GCA_964243035.1 uncultured Lichenihabitans sp.
GAGTGGGAGTGAGCGGCCGCGGGACCTCGGGGCCGCGCGCGGGCACCGACGCGCGCGCCGCCATTGCGGCGCCCCGAAAAAGGGCTATCAATCCCGGGCGAAGCGGCCCGGATCACCGGGCCGGGTAAGGGTTCCCCGCGAGAGGGGCCCTCCGACCGCGGCCCCCGGCGTCCTCGCGACGCCGTCCCTCCCCTGACCGACGGGTCGGGCGGGCCCGCAACGATGGAAGGGTTTCCATGGAGGCCGACGCGCTTCTCCAGCGACTTCTGGTCCTGTCGGACAAGCTCGGGGCCGCGGCGGCGGCCGCAAAAGTCCGCCGCAGGGCGGAACGGTTGATGCTCCAGGTGGATGCGGCCCGCGCCCGCGTCGGGCTGGCCTCGGGCCGCGCCTTCATCCGCCTCGCGCGCGACCTGGAGCGGCGCGACGGCTATTCCGCGGCCGACGCGCTGGTCGAACGCGCCCTCGTCCGCCACCCCGACCACGCTTCCCTCCTGGTGGAGCACGCCCTGCTCGCCCAGCGGGCCGGGCGCCTGGACGACGCCTGCACGCGCTGGACCAGGGTCAAGGCCAGCCGGCCGGACGTCCCGGCCGACTGGTGCCATGTCGCGGCCTCGCTGCGGAAGCTGAGCCGCCTCGGGGAAGCCTCCGCCACCATCAAGGAGGCCTTGGCGCGCTTCCCCGACGACCTCGCCGTGGTTGTCGAGGCGGCCCGCATCGCCGACCACTGCGGCGAGAACACCGAAGCGCTCGCGCTTTGGGCGCGCGTGCTCGCCAAGGCGCCCGGCAACCCCGACTACATGCTGTGCCACACCAGCAACCTGCTGAAGCTCGGCCGGCTGGACGAGGCGGAAGCGGAACTCGGGCGTTATTCGGGCAACCTGCTCACCAACCGCGGCTTCCTGGGGCTCAAGGGCCAACTCGCCACCGCGCGCGAGGATTGGGACGGGGCGATCGCGATCTGGACGGAGTTCCAGGCCCGCTATCCCAAGGACATGGCGGGGTGGGAGCAGCTCGGCCGCGTGATGAGCGCCAGGCAGTTGGCCGAGATCGACCAGGAGCCCGAGCGGCGCCCCGAGATCGCGGCCATGACGCAGCCCGTCGAGGTCGCGCGCGTGGAGGACGCCGCCGTCCGCGCCCTGCTGCTCGGCTACGAGAGCCTCGGCAACGACTGCGAGTTCGGCATGGTCCAGCGCCGCTACGGGGCCGAGCCGCTCGGGCTGCTGCGGTGGAACTACGTCCCCTTCGACAAGCTGCTCGCGGCGCTCGACGCGGGGCTGGAGGGCATGGGCGAGCCGGACAACACCGAGCTGTGGCTGAGCGGCATCGGCGAGTACTTCATCCGGGACCGCCGCTGGGACCTCGGCATGCACACCTTCATGTTCGAGAAGCAGATCGAGCGGGAGGCCTTCCTTCCGAAGATCTGCCGGCGCGTGAGCTACCTGCGCGACAAGTTCGTGGCCGACCTCGCGAGCGCGGAGAAGACCTACGTCTTCAAGGCGGGGGAGTTCAGCCTCGACGACATGCACGCGCTGCACGACCGCCTCCGGCGGTTCGGGGATGTGCGGCTCCTGTGCGTCCGGCCCGCCACGATGGCGGAAGCGGACGCGCCGCTGAACGGGCGCGCGGGCGAGGTGTTCGAGGTCGCGCCCAACCTCCACCTCGGCTTCATCGACCGGCTCGGGGGCGTGAACGGCTACTGGGACATCGCCTTCGACGACTGGGTCGCGATCTGCCGCGGGCTGCCCGGGGCCCCGGCCCTGACCGCCCTCGCGCACGCGGCGCAGTGATGGCGGGTCCGGACCTGTACTGGCTGCCCCCGCCGCCCGCGGACTGGCGCGCGCGGGTCGCGGCGCTGTCGGCCGGACCGGCGTCGGACCGCGCCGCCGCCTGGGCGGAGCTGCGCTCGCTCGCGGGCTTCCGGCTGTCGTTCCCGGCCACCAACGCGCTCGACGCGGCGCTCCGCAAGCAGGTGGGGGCGGGTGGCGAGGGGCTCCCCACGCCGACCCGGCTCGCCGTGCTCGCGACCTCGACCACCGGCCACCTCGCGCCGGCCCTGCGGGTCGGCGCGCTCCGCCGCGGGATCGCGCTCGACGTGTACGAGCCCGACTACGGCCAGTACCTCCAGGAGATCGCCGACCCGGGCTCGGCCCTGCACGCGTTCAAGCCCGCGACCGTGCTGCTCGCCTTCGACGCGAACTCGACCGCGGCCCACGCGAAAGGGCTCAGGACCGTCGCGGAGGCTTCCGCCGAGACCGACCGCTTCGTGGACCGCGCGCGGCAGACCTGGGCCGCCGCGAAGGCGCGGCTGGGGGCCGCGGTGATCCAGCAGACCGTGGTGCCGCGCCTGCCCGCCGCGGGCGGCAGCAACGACCACCGCGACCCCGCCTCGGGCGCGGGCTTCATCGCGGCCGTCAACGCCCGGCTCCGCGCCGCGGCCGAGGAGGCGGGCGTCGACCTGCTCGCGCTCGACGCGCGCGTGGCCCAGGACGGGCTCGACCGCTGGTTCAGCCCGTCCTCCTGGCACGGGGCCAAGCAGGAGGTCGCGCTACCCGCGGCGCCGGTCTACGGCGACCTGGTGGCGCGCCTGCTCGCGGCGCGGCGCGGGCTCGGGGCCAAGGCCTGCGTGTTCGACCTCGACAACACGCTCTGGGGCGGGGTGATCGGCGACGACGGGCTCGCCGGCATCGTGGTGGGGCAGGGCCGCGCGGCGGGCGAGGCGTTCCTCGACGTCCAGCACTACGCGCTCGCCCTGCACGCGCGCGGCATCCTGCTCGCGGTCTGCTCGAAGAACGACGAGGCCGTGGCCCTGGAGCCGTTCGAGCGCCACCCCGACATGGTGCTCAGGCGCGAGCACGTGACCTGCTTCGTGGCCAACTGGGACGACAAGGCCACCAACCTGCGCCGGATCGCCAAGCGGCTGAACATCGGCCTCGACGCCCTGGTGTTCGTCGACGACAACCCGTTCGAGCGCGCGCTGGTGCGCAAGGAGGTCCCGGACGTGTTCGTGCCCGAGGTGCCGGACGACGTCGCCCTGGTGCCGCGCTGCCTCGCCGACGCGGGCTGTTTCGAGCTGGTCCAGCTCACCGCCGAGGACGCCGGGCGCGGCGCGCTCTACGCGGCCGACGCGGAGCGCGCCCGGCTGCTGGACGAGGTCACGGACCTCGACAGCTACCTGGCCGACCTCGGCATGGTTCTGCGCTTCCGGCGGGCGGCCGAGGCCGACATCGCGCGGGTGACGCAGCTCATCAACAAGACCAACCAGTTCAACCTCGCGACGCGCAGGCTGGGCGAGGACGAGGTCCGCCGCATGGCGGCCGACCCGGCCGCGGCCGTGCTGCAGTTCCGCCTCGTGGACCGGTTCGGCGACAACGGCATCATCGCGGTCGTGACCGGCCACCGCGACGAGGGCACGGGTTTCGTCATCGACGACTGGCTGATGAGCTGCCGGGTGCTCGGCCGCCAGGTCGAGGAGGCGACGCTCAACGTCGTCGCCGCGGCCGCGCGCGCGCTGGGCGCCACGGCGCTGCACGGACGCTACCGGCCGACCCCGCGCAACGGCATGGTGGCGGGCCTGCTCGACCGGCTCGGCTTCGCGACCCGGTCCGAGGCCGAGGGCGGCGTGTCGGGCACGCTGGACCTGACCACCTTCACACCGCGCCCGACCGCGATCCGCGAGGAGACCGTCGCCCCATGATCCCCGAATCCAAAGTCGTCGAGGGCCTGCGCGAGATTTTCGCGGAGGTCTTCCTGCGCGACGACATCCCGGTCTCACCCGGGCTGACCGCCAAGGACGTCGAGGGGTGGGACTCGTTCAAGCAGGTCGAGATCATCATGGCGACGGAGCAGCATTTCGGGATGCGCTTCCTGTCGTCCGAGGTTGACGGCTTCCAAACGCTCGGCGACTTGATCAAGGCCGTGGCGCAGCGCGCCGTTTGAACCTCCCGAAGATCGAGCAATCGGCCCAGACACGATTGCATCACCCGTCGGACAACGGCGGAAACGGCGTAATCGCGCGATCGTCAGCGTCTATCAGAATCCTGAAATCCTAGACATTTCAAGGCTCGCGTGGAGAAACGTCCCGTGCCCTGGACGTATGCAGCCTGTTTCGATCACGCTACACTTCGCGTCGGGTGAAGGATATCACCGCGTGTCAGGGAGACAGGTCATGGACGGCAGCAGGCGCAATTTCCTCGGCGCGGCCGCGCTCGGGGCGGGCGGACTGGCAGCGCTGGCCGGCGCGGCGTCGGCGGACGACAAGGGTCAGCCGGGCCAGGGCGGGTTCGGGCGCCAGGTCGAGCAGTTGCCCACCGGCGCGAAGGTGGCCTACCACGATCCCAAGGACGTGGCCGAGATGCCCGAGTTCGTCCGGTCGCTCGACGGCTCGAAGCCCAAGATCACCTCGGGCGGCTGGGCCAAGGAATCGACCGAGCACCAGCTTCCCATCATGAAGGGGCTCGCCGGCGTTCACATGTTCCTGGACCCCGGCGGGTCGCGCGAACTGCACTGGCACGCGATCGCGGCCGAGTGGGCCTACGTGATCGACGGCCAGTGCCAGACCGTGGTGCTCGACCCCTCGGGGCAGACCGAGATCAACAACTACAAGCCCGGCGACCTGTGGTTCTTCCCCAAGGGGCACGGCCACTCGATCCAGACGATCGGCGACAAGCCCTGCCACTTCATCCTGTCGTTCGACAACGGCTCCTTCTCCGAGCACGGCACCTTCTCGATCACCGACTGGGTGAGCCTGACCCCGAAGGACATGCTGGCCAAGACCTTCGGCGGGGTCAGCCCCGCGCTGTTCGAACCCTTCCCGAAGGGGGAGACCTACATCCAGTCCGGCCCGGTCGTGCCCCTGTCGGTGGCGCGGGACGCGCCCTGGCCGAAGGAGTCCACCCACAAGTTCAGCCTGCTGAAGGATCCGCGGTCCCAGCGCGACTTCGAGGGCGGCAGCTTCTACCTCGCCACCGTCGACGAGTGGCCGATCTCCCGGACGATGTCGGGCGGCCTGATGGTCATAAAGCCCGGCCAGATGAAGGAGCTGCACTGGAACCCGAACGCCGACGAGTTCCACTTCTACCTGAAGGGCAAGGGGCAGGTCGCGATGTTCGGCTCCGGCGGGCGCGGCAAGGTGTCGGACGTGAAGCCGGGCGACACGGCCTACATCCCGGCCGGCTACGGGCACGGCATCCTCAACACGGGCGACGAGGACCTCGAAGTCGTGCAAACCTGGAACGCCGGCAAGTTCGAGGAGATCACCCTGAAGCACTGGGTCGAGACCAGCCCCAGATACCTGATCACCAACAACTTCGCCGACGTGCCGGACACCACGATCGACAAGCTCCAGCAGGCGTAATCGTCAAGCCCGCGCGGGCGCCGGCCAGGACTTCGAACACGGATCGACGCTCGCCGGTTCTGTCCCTCTCTCCTTGAGGAGCGACGGCGTTCACGCGTCCGCGCGGCTGGGCCGTCATGCCCTTCGCCCCGCTTGCGGGGAGAAGGTGGCCGACAGGCCGGATGAGGGGTCCGCCGCGGCGCGTGGCCCCACCCTCATCCGTCCTTCGGACACCTTCTCCCGCCCGGGGCGGGAGAAGGGCAGAACCGACACACGCCCGAGTTCCCGTGAACGCCGTAGCCCCGAGAGTCGGGGGCGAAGGACATCGCCCGCCACCGATCGCGCTAAGCCGAGTTGGGAGCGTTGGCCGGCCCGAGCGCCGACGGGGGGAGGCCGCAGCACGCTTCGAGCGGGACATCCGCGGCGTCCTCGGGCAGCAGGATCGCGTCGCCCTGCCCGAAGCTCGCGACGAAGCGCTCGATCACCGCGAACAGGACGACGTCGGGCTTCTCGTGGTCGAGCAGGTCGGCGTGGCAGGACAGCGAGCTGACCGCCACGAGCCGCGAAAAGCTCTGCATCAGGAACGGGATCATCGCGTTCGCGAAGGAGTCGCGGAACAGCACGCATCGCGGCAGGTCGGGCCTGTCGCCCTCGTAGACGTGGACCGCGCCGCGCCCGAAACTGTTGTTCTGGAACACCAGCCTGAAGGGCGCGGGCGGCACCGCGAAAACGGCCCGCTCGCCCTCCTCCGGATCGAAGCGGACGCCGAGGTCGCCGACGTAGGGCTGCTCGCGCCAGGTCAGGTCGGTCTCGCGCGGCGACGCGAGCGGGAGGTCCGAGGCCAGGCTGTCGACCAGGGCGCGGTAGGCCAGGAAGGCCCCGTAGGACGACCAGTGCGTGTCGGTCTTGAAGAAGGTGGGCCGCACCGCCCGCCCGTCGCGGAGGGCTTGCAGCGGGTACAGCGTTCTGGACCCGGGCGCGCGGTCGAGGGCGGCCAGGAGCTGCCGGACCGGGCGCCGCTCCGAGATGCGGAAAAGCCTCGGCAGCTCAGGCGCGTAGACGACGTGCTTCTCGGGAATGATCAGCATGCGGAAGGCGCTGCCGTGCGCCGAGCACCACGCGTCGCGCCGCCTCAGCGCGTCGACCCAGACCGCCAGTTGCCGCGCGCTGAGGCGCTGGGCGCCGGTGAGCTGCTCCAAGGCGTCGTGGTCGCGGTGGAACAGCCAGCCGTCGCGGCCGCGGACGACTTGGCTGTGGTACCAGAAGCGCGTGTCATAGGGGGCGGGTGCGCGCGCCTCGGCCCCCGTCAGCCCCCGCAGCCGCAGGACGTTCCGATAGTAGAGCGATCGGCCCCGTCGCGTCAGACTCTGCAGAGTGCCGAGGGCACGCTGAACCAGCATGGACATGGGAGGGGTCGGTCTCCTGGCCGCGCGGTCCGACGGGGGCAAGCGGCGTGGTGCCGCGATCCCCCGGGCGGGTCAAGGACGGCCACGCGTGGCGTCCGCCCCGCGACTTGCCTGCGGATTGGGTCAGGACCCCGCGGCGGGCGCGTCCGGCAGCGGCGACACGGGCGCGCCGGGGCCGATCTTCTGGAGGTTGCCGGTGATGATCCGGTCGTCGAGCGAGACGCCCTTCAGCACGGCCACGAGGTCGTGGTCGGCGGCGCCCAGCGTGATGAGCTTCTGCTCGGCCCTGTTGCCGTCGCCCACGACGTAGACGTACTTGCCGAGCTGGCTGGAGCCCACCGCGGTCTGCGGCACCATCAGCACGTCGGCTTCCTCGCCGACGTGGACGGTCACGCTCACGTACTGGCCGGGCAGCAGGGAGAAGTCGGGGTTGTCGATCGTGGCGCGGGCCGTCACCGTCCCGGTCAGCCGGTCGACGGCGTTGTCGATAAAGGTGAGTTCGCCCCGGTGCGGCGCCATGGCGGAGCCGGGCACGCCGACGTCGGCCGCGACCTTGCCGCCCGCGCGCGCCTTGGCGAGCACCGTCAGGTCGGTCTCGCTCGGGTTGAAGGTCACGTAGATGGGGTCGAGCTGCACCAGCGTGTTGAGCACGGTGCCGCCCGCGCCCACCAGCGTGCCCAGGGGCGCCTGGTCGCGGCCGAGGCGCCCGGGGAAGGGCGCGCGGATCTCCGTGTAGCCGAGGTTCAGCTCGGCGGCGTGGGCCGCGGCGCGGTCCAGCGTCAGGGCGCCCTCGGCCTGCTGCATGGAGCTTGACCGCTGGTCGAACGAGTCCTTGGCGAGGTAGCCGGTCTTGGCCAGGTCCTCGCCGCGGTGGAAGTTCGACCGCGCGTAGTCGAGCGAGGCCTGGTCGCGCGCGATCGCCGCGTTGGCCTGGTCGAGCGCGGCCTGGTAGTCGCGCCCGTCGATGCGGTAGAGCAGGTCGCCCGCCTTCACGTCGGCGCCGTCCGGGGCGGGCTGGGCCTGCACGTAGCCGCCCACCTTGGCCTGGAGCGTGACGTTGCGGATCGACTCGGTGCGGGCCGAGTAGTCCAGCGTCAGCGGCAGCGTCCGCTTGACGACCCTGGCCACCGGCACCGGCATGACAAAGGCGGGCGGGGGCCCTCCGGCCTCGGCCGGCGGCTTGCCCATCGCGGCCATCACCAGTTGGGGACCGCCGTGCGTGTAGCCGTAGTAGGCGGCGGCCGCGCCCACCACGACCAGCACCGCGAAGGTGTTCCTGCCGAGCTTCATGGCAATCCTCTATTCGGCCGCCTGGGCGTGCTCGGGGAAGCGGTGGAGGTCGGCCTCCCGCCGCGCGGGCCCCTCCCCGTCGCCCCGCTCGCGGAAGGCCTCGATGGTGGCGTAGAACACGGGCACGAAGATCAGCGTCAGCACGGTCGCGGCCACCATGCCGCCGAACACCGTGGTGCCGATCGACTGCCGGCTCGCGGCGCCCGCGCCCTTGGCGAGCATGAGCGGCACCACGCCCAGGATGAAGGCCAGCGCCGTCATCAGGATGGGCCGCAGCCGCAGCCGGCCCGCCTCCATGGCGGCCTCCACGATGCTCACGCCCTCCTCGCGGCGGCGCTTGGCGAACTCGACGATCAGGATCGCGTTCTTGGCCGACAGGCCGATCAGCATCACGAAGCCGATCTGCGAGTAGACGTCGGTCTGCATGCCGCGCACGAAGAGCGCGAGCAGGGCGCCGAACAGGGCGAGCGGGACGGCGAGCAGGACCATGAAGGGCATGGACCAGCTCTCGTACTGCGCGGCGAGGATCAGGAACACGAAGACGATCGCGAGCCCGAAGATGACGGTGGCGATCGACCCCGCCTTCAGCTCCTGGAAGGTGATGCCCGTCCACTCGTAGCCGAAGTCGCGCGGCAGGACCTTGGCCGCGGCGCGCTGCATGGCCTCCACGGCCTGACCCGACGAGAAGCCCGGCGCGGGGCCGCCGTTGATCAGCGCCGAGCCGTAGTTGTTGTAGTGGGGCACGGTCTCGGGACCGACGATCGGCCTGAGCGTGCCCAGCGTCGACAGCGGCACCATGCCGCCCGACGCGTTGCGCACGTAGAGCCGCGAGATGTCGCCCGCGCCCGCCCGCGCGGCCTTGTCGGCCTGCAGCGTCACGCGGAAGGTGTGGCCGAACAGGTTGAAGTCGTTGACGTAAAGCGAGCCCAGGTAGATCTGCAGCGTGTTGAACACGTCGGGCAGGCTCAGGCCGAGCAGCTTGGCCTTGTTGCGGTCGAGGTCGTAGTTGAACTGCGGCGTCGAGGTCGAGAAGGAGGTGAACAGCGCCTGCGGGTTCAGCTCGGGCTGCTTGCGCGCTTCCGCGATCAGCGCCTGCGTGGCCTCGTTCAGCGCCGTGGCGCCGCGGCCCGACAGGTCCTCCACCTGAAACTCGAAGCCGCCCGTGGTGCCCATGCCCGGGATCGAGGGCGGGTCGAAGCTGAGCGCGAAGGCCTCCGGGATGCCCAGCAGCTTGCCCCGCGCCTCCGCCACGAGCCGCGACGCGCTCTGCGAGGGCGGCCGCTCGTCCCACGGCTTCAGGATCGCGAACTCCACGGCCGAGTTGGACTGCGACGCGTTGGTCAGGAAGTTGAGGCCGCTGATCGAGCCCACGATGTCCACGCCCGGCGTGGCCTGGAGCACGTCGCGGACCTTCTTGGCGACCGCGTCCGTGCGCTCCAGCGAGGACCCGTCGGGCCCCTGGATGACGACGAAGAAGTAGCCCTGGTCCTCGACGGGCAGGAAGGTGGAAGGGATGCGCGTCCACACCGCGTAGGTCGCGACCAGGCCGCCCGCGAACAGGGCCAGCATCGCCCAGCGCAGGCGGATCAGGACGCGCACGAGGTTCGCGTAGCCGTGCGACATCCGGTCAAAGCCGGCGTTGAACCAGACGAAGGGCTTGAAGCCGGTGGGCGGGCGGTGGCGGAGGAAGGCGGCGCTGAGGGCCGGGCTCAGCGTCAGCGAGTTGAAGGCCGACAAGCCCACCGAGATCGCCACGGTGAGCGCGAACTGGTTGTAGAGCCGGCCCGCCACGCCCGGGATGAAGGCCACGGGCACGAACACGGCCATCAGCACCGCCGTGGTCGCGATGATGGGCCCGGTCACCTCCCCCATCGCCTTGCGGGTGGCCGCGAGCGGCGGCAGGCCCGCCTCCAGCTGCCGCTCGACGTTCTCGACCACCACGATGGCGTCGTCCACCACCAGGCCGATCGCCAGCACCATGCCGAGCAGGCTCAGCATGTTGAGCGAGAAGCCGACCAGTTCCATGACCACGAGGGTGGCGACCAGCGACACGGGGATCGCGATGGTGGGGATGATGGTCGTGCGCCAGCTTTGCAGGAACACGAACACCACCGCGACCACCAGCGCCAGCGCCTCGGTCAGCGTCAGGATGACGTCGCGCATCGCGGCGGACACGAAGCGGGTCGTGTCGTAGTGCATCCCGTAGGCGATGCCCTTGGGGAAGCGCCGCGACAGCTCGACCATCTTGCTCTTGACGCTGTTCTGCAGGTCAAGCGCGTTGGAGCCCGGCATCTGGAACACGCCCAGCACCACGCTGGCGTCGTCGCCGAAGAAGGCGGAGGACGCGTACTGGAGGGCGCCGAGCTCGATGTGGGCCACGTCGCGCAGGTGGACCACCGCGCCCGAGGCGGGGTCCGCGCGCACGATGATGTCGCCGAACTCCTTGGGGTCGCTGAGGCGGCCGACCGCGTTCACCTGCATCTCGAACGGCGTGCCCGCGGGGGCGGGCGACTGGCCGATCTTGCCCGCCGCGACCTGCACGTTCTGCTCGGCCACCGCGTTCTGCACGTCGACGGCCGTGATGTTGAGCTTGGCGAGCTTGTCGGGGTCGAGCCAGACGCGCATCGAGTAGCGCCGCTCGCCGAAGATCTGCACGTCGCCCACCCCGGGTAGCCGCTTCAGCGGGTCCACGATCTGGAGATAGGCGTAGTTGCTGAGCGCGACGGGGTCGACGGAGCGGTCGGGCGAGGTCAGGTCGACGATCAGGACGAAGTTGGGGTTCTGCTTCTTGATCGTGACCCCGCCCTGGTTGACGATGGCGGGCAGCGAGGAGGCGGCCTGGTTGACGCGGTTCTGCACGTCAACCGCCGCGATGGCGAGCGGGTAACCCACGTCGAAGGTCACCGTGATGGTGACCGAGCCGTCGTTGGACGACGACGAGGACATGTAGGTCATGCCCTGGACGCCGTTGATCTGCTGCTCCAGCGGCGTCGTCACCGTGTCGGCCACGACCTGGGCGCTGGCGCCGGGGTAGCTCGCGGTCACCACCACCTGGGGCGGCGTGATGTCGGGGAACTGCGAAACGGGCAGGAGGAAGTAGCAGACCGCCCCCGCCAGCACCATGATGACCGCGATGGCCGAGGCGAAGATCGGCCGATGGGTGAAGAAACCTACCATGCGCGGGCGGCCCCGCAGTCGCCGCCCGCCGGGGGCGGCATCACCCGCGCCCAGGGCCGGGCGTCGCGCGTCCGGGTGAAGGGGAAGTCGAGACAGCGCGCCCGCCTCACCCTGGCGTCGCGCACGCCCTGGAGCAGGTCGCGCAGCGCCCGCGGGTCGACGCGATCGGCCTTCATCACGATGGCGATCATCGGATCGCTGAGGGCGTCGTCGATGGTCAGGTCGGTGCGCTGGGCGTTCATGCGGGCCTCCGTAGGCCATGGTGGACCGCCGCGCCATCCTTGACGCGACACATCCGTTTTGTTACCGCTCGGTAACAGGTACTTGTTACAGGTCGGTAACATCGTCGTCAAGCCCGGCGGGGCCGCTCGGGACGGGAACGGAGGGTCGGGTGGCGGACTGTGGTGGCAAGTGGCCGGGCCGGCCGCGCGACCGGATCGTGGTGACGGCGCGCGACCTGTTCCACCGGCACGGCATCCGCGGCATCGGCGTGGACGCCATCGCGGAAGCGGCCGGCACCAACAAGATGACGCTGTACCGCCACTTCGGCTCCAAGGACGACCTGATCTGCGCCTGCCTCCGCGCCGTTGCCGAGGAGGTCGAGGACACTTGGCGCGACCTTGAGGAGCGGTTCCCCGGCGACCCCTGGGCCCAGCTCCACGGCTGGGTGCGCGAGGTGGCCGATTGCGTCATCACCGAAGGGCGGGGCTGCGACCTCGCCAACGCCGCGGTGGAGCTCGCCGAAGCCGACCATCCCGCCCGCCGCATCGTCGAGGACTTCAAGCGCGCGCACCACGACCGGCTCGCGGCGCTGTGCCGGGCCGCGGGCATCGCCAAAGCCGACCTCCTGGCCGACGCGCTGTCGCTGCTGCTGGAGGGCGCGCGGGTCAGCCGGCAGAGCGCGGGCGCGGCGGGGCCGTGCGCGCGCTTCGTGGCCGCCGCGGAGGCGATCCTGGAGGCGTTCGGGGCCGACCGCGTCGCGTGCCGGGTCCCGCGCGGCCGCGACGCGGCGGTTTACACGCCCGCCGTCCCCGCCTAAACTTCCGCCCCGACCGGACACCGAACACCAGCGGGAGCCGATGCGCGCCGAACCGTTGCAACTCGTCGAAGACATCAAGCAGTCCGTCGGACTGCTGAGGAGGCATCTTTGACGTCGACACCGCGACCCGCCGCCTCGCGGAACTGAACGCGAAAAGCGAGGACCCGGGCCTGTGGAACGACGCCCAGGCCGCCCAGAAGGTCATGCGCGAGCGCACCGAGCTTGAGGAGCAGCTCGGCGCCGTCAGCGCGCTCGAACGCGAGCTCGACGACGCCGTGGGGCTGGTCGAGCTGGCCGAGGAGGAAGGCGACGAGGCCGTCGAGCGGGAAGCCGTCGGCCAGCTCAAGGCCTTGAAGGCCGAGGCCGCGCGCCGCCAGGTCGAGGCCCTGTTCTCGGGCGAGGCCGACGGCAACGACACCTACGTCGAGGTCCATTCGGGCGCGGGCGGCACCGAGAGCCAGGACTGGGCGCGGATGCTTCTGCGCATGTACACGCGCTGGGCCGAGCGCCGGAAGTTCCGGGTGGAGCTGGTCGAGGAAACGCCGGGCGAAGAGGCCGGCCTGAAATCCGCGACGCTGCTGGTCAAGGGCCACAACGCCTTCGGCTGGATGAAGACCGAGTCGGGCGTGCACCGCCTGGTGCGCATCTCGCCGTTCGACTCGGCGGCGCGGCGGCACACCAGCTTCGCCTCGGCCTGGGTCTACCCCGTGGTGGACGACCGGATCGAGATTGACGTGAAGGAGGCGGACTGCCGGATCGACACCTACCGGTCGTCGGGCGCGGGCGGCCAGCACGTCAACACGACCGATTCGGCCGTGCGCATCACCCACGTGCCGTCCGGCATCGTGGTCGCCTGCCAGAACGAGCGGAGCCAGCACAAGAACCGGGCCACCGCCTGGAGCATGCTGCGGGCGCGGCTCTACGAGGTCGAGCTGGAGAAGCAGGAGGCCAAGGCCAACGCCGACGCGGCCTCCAAGACCGACATCGGCTGGGGCCACCAGATCCGCTCCTACGTCCTCCAGCCCTACCAGCTCGTCAAGGACCTGCGCACGGGCGTCACGTCCGGCACGCCGTCCGACGTGCTCGACGGCGACCTCAACGCCTTCATGGAGGCGGCCCTGGCCCAGCGCCTGTCGGGCCGCACGGTCGAGGTGGAGGACGTGGACTGAGCGGGCCCGTCCGGGCCCGTTCGTCGGAACGGCTTCGGCGCGGGGCGGCGTTTTGGCGGGATCCGCGAGGGGACGCGCTAGTCCGGCGTCCACGCCCCGTAGTCGCCGCCCGCCAGCGGACGGACGCCGGACTTCAGGATCGAGCCCTGCGGGCGGTGCGCGTCGGGGGTGCCCGTCATGTTGGGCAGGTGCGGCTTCTGCCACGCGCGCGGCGCGTAGGTCTCGGCGCTGGGCGGGATGTCCACGGTGTTGTGCAGCCAGCCGTACCAGCCGGGCGGCGTCAGCGACCCCTCGCTTTCCCGCGCGTAGATCACCCACCGCCGCTCGAAATGGAGGTTCGGGTCGATGCCGGGCTTGCGGTAGTAGCGGTTGCCGAACTCGTCCGTCCCCACGAACTCGCCGAAGCGGCGGGTGTAGAGCTTGGTTCCGAGCGTTTCGCCGCTCCACCAGGTGAAGAACTGCAGGAGGCGGAGTTTCCAGGGCGTGGGCATCGCGGGGTCCGGCCGGTGGCGGTCGCGGCCGTTATGTCGCGCGGGGCGCGGCACGTCAAAGGGTGTCGCCCGGGCTGGACCGCGTGTCGCGCCGGCCGCGGCGCCCGGCACCGGGCCAGCCACCGCAACGGCTTGCGGCGGCCGAGTCCAGTTCCCAAATCAACGGCAGCATCGCTAAAGTCTAGGTGGCGGCCGGATCGGCGTCCGCGAGTCTAGATCCTGCCCCGGAGAGTCGTTCGGGCGGCGCGGCTCTGTCGCTGTGGAAAAGCTTTACGGTGGCGAGACTCGCGGCCCGTATCTCGGTTAGCCTGAAATACTCGACCCTCGCCTCAGAGTCTTTTAACCAACTTACAACCGAACTCGATGGACTCGGTCGGCGGCCCCGTCGGAACGAGCACGGCGGGTCCGCGAGTTGGGTACGGGGGCTGAAGCGGGCGTCGCTGACCTGATCAAGGGTGCCGCGTTATGAAGATCGAACGCCTGCTCACCACCACGGCCGGCCTGCCCTACGGGCAAATCGCGTTCCGCACGGCGCGGAGCGAGATCAGAAACCCGGACGGGTCGGTGGTGTTCGCGCTCGACGGCATCGAGGTCCCGGCGGCCTGGAGCCAGGTCGCGGCCGACGTGCTGGCCCAGAAGTACTTCCGCAAGGCCGGGGTGCCGGCGCGCCTGCGCCGGGTCGAGGAGAACGACGTCCCCTCCTTCCTGTGGCGCTCGGTGCCCGACGAGGCGGCGCTCGCCGCCCTGCCCGAGGCGGAGCGCTACGGCTCCGAGACGTCCGCCCGCCAGGTGTTCGACCGGCTCGCCGGCACCTGGACCTACTGGGGCTGGAAGGGCGGCTACTTCGGCAGCGAGGACGACGCCCACGCCTTCCACGACGAGCTGCGCTTCATGCTGGCCCGCCAGATGGTCGCGCCCAACTCGCCGCAGTGGTTCAACACGGGCCTGCACTGGGCCTACGGCATCGACGGCCCCGGCCAGGGCCACTACTACGTGGACGGCCGCACGGGCGCGCTGACCGCCTCCACCTCCGCCTACGAGCACCCGCAGCCGCACGCCTGCTTCATCCAGTCGGTCCAGGACGACCTCGTCAACGAGGGCGGCATCATGGACCTGTGGGTGCGCGAGGCGC